>JACPCG010000168.1 GCA_016179925.1 Candidatus Rokuibacteriota bacterium | reverse complement strand
ATGAGCGGATCCTTGGCCTCCGCCTGGCGCGCGACCAGGGCACGTGCCGTATCTACCACGTGAGCGGCGAGGCCTACCTGGGCTTCTGTCAGCGACCGGATGCGCCAATCGAGCCTCGCGGCCTCGTCTTGACGCTCGTCACGGATCAGGTCGACGAGTGGTGCGCGCATCTCCGGGGCCAGGGCGTCGAGTTCGTCAAGCAGCCTGCCGACAATCCGCCATACCGGATCTACAACGCGTTCGTGCGCGACCCGAACGGGTATCTGATCGAGATCCAGCGTTTCTGGGAGCCGTTGGTGTGACGAGCGTTCACGGGGCGCCGAACGGGTGGCTGCTCGAGACGCGCGGTCTCACCAAGCGGTTCGGGGGCCTGGTGGCCGTGGACAGCCTCCCCCTCGCCGTCGGCCGGGGTGAGGTCCGCGGCCTCATCGGGCCCAACGGCTCGGGCAAGACCACGACGGTCAACCTGCTCTCGGGCCTGTATCGCGCGGACGCCGGGGAGATTCGCCTGCGAGGGGAACGGATCGACCGCTTGCGGCCTCACGAGATCACCGGGCGGGGCGTCGCACGGACATTCCAGATCCCGAAGCTCTTCGGGAACATGACCGTGCTGGAGAACGTCCTGGTCCCGGCTCTGGCGGAGCTCGACCGGGGTGGGCACCGCCCGATGGCCGAGATCCTCGACCGCGCGCGCCGGCTGCTGGAGTTCGTCACTCTGGACCGGCTGCGCCACGCGCTGGCCAAGGAGCTCAGCGGCGGCCAGAGCATGCTGCTCCAGATCGCGCGGGGGCTCATGGTGCGCCCGATCCATCTCTTCCTGATGGACGAGCCGTTCGCCGGCGTGCACCCCACGATCAAGGACACCATCATGGAGACGATCCTCCGGATGAACGGGGAGGAGGGTGTGACGTTCCTGATCGTGTCCCACGAGATGGCGGCGCTGCGCCGGCTCTGCCCGCGAGTCTCGGTCATGCACGAAGGGAAGCTCATCGCCGAGGGGTCCTTCGAGGAGATCGCCAACCACGCCGCCGTCCTCGAAGCCTATCTGGGGCGGTAGATGGCGCTCCTCGAGCTGGACGGAATCGTCGCCGGCTATGTCGAAGGCATCGACATCCTGAACGACGTCCACCTCCGCGTCGCCGCGGGCACGGTGACGGGCGTCATCGGGCCCAACGGCGCGGGGAAGTCGACACTCCTCAAGACGGTTTTCGGGTTCCTCCATCCCAGCCGGGGCCGGATCGTCTTCGACGGACGTGAGGTCCATGCCCTCGCGCCGCACGCGCTGAAACGGCTGGGGATCGGCTACGTGCCGCAGGGGGCGAACATCTTTCCGCAGCTGACGGTGCACGAGAACCTGCAGCTCGGGTCCTGGGTCGTCCGGCACGACAGGACGCGCGTGGCCGGGATGCTGGAGCGTGCCTACGCCGCCTTCCCTCGCCTGCGAGAGAAGCGACGGGTCCGCGCCACGGCGCTCTCCGGCGGAGAGGCCAAGATGCTCTCCATCGCCAAGGAGCTGGTGACCGAGCCGATCCTGCTCCTGGTGGACGAGCCCACGGCGGGCCTCGCGCCGCGGATCGCCGCGCAGGTCTACGAGCGGCTCCTCGAGGTCCGGGCGGCGGGCGTCACGATCCTCCTGGTCGATCAGAACATCAGCAAGGCCGTGGAGATTTCCGACTATCTCTACATGCTCGAGATCGGCTGCGTGCGCCGCGAGGGCCCGCGCCAGGCCTTCGCTGACCAGCTCCGCGAGATCATTCGCGACGCGCTCCTCGGAGCCTGAGCCTCTGCCGCCGTTCGCCCGCCGCCTCGGCTGGTGCCTCCTCGCGTACGTCGCTCTGGCGTGGCTGCCGTTCGTCGCGTCCGAGTACCACACGCACGTGCTCGCCACCAGCCTCTACTACGTGATCCTCGCCATCGGCTGGAACCTCCTGGCCGGCTACACCGGCCAGTTCTCGCTCGCGCACCACACGTTCGCCGCGATCGGGGCGTATACCTCGGCCCTGCTGGTCCAGTACGCCCGCGTGCCGATCCTCGTGGGGATCGCACTGGGCGTGGTGCTGGCGGCGGCGATCGGGTACGGCCTCGGCACGCTGTGCCTCCGGATGCGGGCCATCTACCTGGCGCTCGCCACCTGGGCCTTCGCCGAGTCTGTCCGGCTCCTCGTCACGGTCGAGTACGGGATCACCCGCGGCGACCTCGGCCTGGCCGCGCCATTCCTGTTCGGCACCCCGCGCTCCACCCCGTACTACTACCTCTTCCTCGGACTGGCGCTGGGGGCGATGCTGGCCGCGTGGGCGATCGTCGATTCCAGGATCGGAGCGTACATGCGCGCCATCCGAGACGACGAAGAGGCGGCGGCGGTCATGGGGGTGGACACCTTCAAGTGGAAGCGGTTCGTCTTCGCCACCTCGGCCGTCTTCGCCGCCGTCGCCGGGGGGTTCCAGGGCCACTACCTCGGCCTGCTGTCGCCGACGCCGATGAAGTTCAACGAGATGGCCATGGTCGTCGTGATGGTGATCGTGGGAGGCCTCCGGACCTTCCCCGGCCCGATCCTGGGCGCGGTCTTCATCGAGGTCCTCTCGGAGCTGCTCCGCGCGTGGGGCGAGGTCCGGATGGTGTTGTTCGCCCTGCTGGTGATCGTGGTCGCGCGCGCCTACCCGGCGGGTCTCGTGGGGATCTTCCGTAGTGCCGGCGGGTACCTCGCGGCGCGCGTGCCGGCGCTCGCCCCGGTTCTCGCTCCCCGCCGGCTCCGCGACTGAGAACATGGGGGGCTCCGGGCGCCCCCCAAACCCCCCGGCGCTCGGAGGCGGCCCGGGAAACCCGGGCCGCCCCTCGGGAGGACGATTGGTTCACGGGCTCTGAGGCCCGCTATACGGTGCGCTCGCGCTCGCCGAAGAGCCCGGTGGGCCGGAAGACGAGCAGCGCGATGAGCAGCAGGAAGCCGTAGAGGTCCTTGTAGGACGCCGAGACGAAGACCGATCCCAGCGCCTCGATGACGCCGAGAAGCACCCCGCCGACGACGCTGCCGAGGACCGAGCCGAGCCCGCCGATGACGATGATCTCGAAGCCCTTGAAGGTCGAGATGGCGCCGTTCTCCGGATACACGAGGAAGTCTGGCGCCAGCAGCGCGCCGGCCGCGGCGGCCAGCGCCACGCCGATACCGAAGGCCACCATGTCGAGGCGGAGGACGTCGATCCCGGCCGTCTGGATCCCCACGCGGTTCTGTGCGGCGCCGCGGAGGGCCCGCCCCACCCAGGTCTGTTTGATCACGAGGTAGAACAAGGCGAGCAGGACGAGCGTGCCGACGAGCGCCACGAAGCGATTGCCCGAGATCGGGAGCGTGCCGAGCGTGAGCGGCCGGGCGTAGTCGGGCGGCGCGTACTGGTTGGGGCCGCCGAGCACGATGGCCAGGTTCCGGAAGAAGACCATGAGCGCGATGGTGATGATCGTCGCGTACTCGTCGCGCCGCTCGATGCCGCCCACGAACATCGGCCGGAGCAGGAAGCGCTGGATGACCAGGCCGAGGAGGAAGACGGTCGCCATGGACAGCGGCACCGCCACGTACCAGAGGTCTGGCCCGAGGAGGGTGACGATGAGCGCGTACTGCACGTAGCTGCCGATCATGTAGAACTCGCCCATCCCCCAGTTGATCATCTTCATGATGCTGTAGATGAAGGTGATCCCCAGGGCCATCAGGCTGTAGATCACGCCGATGACCAGGCCCGAGAGGACGTACTGGGAGAAGAGGACCGGGTCCACGCGAGGCAGGACCCGGCGTCAGCGCTTCGGGCCGGGCGCCCAGTCTCCGGTCTTGAGGTCCGGCGGGAACACGATCTTCACCTCCGCGAACGGCATCTCGGGCCTCGTGTACTGGGTCACCAGCATCGGCGGCGTCCACTGCTGCCAGTACGGGCCCTCGCCGCGGGAAAAGCTGATCGTCCCGTTCCAGCCCTCGAACTTGTTGGCCAGGAGCGCCCTGACCAGGTCCTCGCCCTTGTCGCTCCTGGCGGCGTTGAGCGCGTCGGCGAGGAGCACCACCTGGGCGTACCCGTTGAACGCGCCGTAGATCGGGTCTTCCTTGAACTCGGCCATGTACTTCTTGCGGAACGCCTCGCCGCGGCCGGTCAACCTCATGGTCGGGTGGTAGTACACGATGAACGAGACGTAATTGCCCTTCTCGCCCAGGTTCTTCCAGAACTCAGGGCGCACGGGCAGATCGTACGACACCAGCATCGGCACCGCCGGGAAGAGACCGACGTCGTACGCCTGCTTGATGATCAAATAGACCGGCGTGCCAACGCCGCCGTTCAGGACCACGTGCGGCTTCCAGTTCTTGATCTCGAGCAGCTGGGGCGTGAGGTCCACCACGGCCCGATCGAAGATGATCGTCTTCAGCTCGGCCTGCACGCCCATCGACTTGAAGAAGTTCTTGGTCTCCTCGACGAGGCCGACGCCGTAGTCGGTATTCTCCGCGATCAGGGCGACCCGCTTGAAGCCGCGCTCCATGATCCACCGGTTCCAGAGCTGGACCCGGTCGGGATCGATCACGTGCGTCCGGAAGGTGTAGTTGAGGTGCTTCTCGGTGATCCCGCGGGCGGAGGCCTGCGTGGAGAAGACCGGGATCTTGAATTGCTCGGCCAGCACCTGGGCGGCGGTCATCACCGAGCTGTGGAACTGGCCGACGACCGCGACCACCTGATCCTGGCTGGCGAGCTTCCGGAACCCGGCCGCGCCCTTTTCCGGCGTCCCGGCGTCGTCCTCGACGACCAGTTCGATCTTGCGCCCGCCGAGGACGCCGCCCCGGGCGTTGACGTCCTCGGCGCCCATCTTGGCGCCGCGGACGATGAACTGCCCGGCGCTGGCGTCGCCGGGGGGCGAGAGCGGCGTGAGGACGCCGATCTTCACGGGCTTCTGGGCGAGGGCCGGCATGCCGAGCCCGGCCACCAGTAGCGCGACCAGTAGGGAGATTCCGGGTCGTCCCTTCATGCTCTGCCCTCCATCCTTCAGGTTGTTCGCGGACCGGAGAGGCCCCAATGCTATGCGCGCGCCCGGCCGGGGTCAATACGATAGGCGTTCCTCGCCAAGAAGCGCTGATCAGCGTGTCCACTCCTTCAGCAGGGTCTCGTCCACTTCGACGCCGAGGCCGGGCCCGTCGAGCGCCAGGATCGCGCCCGCCTCGTACGCGACCGGCCGCCGCACCACGTCGCCGAGGAGCAGCAGCGGGCCGAACAGCTCGCAGCCCCAGGTGACGGGCGCCGCCGCCAGCGCGACTTGAAGATAGGCGGCGGTGCCGAGCGAGGTCTCGATCATACAGCCGACGTAGCAGCCGAGGCCGGCGGCCTCGGCGATCCGCGCGATGGCCATCGTGCCGAGGATGCCCGCCGACTTGGTGAGCTTGAGCGAGAGGATGCTGACGCCGCCGAGGCGCGCGATGGCGAGCGTGTCGTGCGGCGAGCAGCAGGACTCGTCGGCCATGATGGGCACCGTCACGCTGCGCGCGATCTCGGCCATCCCGCCGAGGTCCCAGCGCGGCACCGGCTGCTCGACGAAGTCGAGCGCGTAGGGCTCGAGCGCCCGAATCGCCCGGAGCGCGGTTGGGCGGTCCCATCCCTGGTTGGCGTCCACGCGCAGGGAGACGTCGGGTCCGAGCGCCTCGCGCAGGCGCCGCACGCGCTCGACGTCGTGGGCGAGCGGGTGCGCGGCCGTCTTGATCTTGAAGATGCGGTGGCCGAGGGCGACTTTCGCCCGCGCCTCGGCCAGTTCGGCGTCGGGGTCCGCCACGGCCAGTGACCAGGAGAGCGGCACGCGGTCGCGCACGCGGCCGCCGAGCAGGCGGTGGACTGGCACGCCGAGCGCCCGGCCGTTGAGGTCCCAGAGCGCCATCTCGACCGCCGCGCGCGCGAAGGGGTTGCCCTGCACGCGGCGGGCCATCTCGCGGTTCAGCGCCTCGATCTGCGTGGCGTCGCGGCCGACGAGCCAGGGCGCGAGGTAGCGCTCGATCGTGACCGCGACTGACTCCGCCGATTCCTCGCTCCAGGTCGGGCCGCCGAGACAGGCCGCCTCCCCCCAGCCGACGAGGCCGTCCCGCGTCTCGACGCGGACGAAGACGTAGTTCACCGCCTTGAGGGTGGTGAAGGACATCTCGTGTGGGCGCCGGACGGGAATGTCGGCCAGGATCACGCGGAGGTCGCCGATCGTCATGGGGTCTCCGCGAGGATCTCGCGGATCAGCTCGGGGTAGCCGCGGTCGGCCGCCGGGTCGTAGCCCGCCAGCACGTGGCGGTTCAGGAGGAGCTGGGCGGCGGCGCCGAGCCAGCCGAGGCCTTTCTCGCCGGCGGCGTGCTGGGCGTCCTCGAGCAGGAGCGAGACCTGCATGATGCGTGCGACGCGCGTCATGAGACCGCGCATGTGGAAGGCCGCCGCGTCGGGGTCGGTGCGCAGGATCCCGTTCAGGCGCGCGCGCGTGTCGTCGAGCGCCGCGAGCGCCGCCTCCCGCGTCGCCGCGAGCCCGGGCTGCTTGACGCCGAGCAGGAGATCTTGGGCCTTCGCGAGGAGCGCGTCGTGCATCTTCGAGCGGAGGGCGTCGCGGAGGAGCTGCGCCATCAGCGTGTTGTGCGGCCCTTCCCAGCTCTCCTGGACGGGCACCTCGCGGTAGAGCCGGGGCAGCGGGCTGAAGTCCTCGATCGTGCCGTTGCCGCCGAGGATCTCGATCGCGTGGTGCACGACGAGCCCCGCGTCGATCGAGGAGGCGAACTTGTTGACGTTGACGGCCGTGCGGTAGAGCGGGTCGTCCTCGGGGTGGGCGCCGGCGAGCCCGAGCTGGTCCTCGAGTGCCGCGACAAAGAGCGTGAAGGCGAGGGCGGCCGTGCCGAGCGCCTTCATCTCGGCGAGCTGCTGGCGCACGGCGGGGAAGTCGATCAGCCGGCGGCCGAAGGCCTCGCGCAGCCGCGCGTAGTGGAACGCCTCCACCCACGCCCGCCGCATCATCCCGCTCGAGCCGATCGCCACTTCGAGGCGCGAGGTGTTGATGATCACGCCCATGAGGAGCTTGAAGCCCTCGTCGGCCGGGCCGAGCGGGTACGCCACCGCGTCCTGAAAGTCGAGCTCGGCGGTCGGGAGCGTCCGCGTCCCGAGCTTGTTCTTGAGCCGCCGGATAGCGACGCCGTTCGGCCGCCCGTCGTCGAGCCGGCGCGGGACGACGAAGAGCGCGAGGCCCGGGGTGCCGTCGGGCGCCCCCTCGGGGCGCGCGCTCACGGCGTAGAGATCGGCGGCGACGTTCGAGCAGAACCACTTCTCGCCGCTCAGGCTGAAGAGGCCGGGCTCGCCGGCCCGGGGTCGCGCGACACAGGCGTTGGCGCCGACGTCGGACCCGCCCTGGACCTCGGTGAGGAACTGAGCGCCGTGCCAGCGGCGGTCGTAGTCGCGATCGAGGAGCCTGGGCAGCCACTTCGCGCGCATCCAGTCGCTCCCCGCCCGCTGGATCGCCTTGATGAGTCCGGCGGTGCACGCGACCGAGCAGAGGTGCGGGACCTCACCGTTCAGGCCGAAGAGATAGGTGAGCGCCGCGTGGAGCGTCACGTTGCCGGGCTCGCCGAGCACCGCGAGAATGCCCGAGCGCCAGACCAGCCGGCCGACCTCGTGATGCGCGGGATGGTAGACGACCTCCTCGGTGCGCTCGCCGACCGCGTTCCAGGCTTCCACACGGGGCAGGTGCTCGGGCCGATCGAGGACGAACGCCGCGCGGTTCACTGGGCCCGCCGAGTCCGCGCCGGCCTGGCGGAGCTGAGGCTCCGCCTGGGCGAGCCGCGCGGGGCCGAGGCGGCGGGCCAGCGCCATGCGCAGGTAGCGGTCGTCGTCGTAGAAGTTCGCCGGCTTCGCGGCGTCCCACTGCTGGAGGAGCGAGCGCCCCTGGTCGCGTCGGTTCATGGAGGGTCCTCCCCGTCGGCTTCGCGCTGAGCCAACAATAGCGCGATCCGGGTCGGTTCCCACCTCTGAGCGGGAAGATCCTGGTATGGGGACATGGCGGCCCTGTCGTTGTATCATTGTTTTACTAAATGGTTCGTCAAGCCATTTACATGAAATAGGATACACGCGTGAAGCGGAGCCTCGGGCGCCAGGAAACGCAGATGCTTGCGTACCTGCAAATGCGAAAGCAGCGGGTCGTGCGGACCGGGGAATTGACCGGCCCGCTGAGGCTGACGCGCCTGCAGGAGCGTGAGCTGTTCCGCCGTATGGCCCGTGGCGGCTTGATCGCACGGGTGCGCCGCGGCCTTTACCTGGTGCCATCGCAACTGCCGCTCGGTGGGTCGTGGAGCCCCGACGAAGCCCTCACTCTCAACACGCTTCTGGAGGACCGCCGAGGACGCTACCAGATCTGTGGGCCCAACGCGTTCAACCGCTACGGCCTCGACGAGCAGGTGCCGACACGCGTTTACGCCTACAACAACCGAATCTCGGGCGAACGCTCGGTCGGGGCGGTGGCATTGACGCTCATCAAGGTGGCCGACGAGCGGCTCGGCGACACTGACGAGGTGAGGACGCCCGACGGCCAGAGCGCGGTCTACTCGTCCCGAGTCCGGACGCTTGTCGATGCAGTATACGACTGGTCGCGGTTCAACAGCCTCCCGCGCGCATTCGGATGGATCTGCACGGAACTCGCTGCCAGGCGCGTCGGCGCCGCGGAGTTGGTGCGCGTTACTCTACGCTACGGCGACCGCGGAACGATTCGGAGGATCGGAGCGTTGCTGGACCGAAAGGGCGTGAACGCCGCCCTGCTACGGAAACTGCAGCGGGCACTCGAGCCCACCGCGAGTTTGATCCCCTGGATTCCCACGCGGCCGAAACGCGGGACTGTCGACCGGCGCTGGGGCGTGGTCTGGAACGAGAGTGGCTGAACCCGCCCCGCTCCGCCTGCACGAAGACACCGCGTTCTTCCGCGAGACGGTGACCTTTACCGCCGCGCAGACGCGGTTCGCTCCACGGCTCATCGAGAAGGACTATTTCTGCTCGGTGATCCTCCGCCACCTCGCGGTTGCTGCGCCCGGTCTGATCTTCAGGGGTGGCACGTGCCTGGCGAAGGTCCATCTGGGGTTCTATCGTCTGAGCGAGGACCTCGACTTCCTCGTCTCCACTCCAGTCGAGGCAACGCGCAAGGAGAGAAGCCGGCGCGCCGCGGAATCGAAGGCGGCGATCGCCGCTATCCCAAAGCAGTTGCGGAGTCTGCGCATCGTCACACCCCTCACCGGGGCGAACCAGTCGAGGCAGTATACTGCCGCCATCGGCTACCGCTCGTTGCTCGCTGAACGGGACGAAGCCATCAATATAGAAGTGGGCCTCCGCGAGCCGGTCCTGACCTCTGCGATCGTAGGTGAAGCGAAGACGCTGCTGCTCGACCCGGTTTCCGGATCACCGTGCGCGTCGACCGTTCCCGTACGGTGCCTGGCACGGGAAGAGGCGATGGCGGAGAAGCTGCGGGCGGCGTTGACCCGACACGAAGCGGCGATCCGAGACTTCTACGATGTCGACCACGCCGTTCGCCGGATGGGCTTCCGCGTGCACGATCGCGCTCTGCTCGAACTCGTCGCGCAGAAACTGGCCGTCCCGGAAAACGAGCCGGTGGATGTTACGGCGAATCGGCTCGCGGCGCTGAAACCGCAAGTCGAGTCCCAGTTGAAGCCGGTGCTGCGCGATGAGGACTTCGCAGAGTTCGATCTCGGCCGGGCTTTCGCCATCGTGGCCGGTGTCGCGACTGCGCTCGCTGACCGGCGATGATCACCGACCGACGATGGTGATCGACGGCCGCGAGCTGATCGTGGGCGTCCCCGCAGACGTGGCCGCGCTCAAGGCGCGCTTGGCGGGCGCACGAGAGTGAAGGACGCCCTCGCGGTCCGCCACGTCGCCTTCGAAGACCTCGGGAGCTTCGAGCGCGTGCTGGACGATCGCGGTTACCGCGTCGCGTACGCGGAGGCGGCGCTCGACGCCCTCGGCGCTCTCGATCCGCTCCGCCCGGACCTGCTCGTCGTCTTGGGCGGGCCGATCGGCGCGTACGAGGAGGCGAGCTACCCGTTCGTCCTCGACGAGCTGCGGCTCCTCGAGAAGCGCCTCGCCGCCGACCTGCCGACGCTCGGCGTGTGCCTCGGGAGCCAGCTCATGGCGCGCGCCCTCGGCGCCCGCGTCTATCCCGGCGGCCGGAAGGAGATCGGCTGGGCGCCGCTCGTCCTCACCGACGAGGGCCGCCGCTCCTGCCTCCGCTGCCTCGCTCCCGAGGAGACGGCGGTGCTCCACTGGCACGGCGACACCTTCGACCTGCCGCGCGGCGCCGTGCGCCTGGCCTCCACCGAGGCCTACGAGAACCAGGCGTTCGCGTGGGGCCGGCGGGCGCTCGCGCTACAGTTCCACGCGGAGGCGACGGCCCGGGGCCTCGAGCGCTGGTTCGTCGGCCACGCCTGCGAGATCGGCGCCACGCCCGAAGTGTCAGTCGCCCAGCTGAGGCGCGACACGGCACGCTTCGCCCCCGCGCTCGATCGTCAGGGGCGCCGCTGCTTCGAGGCCTGGCTCGACGCCGTCGCCTAGCCTGGAATCCTTCGGGCTAGCGCGAGGCGTTTCTGCGCACGAGCCGCTGGATCAGCTCGCGGTCGGCCGGAGGGAAGCTGAACTCGCCGAGGCGCTCGGGCGAGACCCACGCCATGGACTGGGACTCGCGCGGCGCGATCTCGCCGGATTCGAGGGTGCAACGGTAGAAGTGGAGCACGACCGTTCGGTCGGGATACTCCCACGTCACGGTCGTGAATTTCTCGCCGACGGCGAACGTCGCCGACAGCTCCTCGGCCAGCTCGCGCCGGAGCGCGTCCTCGTGCGACTCCCCGGCCTCGCGCTTGCCGCCGGGGAACTCCCAGAGCCCTTCGAGGTGCGAGCCGCGCTGGCGCTGGGTGATCAGATAGCGCCCCGCTTCGTCCCGAATGAGCGCCGCGGCCACTTCGATGACGAGCGGCACGGGGCCTCTACGAGGCGGTCCAGCCGCCGTCCACGGCGAGGATCGTGCCGGTGACGTAGCGCGCCTGGTCGGAGGCGAGGTAGAGGCACGCGTGGGCGACGTCGTCCACGTGGCCGAGGCGCCCGATGGGGATACGGTGCTCGATCACGCGCCGGCGGAACTCGGGGATCTCCTGGCCGATCTGCGTGTCGATCGTCCCGGGCGCGACGACGTTCACGCGGATCCCGTCGCCGACCAGCTCGACCGCCGCGGCCTTGGCGAGCTGGTGGAGCCCCGCCTTGGAGGCGATGTAGGGCGCGAAGTCCGCGACGGCCGCGGTGCCGATCGCCGAGCCGATGTGGATGATGGACCCGCCGCCGCTCGCGCGCATCGGGGGCACGACGGCTTTCGTCAGGATGAAGCCGCCGACGAGGTTAATGCGCAGCACCTCGGCGAAATCCGCCGCGCTGACCTCGGTGAGGGGGGCGTGCAGGCGCACGGCCGCCGCGTTCACGAGGACGTCCACGCGGCCCCACGCGCTCCACGCGGCCGCGACGAGGCGCACGACGTCATCCTCGCGCGCGACGTCGCCCGCGACGGCCAGTGCGCTCCCGCCCGCCTTCCCGATCGCCTCCGCCGTCTCCGCGAGCAACCGCTCGCGGCGGCCGAACACGACCACGCGCGCGCCCTCCCGCGCGAAGAGCGCCGCGGTCGCCCGGCCGATGCCGGTCCCCCCGCCCGCGACGAGGGCCACCTTGCCTTCAAGCGCGGCCATTGGTGCCCTGTGCTAACGTCCCGTAACTGCGGCAGAAGCTCTTCATGGAGCACAGCGCGCACTTGGGCCGGCGCGGCGTGCACCACGTGGCGCCGAAGTCCATGAGCGCCTGGTTGAAGTCGTAGCCGCGGCCGCGCGGGACGAGCGCTTCGGCCAACTCCCAGAACGCGTTCTCGCCGCGCACCCGGGCGAGACCGCGCGGACCCAGGAACACGCGGCCCACGACGCGGCGCACGTTGGTGTCGAGGACCGCAGTGTCGCGGCCGTAGGCGAACGCGAGGATCGCGCCCGCGGTGTAGCGACCGACTCCAGGGAGGCTCCGCAGCGTCTCCGCACTGTCCGGCAGGCGGCCGCCGTAGCGGGCGAACGTTTCGCGCGCGATCGCGTGCAGGCGGACGGGCCGGATGTTGTAGCCGAGCGGGTACCAGAGACGCCGGACCTCGTCCACGGGCGCCGCCGCCAGGCTCGCGAGCGTGGGATAGCGGCGCAGGAACTCGCGATACTTCGGGACGACGCGGTCCACCTGGGTCTGCTGGAGCATGATCTCCGACACGAGCACGCGGTAGGGATGGCGCGTGCGGCGCCAGGGGAGGTCGCGGCCGTGGCGCTCGTACCAGGCGAGGAGGCGACGCTGGAAGCGGCGGACGAGGTCGGGAGCGGGCGGTGGCACGGCGCGCAGTCTAGCATGGCCCCGCGCGCGACAGATCCTCGGCGCGGGCTTAGAATGATCGCATGCTGACGCTTCTGCCGGGCGACTTCGGGGACGCGGCCGCCGAGTACGCGGCGGTGCGTAAGGGCACCGGACTGATCGATCGCCGCGACTGGGGCGTCGTCGAGGTGACGGGGCGCGACCGCGCCACCTTTCTCCACGCCCTTCTCTCCAACGAGGTCAAGGCGCTCGCCCCGGGGCAGGGGTGCGCCGCGACGCTGCTCGACGTCCACGGCAAGGTCCAGGTGGTGCTCTTCGTCTGGGTCCTCGACGACCGGATCCTGCTCGTCACGCCGCCCAGCATGGCGCCGAAGGTCGTGGAAGCCCTGGACCACTACCTCTTTTCGGAAAAGGCCTCGCTCCGCGACGCGACCGAGGAGACCGCGCTCCTGCTGCTCGCGGGGTCGGGCGCGCCCGCGACGGTCGAGCGGCTCGCGGGCGCGCGTCCGGCCGACGCGCCGTGGTCGCACGCGGCGGCGACGATCGACGGGACGCCCGTGAGACTCGTCACCGGTGGCGCGGAGACGGGCGAGCGCGAGGTGTGGATCGTCGCCGCGGTCGGAGAGGGCGGCCGGCTGTGGGACCGGCTCGTGGCGGCTGGCGCCCGGCCCGTCGGGCTCACGGCGCTCGAGTCGCTCAGGATCGAGGCGGGCACGCCGCGCTACGGTCACGACGTGGACGAGACCGTGCTGCTGCCCGAGATCCCGTCCGCGAATCTCCTTTCCCACACGAAGGGCTGCTATCCCGGTCAGGAAGTCGTCGTGAGGATCCGCGACCGCGGCCACGTGAACCGGCTCCTCGCCGGGCTCATGCTCGAGGGCGACGCGGTGCCGGAGCGCGGGGCGGCGGTGCTCGCCGGGGAGGCGGAGATCGGCAGGGTGACGAGCGCGACGCGCTCCTTCGGCCTCGGGCGGCCCATCGCGCTCGCGTTCGTGCGGCGCCAGCACGCCGAACCTGGCACCGTCGTCACCGTCCGCGCCGGCGGCCGGACGATCGCGGCGCGCGTCGCCGCGCTGCCGTTTAGCCGCTCGTGAACCGTCTCGGGCGCGAAACGAGCCCGTACCTCCTCCAGCACGCGGAGAACCCGGTGGACTGGTATCCGTGGGGCCAGGAAGCGTTCGAGCGCGCGCGGGCCGAGGACAAGCCCGTGCTCCTGTCGGTCGGCTACTCGGCGTGCCACTGGTGTCACGTGATGGAGCACGAGTCGTTCGAGAACCCGGACATCGCGGCCGTGATGAACCGTCACTTCGTGAGCGTCAAGGTGGACCGCGAGGAGCGCCCCGACGTGGACCAGATCTACATGCAGGCGGTCCAGTCCATGACGGGCCACGGCGGCTGGCCGATGACGGTGTTCCTCACGCCGGCGGGCGAGCCGTTCTACGGCGGCACCTACTTCCCGCCCGCGGACCGTCACGGGCTGCCCGGCTTCCCGCGGCTCCTCGAGGCGATCGCGGAGGCGTGGGCGAGCCGCCGGGGCGAGGTCATGGCCTCGGCGCGCCAGATCGGCGAGACGCTCGGCCAGTCCGAGCGTCTGCGCGCCGCCGCCCAGCTCCTGACCGACGAAACCCTCCACGAGGCCTTCCGGTCGCTCTCGGGGCAGTTCGACGATGGAGACGGCGGCCTCGGGGGCGCGCCGAAGTTCCCCCAGCCGATGATCTGGGAGTTCGTCCTGCGCTACTGGAAGCGGACGCAGAGCCCGCGCGCGCGCCAGATGGCGCACACGACGCTCACCATGATGGCCCGCGGCGGGATCTACGACCAGCTCGGCGGCGGCTTCCACCGCTACTCAGTGGACGCCCACTGGCTCGTGCCGCACTTCGAGAAGATGCTCTACGACAACGCCCAGCTCGCCTCGCTCTATCTCCACGGCTGGCTCGCCTTCGGCGACCCCGAGTGCCGGCGCGTGTGTGAGGAGACGCTCGACTACATCCTGCGCGAAATGACGGATCCGGCCGGGGGCTTCTACTCGGCGCAGGACGCCGACTCGGAAGGCCACGAGGGCAAGTTCTTCGTCTGGACCGCCGACGAGCTGCGGGAGGTGCTGGGCCCGGCCGACGCCGAGTACGCGGCGCGGTACTGGGGCGTGGACCGCGGCGCGAACTTCGAAGGGAAGAACATCCTCTATATGGCGGCGGACCCGGAGCCCGAGCGCATCGCCCCGATCCGGCGGCGGCTCTACGAAGCGCGGGAGCGCCGGGTTCACCCCGGGCGGGACGATAAAGTGCTCGCGTCGTGGAACGGCCTCGCGTGCCGGGCCTTCGCGGAAGCCGGCCGCGCGCTCGATCGCCCCGACTACGTCGCCGCGGCGGTGAACAACGCCGAGCTCGTCCTCGCCTCCATGCGCGACGGCGGCCGGCTCCTCCGCACCTGGAAGGGCGGCCGGGCGAAGCTCAAGGGCTACCTTGAGGACTACTCGATGGTCGCCGCCGCCCTCGTGGAGGTCTACGAGGCGACGTTCGACCGGCGCTGGCTCGATGAGGCTCGCGCCCTCGCCGAGGAGCTGCTCCGCCTCTTCTGGGACGACAAGCTCGACGGCTTCTACGACACGGGCGCGGACCACGAGCCGCTGATCGTTCGCCCGCGGAACCTCTTCGACAACGCGGTGCCCTGCGGCAGCTCGGTCGCGATCGAGACGCTCCTGAGGCTCGCGGTCCTCACGGGCGAGTCGCGTTACGAGGCCACGGCGCTGAAGGCGCTCCGGCCGATGGCCGACCTCATGGCGCGTCACGCCTCAGGCTTCGGCCGCTTCCTCTGCGCGCTCGACTTCAACCTGGGGCCGGTCGTCGAGATCGCGCTCGTCGCTCCCGCCCGCGGCGACGGGCCCGGGCCGCTGGCGGCGGAAGTCTTCGGCCGCTACCTGCCGAACCGCGTCGTCGCGGGCATGATCGCGGGCGACGCGCGCGGCGCCGCGGGGATCCCGTTGCTCCAGAACCGCGAGGCCGTCGGCGGCAAGGCGACGGCCTATGTCTGCCGCAACTACGCCTGCGAGCTGCCGGTCACCGAGCGCGCGGCGCTCGCGCGCCAGCTCGACGCGGTCCAACGCTGAGGCGCACCGCCTTCGCACTGGCGCCGCCCGCGCTTCCGGCTGCGTGCCACTTCCGGTGCAGGGACAGCATCTGTCGCGTCAGCACGGCCCGACACTCGCTGAAAGCCGAGCGGCGAGAATGTGGCGCCTGGCGTAAAGCGTCGCCGGAGTCCCCACCGCGCGTGTCGTGCTCTCCACGCGCCTCGGCCGCCGGCTTGGCCTGTTCCTGATCCGCCAGTTCATTATTGGGCTCTTGGTTCGTAGGGCTCGACGATGGACGGCACCGAGTAGTTCGCTCCAGCCTCGGCCATCGCCTTTACCTCCGCCAAGGGGTGCAAGACGTCGATCGCCCAGCCCACGTTCAGAGGCTCTCCCAGCCACCTAGGAGTCGCCGTGCGCGCGTGGAGGCGGAGTCCCTGCGTCTCGTGCCGCTCCCGAAGGGCTTGGACGGGATCGGCGGGTATCGCAGCGGGCGGCGGCACCTCGGGCAGCAGCTGCCCGTCCGGGCGCCGGAACCGAAGCTCGCCGTCGGGGTGCCGATCCACCTGGTAGCCCTCCTCGTGGACCGCGCGGTGGTGACGGCGACAGAGGAGCGAGAGGTTCGACAGCGTCGTCGGGCCGCCCTGCGCCCAGTGGCGGAGGTGATGGCCCTGGCCGAACGGGAGCCC
>JACPCG010000167.1 GCA_016179925.1 Candidatus Rokuibacteriota bacterium | reverse complement strand
GGCGAACAGGGCGATGTGGCTCGTGCAGAGCGAGTTGTGCGCCCACATCGTGATGCCGACCGAGGCGTCGCCCCGGTTCAGCTCCTCGACGATCAGCGCGTAGGAGACATAGTCGAGCCCCGCGCCCCCGTACTCCTCGTCCACGAGCGCGCCGAGGAAGCCCAGCGGCCCGAGCTTCCTCACGATCGCCCACGGGAATTCCTGGCGCTCGTCGTAGGGCGCGATCTTGTCGCCCAGCTCGGCCTCCGCGAACTCGCGCGCGACCGCGCGGACGCGCTGCTGGTCGTCGGTCAGCTCGAAGTCCATGCTTGCCTACCCGCGACGCCGCGGGCGCGCGCCGCTTTTCCGCATGTGCTTGAACATCTCGAGCTGGCGCAGCCGTTTCTCGGCCTCTTCCCGCGTCTCGTACGTTCCGAAGCGCCGCCCCGTCGTCTCGGACAGCACCACGTACTTGCCGCCGATCTTCTTGATCATCGCCGTTTCCTTGACGAAGGATTATGCCGCCGCGTCAGGCCGCCGCGCGGATGTTCTCGCGGACGAAGCGGATGATGTCCTGGGTCGACGTGCCGGGTGTGAACAGCTCCCGCACGCCCATCGCCTTGAGCGCGGCGATGTCCTCGGGCGGGATGATGCCGCCGCCGAAGACCGCGACGTCCCCGGCGCCCTTCTCCTTCAGGAGCTCGAGGACGCGCTTGAAGAGGTAGTTGTGGGCGCCCGACAGCACGCTGAGCCCGATCGCGTCGGCGTCCTCCTGGATCGCCGTCGCGACGATCTGCTCGGGCGTCTGGTGGAGGCCGGTGTAGATCACCTCGAACCCGGCGTCGCGCAGCGCGCGCGCGACGATCTTGGCCCCGCGGTCGTGCCCGTCGAGGCCGGGCTTCGCGACGACGACGCGCACCGTGCGGGCGGCCGTCATGTCTCGCCTCCGAGGTGCGTCCGCAGCTTGTCGCCGATCTTCATGATCTGCTCGCGGTCGCCCGGCACGAGCTTCCAGTCGAAGCCCTTGCCGTCGTTGTTCCAGCGCGGGATCAGGTGGAGGTGGTAGTGAAACACCGACTGGAACGCCGCCGTGCCGTTGGCCTGGAGCATGTTGAGGCCGTCGGGCTGCACCGCCGCCTTCAACGCCTCCGCGACGCGCTTGGCCGTGGCGATCGCCGCCTGGAGGTCCTCGACGTCGGCGTCCCAGATCGTCGGCGCGTGCGACTTGGTGAGCACGAGACAGTGCCCCCGGGTGAGCGGGTTGATGTCCATGATGCACAGGGTCTGCTCGTCCTCGTAGACCTTCAGCGAGGGGATCTGCCCGTCGCGAATCTTGCAGAAGACGCAGTCGTTCATCGCGCGGCCTCCTCTAGACCGGGACGGTCCAGCCGTGGGTATCCGGCGCCGTGGCGTACTGGATCCCGACGATCGCGTCGTAGAGCTTCTGCGTCAGCGCGCCGATCTTGCCCTCGTTGATCACGATCCGCTCGCCCTTGTACGCGAGCTCACCGACGGGCGAGATGACCGCCGCCGTCCCCGTGCCCCACACCTCCTTGAGCGTCCCCCGGTGGGCGGCCTGGGCGACCTCGTCGATCGAGACCTGGCGCTCGGCGACGCGGAGCCCCCACTCGCGCATGAGCGTGAGCGCCGAGTCGCGCGTGACGCCGGGCAGGATCGTGCCCGTGAGCGGCGGCGTGATCACCTCGTCGCCGATCTTCAGCATGATGTTCATCGTGCCGACCTCGTCGAGGTACTTCCGCTCGCGCCCGTCGAGCCAGAGCACCTGCGTGAAGCCCGCGTGCTTGGCCTCCTCCGCCGCGTAGAGGCTCGCCGCGTAGTTGCCGGCGGTCTTCGCCGCGCCGACACCGCCCTCGACGGCGCGGACATACTTGTCCACGACGAGGATCTTCACCGGGTTCATCCCCTCGGGGTAGTACGCGCCGACGGGCGAGAGGATGACGTAGTAGATGTAGGAGTGCGCCGGCCGCACGCCGAGGAACGCCTCGTTCGCGATGATCGTCGGCCGCACGTAGAGCGACGTCCCGACCGTGGACGGCACCCACTCCTTCTCGAGCCCGACCAGCTCCACGAGCGATCGCAGCGCCGTCTCCGGATCGAGCGGCGGGATGCACATGCGCCTCGCGGAGTTGTTCATCCGCTCGATGTGCTTCTGCGGCCGGAAGAGGCGGACCCTCCCGTCCTTTCCCCGGAACGCCTTCAGCCCGTCGAAGACGGCCTGCGCGTAGTGGAGCACCGCCGCGGCCGGGTCCAGGCTGAGCGGCCCGTACGGCTCGATCCGCGGGTCGTACCAGCCCTTCTCCTCCTGGAAGTCCATGACGAACATGTGGTCGGTGAAGACGGTCCCGAAGGTCAGGTCCTTGTCCTTCGGCCTCGCCTTCTTCACCGCCGCCCTGCTGATCCTGATCGGCTCGCTCATGGCTCTCCTCGCTCCTAGAAAATGATCGGCTCGCGGTACAGGCCGAACACCTGACGGTACACGTCGGAGACCTCGCCCAGGCTCACGTAGTCCTTCACGGCGTCGATGAGGACGGGCATCACGTTCTGTCCGCGCCGGCACGCCTCCGCGAGGTGCTTCAGACGCTTTTCCACCTTCCCGACGTCGCGCGCGGCCTTGAAGGCCTTCACCTTCTCGATCTGCTCGAGCTCGACGGCCTCGTCGATCTTCAAGAACTTGATCGGCCGCTCTTCCTTCATCACGTGCCTGTTGACGCCGACGACCACCTTCTCGTTCCGGTCGTCCATCAGCTGGTACCGGTACGCCGCGTCGGCGATCTCCTTTTGCGGATAGCCCGCGTCGATCGCGCGCACGATGCCGCCCATCGCGTCGATCTTCCGGATGTACTCGAGCGCCGCCGCCTCCATCTGATCGGTGAGCGTCTCGAGGTAGTACGAGCCGCCGAGCGGGTCGATCGTGAGCGCGACGCCGGTCTCCTCGGCGAGGATCTGCTGGGTCCGCAGCGCGACCGTCACCGCCTCTTCGGTCGGCAGCGCCCACGTTTCATCATAGGAGTTGGTGTGGAGCGACTGGGCGCCGCCCAGCACCGCGGCGAGCGCCTGGACGGCGACGCGCGCGATGTTGTTGAGCGGCTGCTGCGCCGTGGCGGAGACCCCCGCGGTCTGGGTGTGGGTCCGGAGCCGCATAGACTCGGCCTTCTTCGCCCCGTACCGCTCCTTCATGAAGCGCGCCCACATCCGCCGCGCGGCGCGAAGCTTCGCGATCTCCTCGAAGAAGTCGTTGTGGATGTCGAAGAAGAACGAGAGTCTCGGCGCAAAGCTGTCGATCGCCAGCCCTCGTGCCAGGGCCGCCTCCACGTACCCGAGGCCGTCGGCCAGCGTGAAGGCCAGCTCCTGCACCGCCGTCGAGCCCGCCTCGCGGATGTGGTAGCCCGAGATCGACACGGGATTGAACCGCGGAACGTGCTTCGCCGTGAACTCGATCATGTCGGTGACGATGCGCACCGCGGGCGTAGGCGGGCAGATCCATTCCTTCTGCGCGATGAACTCCTTCAGCATGTCGTTCTGCATCGTCCCGCCGACCCGGTCCCACGCGACGCCCTGCTTCTCCGCGATGGCGAGGTACATCGCGAGCGCGACGGACGCCGTGCAGTTGATCGTCATCGACGTCGTCACCTCGCCGAGCGGGATGTCGGCGAAGAGGCGCGCGAAGTCGTCGAGCGTCGAGATCGAGACGCCCTCCTTGCCGACCTCGCCGCGGGCGCGCGGGTGGTCCGCGTCGTAGCCCATGAGCGCGGGCATGTCGAACGCGGTCGAGAGGCCCGTCTGGCCCTGCTCGAGGAGGTACTTGAAGCGGGCGTTCGTGTCCTCGGGGCGGCCGAAGCCCGCGAACATGCGCATGGTCCAGAGCTTCCCGCGGTACATCGTCGGGTACACGCCGCGCGTGAACGGGTACTCGCCCGGATGGCCGAGCCGCTCCGCGTAGGACGTGCCCTCGAGATCCTCCGGCGTGTAGAGGGGCTGGAGGGGCAGGCCCGAGAGCGATTCGAACCGCACCGGCCGCTCGGGCGACTTCGCCACGAACGGCCTGTACGTCCTCTCTTCCCACTCGCGCTTGTCGCTCATCCCCGCCTCCGGCTCACCGGCCCAGCACCTCGCGCGCGATCACGAGCTTCTGGATCTGGGAGGTGCCCTCGTAGATCTGCGTGATCTTCGCGTCGCGAAAGTAGCGCTCCACCTCGTACTCCTTGATGAAGCCGTAGCCGCCGTGCACCTGGATGGCGTCGGTCGTCACCTTCATGGCGGTCTCGGCGGCGAAGAGCTTCGCCATCGCCGCCGCGGTGCCGAAGGGCTTGCCGGCGTCCTTCAGCGCGGCGGCACGCAGCGTGAGGAGGCGCGCCCCCTCGATCGCCGTCGCCATGTCGGCGAGCATCCACTGGACCATCTGGTGCTCGCCGATCGGCACGCCGAACGATTTCCTCTCGCGCGCGTAGGCGAGCGACCGCTCGTAGGCGCCGGCCGCGATGCCGAGGGCCTGGGCGGCGATGCCGATCCGCCCGCCGTCGAGCGCCGCCATCGCGATCTTGAACCCCATGCCCTCCTCACCGAGGCGGTTCGCCGCCGGCACGCGGCAGTCGTCGAAGACGAGCTCGGCGGTGTCCGAGGCGCGGATGCCGAGCTTGTCCTCCGTCTTCGACACCGTGAAGCCGGGCGCGCCCTTCTCGACGACGAAGGCCGAGATGCCGCGGGCGCCCTTGGTCCGGTCGGTCTGGCCGAACACCAGCGCGAAGGACGCCTCCCGGCCGGTGGTGATGAAAAGCTTCCGGCCGTTCAGCACGTAGTGGTCGCCGTCCCGGACCGCGAGCGTGTGCTGGTTCGTCGCGTCCGAGCCCGCCTGCGGCTCGGTGAGCGCGAAGCAGCCCTGCGCGTGGCCGGACGCCACGGGCCGGAGGAAGCGCTCGCGCTGGGCGTCCGTGCCGTACTTCAGCACGGGGTCCCCGTAGAGCGAGTTGTTGACCGACATGATGACGGCGTGGCTCGCGCACGCCTTCGCGATCTCCTCGAGGGCCACGACGTACGCCACCGTGTCGCTCCCGCTCCCGCCCCACTGCTCGGGGATCGCGATCCCCATGAGGCCGAGCTCGCCCATGCGCTTCACCGTCTCGTGCGGAAAGCGCGCCTCGCGGTCGATCTCGGCGGCAATGGGACGGATCGCCGTCTCGGCGAACTCCCGCGCCATCGCCTGGATCATCTGCTGCTCGTCGCTGAGCTCGAGCTTCATTTCTCCAACAGCTTCTTGAATTCCGCCGTCAGCGCCGGCACCACCTCGAAGAGGTCCGCGACGATGCCGTAGTCGGCGACCTTGAAGATCGGCGCCTCGGGATCCTTGTTCACCGCGACGATGACCTTGGAGGTCCGCATGCCCGCGAGGTGCTGGATCGCGCCGGAGACCCCGAAGCCGAGGTAGAGCTTCGGCGAGATCGTCCGGCCCGTCTGGCCGATCTGGAAGCGGTGCGGCCGCCACCCCGCGTCCACCGCCGCGCGCGAGGCGCCGACGGCGGCGCCGATGACGCGCGCGAGGTCCTCGAGGATGACGTAGTTCTCGGGGCCCTTCATGCCGCGGCCGCCGGAGACGACGGTCTCCGCCTCGGCCAGCTCGGGCAGTCCCGTGGAGACGTCCTCGCGCCGCTCGACGAACTTCATGATCGCCGCCGGTGCCGACGGGGACGGGCGCTCGACCGCGGCGGTCCTGCCCGGCTGGGCCTCCGCCGGGCGGAAGACGTTCGGCCGGAGCGTGGCGACCCACGGCTCCTTCGCCCACGCCACCTTCGACAGAAGCTTGCCCGCGTAGATCGGGCGGGTCGCGACGAGCCTGTCGCCCTCCATCGCGAAGCCGACGCAGTCGGCCGCGAGGCCGACGCCGAGCCGCGCGGCGAGCCGCGGCTCGTCACCGGGCCGAAGATCGCCTTCGGCGACTCCTTCGCCGCCAGCTCGGCGACGGCGCCCGCCCACACCTCGCTGCGGTACGGCGCGTACGCCGCGTTCTCGAGGAGCCACACGCGGGTGGCGCCCCACTCGCCGAGCTGCTTGAGCCCGGCGGCGCTCGCCCTGTCGGTGAGCCACACGGCCTCGACCTGGCCGCCCGCAAGGCGCGCGGCCTCTCCAATCACCTCCGACATCACCTTCTTCGGCATCCCCTGCCGGTCGTCCTCAACGATGCACCAGAATGCGTTCGGCATGGTCCCCTCTCAAATGGCCTTCGCGTCTTCGCGAAGCGCGCGCACGAGCTCCTTGACCGCCGTCGGCACGTCGCCCTGGATGACGCGCCCCGGGGGCCGGGGCGGGGGCGCCTCGAGTCCGACGATCGAGAGCTGCGCCGGCTCGGCCGCGAGCCCGAGGTCGGCGGCCTTCACGTCCCGGATCTCCTTTTTCTTGGCACCCATGATGCCCTTCAGCGTCGGGTACCTGGGCTCGTTCAGCCCCTTCTGAGCGGCGAGGATCGCGGGCAGCGGGAGGTCGAAGACCTCGACCCCGCCTTCCATCTGGCGCGCGGCGCGGACCGTCTTGCCGTCGGCGTCGATGGCCTCCTCCATGATCCAGTACGCGCAGGGCCAGCCGAGCAGCTCCGCGAGCTGCGCCGTCACCGCGCCCATGTCGTCGTCGATCGCCTGGCGCCCGGAGAGCACGAGCTGCGGCGCCTCCTGCTTGATGACCGCCGCGAGGGCCTTCGCCGTCGCGAGCGTGTCGGCGCCGTTCCACGCGGGATCGTTCAGGTGGATCGCGCGGTCGCAGCCCATCGCGAGGCAGGAGCGCAGCGCCTCCTTCACGCGGTCGGGACCGAGCGAGACCGCGACCACCTCGCCCTGGCCGCGCTTTTCCTTGACGCGCAGGGCCTCCTCGACGGCGAACTCGTCATAGGGCGAGACGATCCACGTGATGCCCGCGGTGTCGATCGCGCGCGGGTCGGCGCCGATCTTCACCTGCGTCGCCGTGTCGGGCACTTGCTTGATGGCGACCAGGATCTTCATGAAGTCGCTCCTTCGTAGTGGAGTTCCCGGGTGATCCGGAACCGGTCGCCCGGGATGAACACGCGGTCGAAGACAACGGACGCGCCGCCGGCGTCGTAGGACACCCGTTCGGACTCGAACGCCGGGGCCCCGGCGCGGCAGCCGAGCTCGCGCGCCTCACTGCGGCCGAGGCGCACCGCCGAGACCGTCTCGCTCGCGCGCTCGATGACGAGGCCCAGCTTGAACTCGAGCACCTGGTGGAGGGGCGTGTGCACCAGGTCCGCGCGGATGACCTCGTCGCCGATACGGCCGGGCAGGAACGAGCGCTGGAGACTCATCGGATGGCCGTCCACGAGGCGCAGGCGTTCGACGACGAGCACCCGCGCCCGCGGCGCAAGACCGAGGGCGTCCGTGATGCGACGGTCGGGGACGGCGAAGCGCGTCCCGAGGAGCCGCGTCGCCACGTGCTCGCCCTTGGCCTGGAGATCGCCTGCAAAGCGGCGGAGATTGAGGATGTCGTAGTCGATGGACGGCGCGGCGACGAACGTGCCGAGGCCGTGACGGCGGGTGATCAGGTGTTCGCGATCGAGCAGCTCGAGCGCCTGGCGCAGGGTCATCAGCGTCACGCCGAAGCTCTTCGCGAGCCGCCGCTGGTTGTCGAGCCGGGCGCCGGGCTGGAGCTCGCCACCGCGGATCCGCCCGCGCAGCGCTTCGGCGATCCGGTGGTAGCGGGGCACCCGACCGTTGATCTTGCCGTTCACCCTGACGCCACCCACCTCATCATCCGGACCATTTCACCGCTCGAACTCGCGCCGCGAGCCGCTCAGTTCGCACTGCCACGGTGTTCTAGAACTCTACCGCGCCAGGCGCGTCGCGGGAGCGCTGGAGCACGGGAAAAGACTCGAACGGCAACGCGGCCAAGCGCGCCGCGACGGCCCCATTCTAGGGCCGGGAGCCGCGTCGGCGCAAGGGCCGGGGCTACTTCTCCTGGGCGAGCTCCCGGCTGAGCGTGATGAGGCGCTCGAGCTTGCCGCGCGCCGCCCCGGAATCGATCGAGCGGGCGGCCAGCTCCACGCCTTCCTTCAGATCGCGCGCCCGGCCGCCGGCGACGAGCGCCGCGGAGGCGTTCATGAGCACGATGTCGCGCTTGGGGCCGGGCTCGCCGCCGAGGATCGCGCGGATGATCTCGGCGTTCTGCTCGCGGTCGCCGCCGAGCAGATCGCCGATGGACGCGCGCGGCATCCCGAAGTCCTCGGGCCGCACGGTGAAGGTCCGCACGACGCCCTCGCGCACCTCCGAGATCCGGCTCTCGCCCGTGTTGGAGATCTCGTCGAGGCCGTCGGCGCCGTGGACGACGAAGGCGCGGTGGGTGCCCAGCTCGGCCAGGACGCGCGCGAGGGGCTCGGTGAGCGCGGCGGCGTAGACGCCGATGACCTGGGCGTTGGCGCCGGCGGGGTTGGTGAGGGGCCCCAGCATGTTGAACACCGTGCGCACGCCCATCTCGCGCCGCGCCGCCATGACGTGCTTCATCGCCGTGTGCAGCAGCGGCGCGTAGAGGAAGCCGATGCCGACCTCGTCCACGCAGCGCGCGACCTTTGGCGGGGCGAGGTCGAGGTTGATGCCGAGCGTCTCGACCACGTCGGCCGAGCCGCAGAGCGAGGACACCGAGCGGTTGCCGTGCTTGGCGACGCGGAGCCCCGAGCCCGCCACGACGAAGGCGGTCGCCGTCGAGACGTTGAACGTCCCCGCGGCGTCACCGCCCGTGCCGCACGTGTCGATGAGCATGTCGCGGTCGGTGCCGGTGAGGCCCGCGACCTCGTCCACGTGGGTGCGGATCTTGACCGCCTTCTGGCGCATCACCTGGGCGAAGCCGATCAGCTCCTCGACGGTCTCGCCCTTCATGCGCAGCGCCGTCAGGAAGGCGGCGATCTGGGCGTTCGTCGCCGCGCCCGACATGATCGCGTCCATCGCGGCGGCAGCCTCGATGCGCGTCAGGTCCCGCCGCTCGATCAGCGCCCGGACCGCCTCGGTGATGATGGGGCTCGTCATCGCTCTGCCTCCTCGAAGGCTCTCATCCTACCCCATCGCGTCCGGGATGCCCAAGGATCGCGCGAGCGCTTCGGCGCGCGCGACGTCCCTCGAGGCCCCGAGCGAGGCGAACAGGGCGTGCGCCTCGCGCAGGCTCGACCGCGTGGCGGCCGCATCGCCCTCGGCGTGGGCCACGGCGGTGAGATCGAGGGACAGCACGTAGGGCGCGGCCGCCTCCGCGTCCATCCCCAGCTCGTGGAGGGCGACGCGCACCTTGTCGGCGACGGTCTCGGGCGTGTCGGCCTCGCCGACGCCGCAGTTGGCGCGCACGATGTCGAGGATCGGGTATCGCGGACGAAAGTGGTCGGCTGACTACGAGAGCCTATTGCTCGGTGACCGACTGCTCCCGGCTGTGCTTTCACGCACACCGACTGCTCATCGGGCCAGGTCGACTCAGGCTGCACGAGAGCTTGCAGCCCGCCGGCACTTCTCGAGCGAGCGAGGACCCGCCCACGCCGAGCGCGGCTACGGCGCGCTCTCTAGATGCTCTTGGACGCGCCGCAGATACTCGGGAATGTCGCGGACGGCGGCCTGGAGACCCTCGTGGACGCGCCGCGGGTCGATCTCGTCGTACTCGTGGACGAGCCGGTTCCTGAGACCCGCGCAGGCCGCGATCTGGGAGGCGAACGCCGGCGGCAGGACCCGCAGCTTCGCGAGCTGTGTGAATGACTCGTAGTAGTCCCGCGGCGGCGCGTGGCCGGCCTCCGTGATCAGGTGGTAGTTGATGTCGATCATTCGGCCGATCATCCGCTCCAGGTAGCGCTCAGCCAGGATCTCATCGTTCGCGCTTGCGAGGTACTCCTCCAGCGGCTTCTCGGCGACCGGCACGACGGCGCGCAGGTCGGCCAGGATCAGCGCCATCTTGCGGGTGACGAGGTCGCGGTCAACCACGTGCCCCCGGGTCGCTCAGGGCTCGGGCGACGTACTGCCGCTCGAGGTCGAGGTAACGCCGGTGATCCTGGTAGCGCTTGAAGGCATGGAGCTTGAGACGCTGGAAGTCCGTCGGCGGCCCGTGCAGCAGCCAGCAATGCTCGGTAACTTTCCTGAGGAAGAGGGGGTCCGCGTGGTTCAGGATGGCGAGATCCACCTCGTGGTCGGGAAAGAGACCCTGCAGATCATGGAGGAGTCCGGCGTGCTCCGCCGGGGTGAGGCCGGGTCGCTCGAGCAACACCCCGAGATCGACGTCGCTGCGCGGATGGACCTTCCCGGTGACGGACGACCCGAACTGCACGAGCAGGCGGATCCCGTATGCACGCGCGATCCGGTCGAAGTCGGCATCGGTGGCCATAGCGCCGATTATACGGGTGATCGCGCCGATACGCCGGGTGGGCTTCGTTCCCTGGGCCGGCGTTCAGCTTACCTCACGATACCTTCCGCGAGAGCCCGCGCCAGTAGGGCTCGCGCAGCGTGGCCTTCTGGATCTTACCGCTCGGCGTGCGGGGGAGCGCCTCCGCGAACTCGACGGTCTTCGGCACCTTGTAGCCGCCGATCAGCCTCCGGCAGTGCGCCTGAAGCTCCTCGGGCGTCGCTCGACTGCCCGGGCGCAACACGACCACCGCGTGGACGCGCTCTCCCCAGGTCTCGTCGGGCACGCCGATGACGCCCGCGTCCGCCACGGCGGGATGGCTCGCGAGCGCGTTCTCGACCTCGACCGAGTAGACGTTCTCGCCGCCCGTGATGACCATGTCCTTCTTCCGGTCGAGGATGTAGACGAAGCCGTCGGCGTCCACGGTCGCGACGTCGCCCGTCCTGAGCCAGCCGCCGGCGAGGGCCTCCGCCGTCTCCGCCGGCCGCTTCCAGTAGCCCTTCATCACCGTCGGACCCCGGACGACGATCTCGCCCGACTCGCCCGGCTTCACCGGGTCGAGGTCCGCATCCACCACCCTCACCTCGACGCCCGCGATCGGGCGCCCGCACGAGCGCGCGAGCGCCGGGCGCGCGAGTGCCAAGTCGTGCATCTCGGGCGTCATGAAGCAGACGGTGTGCGTGGCCTCCGTCTGGCCGTACCCCTGCCAGAGGCGGCACGGGAGCACCGCGAGGGCCCGGCGCAGCGTCTCCTCGGTGATCGGCGAGCCGCCGTAGACCAGCACGCGCCAGCGCGAGAGGTCGTACATCCCGAGGTCCGCGAACCGCACGAGCGCGGTGACCATGGCGGGCGCGAGCACGCCCACGGTCGCGCGCGTCCGCTCCATCGCCTCGCAGAAGGTCTCGGGCGAGTACGACGGCACGAAGGCGTGCGCGCCGCCCGCCAGCGCGACCGCCCACAGATGGCCGAGATCGGCCAGGTGGAAGATGGGCGCGGCGTGGAGGTGGAGGTCCTCCGCGCGGTAGCCGATCGCGCGCATCACGTGGCGCGAGTTCGCCAGCGCGTTGCCGTGGGTGAGCATCACGCCCTTGGGGAGGCCCGTCGTGCCGCCGGTGTAGAAGATGCCGAGCGTGTCCTCGGGGACGAGGGCCGCGGAAGTGTCCACGGGCACGCCGGCGAGCAGCGACGGATCGCCGAGCGCCAGCCGCGCTGGCTGCGGCGTCACCGCATCGGCGAGCGCGGCGAGTGAGTCGCCCACGAGCCAGAGCCGCGCCTCCGCGTCCGCGAGCTGAAGGGCGATCTCCGCGGGGGCGAGGCGAGTGTTGAGCGGGACCACGAGCGCGCCGAGCCAGGCGAGCGCCAGGTAGATCTCGAAGTAGCGCGCGTCGTTGGCGGCGAGGACCGCCACGCGATCGCCGCGTGCGACGCCGCGGGCCGCGAGACCGCCCGCCAGCCGCGTCACGCGCTCGCGGAGTGCGCGCCAGGAAAGCGGACCGCCGCCACCGACGACGGCGGGCGCGTCGGGCCGCTCGTGCGCGTGCAGGTCGAGCAGGTGGGCGACGTTCACGACCGCGCCTGCTCCTCGATGAGGAGGCGTGCTTCGCGCGCGAGTCGCTTGCGGAGGGCGGAGCGAGTCCGGCGTCCGCAGGCAGCCAGCTCGTCAAGGAGCTTCAGGAAGGCGTCGTCAACGGCTATCGCAACAGTTCTCATGCTCTTCAGGAAGTCGGGTGGGTTTGTAGGGCCAACGGGTGCAGGACGTCGATCGCATAGCCCACGTCCAGGGGCTCGCCCAGCCACCCAGGCATCGCCGTCCGCGCGTGAATGTGAAGCCCCTGCGCCTCGTGCTGCGCCCGCAGCGCCTGCACGGGATCGGCGGGGATCGCCGCGGGCGGCGGCACCTCGGGTAGGAGCTGCCCGGTGGGGCGCCGGAACTGGAGTACGCCGTCTGATCGTCGATCCACCTGGTAGCCCTCCTCGTGAACCGCGCGGTGGTGAGCGCGGCAGAGCGACAAAAGGTTGGAGAGCGTCGTCGGCCCGCCCTGCGCCCAGTGGCGAATGTGATGCCCCTGACCGGACGGAAGCCCGCAGCCGGGGAAGCGGCACCCCTGGTCCCGGTGGTGGAGCGCGCGCCGAAGCGCCGGCGGAATGGTCCGGGTGCGGGCGCCGACCTCGAGGAGCTGGCCATCCGGCGCGTGCCGCATCACCACACGGCTCGCGTCGCACGCGAGGCGCCGGGACGTTTCCGCGGAGACATGCGTGCCGTCCTCGAGGACGGACTGGCCGGGCGCGTCCGGGTCCGCGAGCACCGGGGCATCGACATGGACGACCACCTGATAGCGCTCGCCCGGGGCGCCGGGATCGATCCCGTGATGGAGAACTGTCTCAGCGAGCAGGGCGAGAGCGTCTGCCTGCTGCTGCGCCAGGGAGGGCGGTTCCGCGGAGATGTCGGCCCGGGGCGTTCCAGCTGGAACGCCCTCCGTCCCATCGGCCCCGCCCGTGGCACGCCGCCGCTGATAGAGCGCCTCGCGCGCCGCCGCCAGCGCCTGCACCAGCACCGCCCCGACCTCGGGCTCCAGTCTCCCCCTGAGCGTCACCATGCCGTCCTCGCCGCGATACACGTGCAGCCCGCGGCACGCGTGCCGCCGCGCGCTCTCCCGGGCCTCGGCCTTGGCGTCCACCCGGCGCCAGCCACGGACGATGCGCTCGACGTGCTCGGCCGTGCCGGCTCGCCCCACCGCCAGCAGCCGCTCTTCGGTCTCCGGCGTGGCCACGCGGGTGAGCTCGCGTACCTTGGAGTACGAGAGTTCGCCCCGAGCGAGCGCCTGGCGCAGCAGCGGGAGGGTGCCCAGGGCGCGGGCGACGCGGACGTGCTCCCGCGCGGGGCCTGGACTGAGGCCCACGCGCCAGGTCAGCCACGCGGCACAGGAGCGGAAGCCCGTGTTCCAGCCGCCGCGGGCGTCGAACTCGCGGATCAGGTCGAGGAGGTGGGCGGTGGCGGCATCCAGGTGCGCCGAGAGCTCGGCGATCTCGTGACCCAACCGATCCAGCTCCGCGGCGGGCTCGAGCGCGGTGGGAATGTCGGCCGTACGGAGTTCCATGAGTGAGCCCCCCATTTCTTCTCTGGGGGCGACTCTACACCCGGGTTTTCGCGCCCCCGTGGAGCCTCAAGAACTGGCGATCGCGCCGCGGGCCATGATTTTTCGTGGCGAGCCCGCCTTTGCGGGCCTCGCCGGGCCAGCGCGGAGCGCTGGGGGGGCATTCGCGAGAGACTGCGGGAACGTAGCCATGCCCCATGCTGAAAGGTGTCAAGCGAAATCTTTCAGCCCACGGCGTGACCTCGCGCCCTACGGAAGGGTCGCGCGGGCGAGCCGGGCGCCCTCGACCAGCGCGCGCATCTTGGCGCGCGCGAGCCAGCGCGGCAGCGCCGAGAAGCCGCAGTCGGCGGTCACGGTGAGGCGCGGCGCCGGCACGTGCTCGAGCACGCGGCGGATGCGCGCCGCAACGTCGGCGGGCGTCTCCTCGTAGAAGGACTTCACGTCCACGACGCCCGCTGCGATCTCGAACGCGTCCGACAGCTCGCGCAGCAGCTCGACTTCGGCCATCTCGCGGTTGGCGAACTCGAGGACGAGCTGCCGGCACTTGAAGCGCCGCAGCGCGGGGACCAGACGCGCGAGCCCGCGCTCGGCATTCGGCCGGCCGGCGTTGTTGCCGTAGCAGACGTGGACGGCGAGCCTCCCGGGAACGCCGTCAAGCGTCTCGTCGATCGCGGCTGCAGCCTGGTCGAGCGAGAGGCCGGCGGGCAGCCGCGCCAACGACGGCTCGTCGAGCTGGATCCAGCCGGCGCCGGCCCGGGCGAGTGCCAGCAGCTCGGCGCGGACGATCGCGACGAGATCGCCGATCAGGCGCGCGACGCCGCCGGGGCCGTACACGCCGGGCTCGAGGGGGCGCGCGAAGGTGACGGGGCCCGGGAGCGCCACCTTCAGCGCGCGCCCGGGCGCGAGCCGCTGAAGGAGCTGGAAGTCGGCGACGACGCCGAGCCCGTGGGGCGACGCGACGCGCTCCACGACCCTGAAGTGGGGCGCCATGTCGTAGCCCGGCACGCCGACGCGGCGCCCGGGCGGCACGCGCTCGAGGCCGCTGAGGCGGTCGAACATCTCGTACACGAAGCGCTGCCGGCGCATCTCGCCGTCGGAGATGACGTCGAGCCCGGCCTCGAGCTGATCGGCCACGGCGATGCGGGTGGCGTCCTCGAGCGTCTCCTCGATATCCTGAGGGCCGAAGGTGCGGTCGCGGATCTTTTCCCGCGCGGCGACGAGCCAGCTCGGGGAGGCGTAGCTCCCCACCCCCATGGTCGGCAAGAGCGGCAGCCGGCTGGTCGCGGTCATCTCAGCGACCGAAGTATGCGCGCTTGATGCCCTCGTCCACCAGGAGGCGCTGGCTCGCGCCCTCGAGCGCGATCGTGCCGTTCTCGAGCACGTAGGCGCGGTGGGAGAGGCGGAGCGCGCGGAGCACGTTTTGCTCGACGAGGAGGATCGTCACGCCGTCGCGGTTGATCGCCGCGAGGTTGGCGAAGATGGACGAGACGGTGACCGGCGCCAGGCCGAGCGAGGGCTCGTCGAGCATGAGGAGCCGCGGGCGCGCCATCAGCGCGCGCCCGATCGCGGTCATCTGCTGCTCGCCGCCGGAGAGCGTCCCGGCGAGCTGCCCGCGGCGTTCGGCCAGGAGCGGGAAGAGCGCGAACACCCGCTCGAGCGTCTCCCCCCGCCGGCGCCGGCTCTCGGTGCTGCGGGCGCCCAGCTCGAGGTTCTCGAGCACGGTCATCGTGGGGAAGAGCTGGCGGCCCTCCGGCACGTGGGCGATCCCGCCCGCCACGACGGCCGCGGACCTGAGCCCGCTGATCCGCCGCCCGTCGAGCTCGACGGTGCCGCGGCGGAGCGGGAGGAGGCCGCAGATCGCGCGGAGCGTCGTCGTCTTGCCCGCGCCGTTCGAGCCGATGAGCGCGACGATCTCGCCCTGGCGGACCTCGAGCGAGACGCCGCGGATGGCGGTCATGTCGCCGTACCCCGCCTCGAGCCCGTCAAGCCGGAGCAGCGCCGACACTCTCGTCTCCCAGATACGCCTCGACGACCTTCGGGTCGTTGGCGACCGCCTGGGGCCGCCCCTCGGCGATCCGCTCGCCGTAGTTGAGGACGACGATGCGCCCGGCGAGCGACATGACGGCGCGCATGACGTGCTCGATCAGGAGGATCGCGACGCCGCGCCCGTTGATCGCGCGCACCTCCTCGACGAGCCGCTCGGTCTCGACCTCGTTGAGGCCCGACATCACCTCGTCGAGCAGGAGCAGGACGGGCTCGGTCGCGAGCGCCCGCGCCAGCTCCAGGCGCTTGCGCTCGGCCAGCGTGAGGCTCCCGGCGGGCTGCCCGCTCTTCGCGGCGAGCCCCAGCTCGTCCAGGACGGCGCGCGCCCGCGCTTCGGCATCGCGCGGGTCGGCGTGGCGGCCCAGCGCGCCGATCATCACGTTGCGGACGACGGAGAGGCGCGGGAACGGGCGCATGATCTGGAACGTCCGCGCCATGCCGAGCGCGCACAGCTCGTGGGGCGAGAGCCCGAGGGTGGAGCGTCCGCGGAAGCGGACTGCGCCGGAATCCGGCGCGAGGAAGCCGGAGATCAGGCCGAACGCGGTCGTCTTGCCGGCGCCGTTCGGGCCGATCAGCCCCACGATCTCCCCTTCCGCGACGGCGAGCGAGAGGTCCTTCACGGCCTGGAGCCCGCCGAACCGCTTCGAGAGCCCGGAGACCTCGAGGAGCGGCGCCATCATGCCCGGGGCCGGCCGCCGAACAGGCGCGTGAGATACGGATACGCGCCGTGCGGCAGGAACAGCACGACCGCGATCAAGAGGACCCCGTAGGCGATGAGGTGCACGCCGTACATCCCGCCCTGCCCGAAGTAGGACCGCGACAGCTCGCCGAGCGGCGTCAGGATGAACGAGCCGAGGATCGGCCCGAGCAGCGTGCCGGCACCGCCGACGATCGGCCGAATGATGATCTCGACCGAGAGCGGGATCCCGAACACTGTGCTCGGCTGGAGCGAGAAGAGGTAGTAGGCGTAGAACGTGCCGCCGATCCCCGTGAGGAACGACGACACGAGCATCGCGAGCATCTTGTACTTGAACGTGTTGACGCCGAGCGCCTCGCACGCCGCCTCGTCCTCGCGGATCGCGGTGAGGTAGATCCCGAAGCGCCGGCGCTCGATCACCGCCACCACGCCGGTCGCCGCCATCATGAGCGCGAGCGCCACGTAGTAGTAGGCGCGCTGGTCCTGGAACTGGAACTGGCGTGGGTTGCCCGTGAACGTGATGTAGAGCCCGAGCGCGCCGCCGATCGCGTCGATGTTCGACGCGAGGATCCGGCACACCTCGGCGAACGCGACCGTGAGCAGCACGAAGTAGAAGCCCCGCAGACCGAAGCGGAAGCCGAGGTAGGCGATGATCGCCCCGAGTACGGCCGCGAGCGCGCCGCCGATGAACATGCCGATCCACGGCGTCAGGCCGGCCTCGATCGAGAGCATCGCGGCCGTGTAGCCGCCGATCCCGACGAAGGCCGCGTGGCCCACCGAGAGCTGGCCCGTGTAGCCGCCGACGATGTTCCACGCCTGGCCGAGGAAGCCGTAGAAGAAGATGAGGATGAAGATGGTCACGACGTAGCCGCTCAGCACCGCCGGCAGCGCCAGCAGCACGGCGAGGGCCGCGAGCCAGAGCCACGGGCCCATTACAGGCGCTTGCCGAAGAGGCCGGCGGGGCGGAACAGGAGGATCACGATCAGCAGCGAGAAGCTGAAGAGCTCTTTCAGCGAGGGCTTGAGGAAGACGGCGCCCAGCGACTCGGCGACCGAGACGAGGAGCCCCCCGATGAAGGCGCCGAGCAGGCTCCCCATGCCGCCGATGATCACGATGTTGAACGACGCCACCGAGAGCGAGAGCCCGGTGGCCGGCTGGAACGGGAGGATCGGCGAGACGAGCGCGCCCGCCGCGCCCACACACGCCGCGCCGACGCCGAACGCGACCGCGTAGACGCGCCGCACGTCGGTGCCGATCACGAGCGCACCGTAGGTGTTGTCGGCGGCGGCGCGGACCGTCCGGCCGACGTCGGTCCGGAAGAGGAACAGGTAGAGCGCGAGCGTCAGCACCACCGCGACGGCGAACGTCACGAGCCGGGCGACGTCCACGAACACGGGGCCGAGCCACACCGTCGCGGTGGAGAGCGCCGACCGGACACGCGCCGGCTCGGGCCCGAAGGCCACGAGGGCGAGGTTCTCGAGCACGAGGGCCACGCCGAGCATGAGGAGGATCTGCATCTCGTGGGGCGCGTCCACGATGCGGTCCACGAGCCCGCGCTGGACGGCGAGCCCGAGCGCGAAGAGCGCCGCGGCGCAGGCGACGAACGCGAGGTAGGGGTCGAGGCCGGCGCGCGTCGAGAGCAGGAGCGCGAGGTACATGCCCCAGACCATCATGTCGCCGTGGGCGAAGTTCACGACGCGCATCACGCCGAAGATCAGCGTGAGGCCGACGGCCATGAGACTGTACACCCCGCCGAACAGCAAGCCGCTCAGCACGCCCTGCAAAACGAGTGTCGGATCCATGGGAAGCGACTGGAGGGCAGCGGGGGCCGGAGCCCCTCCGAGACCCGTAAGCTGTTGTCGACGTGGTCTCGGAGGGGCTCCGGCCCCCGCTGCCCTGGTGTCCTAGGCCTTGGGTCGCGGGAAGACGAACTTCTGGAGCGCGGCCTCCTTGGGCCACACGGCCACAGGCTTCTGACCGAGGATCTGGATCATCGTCGGGATGGCGTTCGGGTTGTCCCCGATCTCGTTGAAGAGGATGGGGCCACCGTACTGCATCAGGCCGGCCGTGTAGTTCGTCTTCCTCATCGCGTCGACGATCGTGTCGGGGTCGTCCAGCCGCGCCGCGCGCTCGAGGATGTCGGCGATGACGAACATGGCGTCGTACGAGTAGCCGGAGTTCGTGTCGAAGGTCTTGCCGCCGGAGCGCTTCTGGTATTCCTCGGCGAGCGTCTTCGTCTTCGGGTTCTTGAAGTTGGGCCACGGCACGCTCGCCATCACGTACTCGAGGTCTTCCTTGAGCGCCGCGATCTGGCCGGCCTCGTAGAGGCCCGGGCTCCCCGGGCTGACGACGCCCAGGATCTCGACCTTCTGCTTCCGGATCTCCGGCAGCAGGAGCTGCGCGGAGGCCGGCCGCGTGATCGGGACGACGCGCTTCGGCGACACCCCGGCCTCCCTGAAGATCTCGGTGAAGTACTGGACGGCCTTGCGGCCGAAGCTCGAGCCCGTCGGGAAGTTGCGGTAGACGTACTGGACCTTCTGCTGGCCCTCCCTCACCGCCTTCGCGACATTGGCGGTGATCGGGTCGGCCGCGGCGATGTCCACCAGGAACGGCACCCTCCGCTGCTGGGCGACGGACACCATCGCGTTGGTCGAGCCGGAATCGAACGACCCCAGGAGCATCTGCGCGCCCTGCTGGACGACGCGCTCGGCCTCGACGCGGCCGTTCTCGGGCTTGGTCTGCGTGTCGCCGACCAGCAGCTCGAGCTTGATGCCGCCCTTGGACTTGATGCCGCCCGCCGCGTTGATCGCCTCGGCCGCCATCTGCGCACCGAGGCGGCACGCCTGGCCGGGCTCGGCGAGCGGGCCCGTCACCGGATGGATCGCGCCGACCTTGAACGTCTTCGGCTGGGCGCGGAGTGGGAGCGGAAATCCGAGGACGGCGGCGCCGGCCGCGGTCGTGAGGAGCTTGCGACGGGTCAGTCGATGCGTCGTCATCACGAGCCTCCTTGCTGAGATATGCGGATTATAGATCAGATGGAACGGCCCGGGCGCCGTGTCGAGCGCCGATCCCCTTGAACCGCCGAGGGCGCTCAGGCAGAATCGCCCCGCCGTCGGGGCCGGCCATGCGACCCACGGAGCCCTAATGCAGACGCACTCCCCCAAGGTCCTCATGAACGAGGTCAGCGTGACCTTCGAGAGCCACGGCCACGCGGTCCTGGCCCTCGACCGGGTCTCGCTCGAGGTCGCCGCCGGCGAGTTCCTCTGCATCGTCGGGCCGAGCGGCAGCGGCAAGTCCACGCTGCTCCGGGTGCTCGCCGGCCTTCTCCGCCAGAGCGCCGGCGAGGTGCGCATCGCGGCCGACCGGCCGGGGACGCCGCTGACCGCGACAAGCTCTTCACCTTCGCCCACCGCGACCGCGCCCTCCGGGAGCTCGGCCGGCGCTGAGAGCGCACCTTGACAACCGTCAGGTCTGCCAGTATCAACAGCGCACGGCGGCGGCGCGATTTTTCGTGAGGAGGTGCCCGTGAACGTCCGGAGCGACGTGGTCGGAAGCTTGCTGCGGCCGGAGTCCCTGAAAGAGGCGCGCCAGCGGTGGGACGCGGGGACGATCGGCGCGGCCGAGTTCAAGCGCATCGAGGACCGCGCGGTGGACGAGGCGGTCCGGCTCCAGGAAGAGGCGGGGCTGGACGTGCTCACCGACGGCGAGCTCAGGCGCTACGCCTTCTTCGGCCACCTCATCGACGCCCTCGACGGCTTCGACAAGTTCGGCGGCTGGGCCATCCCGTTCCACGACGAGCAGGGCGGCGAGCTCGTCTTCAAACGGCCGGTGGTGGTGGACAAGCTCCGCTGGCGGCGAAGCATGTGCGCCGAGGAGTTCGTCTACCTGCGCGCGCGCACCGCGCGGCCCACGAAGGTGACGCTCATCAGCAGCCAGCAGGCGGCGGCCTACTACGACCCCGAGAAGTCGGCCGGCGCCTACCCGACGCGCGACGCCTACCTCGCGGACGTCGTGGACCTCACGCGCCGCGAGGTGGAGGAGCTGGTGAGGCTCGGCTGCGCGTACATCCAGATTGACGCGCCCCAGTACGCGGCGCTGCTGGACCCCGATCTCCGCGAGGGATACCGGAAGCGGGGCAGCGACCCCGACCGGCTCATCGACGCCTGCATCGAGATGGATAACGCGGTCATCGGCAACCACCCCGGCGTCACCTTCGGGCTCCACATCTGCCGCGGCAACAACCAGTCGATGTTCTACGCGAGCGGCGGGTACGAGCCCATCGCCCGCGTGTTCGGCCGGAGCCGCTTCCAGCGTTTCCTCCTCGAGTACGACGACGAGCGCTCGGGAGGCTTCGAGCCGCTGCGCGCGATGCCCGGGGACCGCGTGGTCGTGCTCGGGCTGGTTACGACGAAAAAGCCGCGCCTGGAGTCCGTGGACGAGCTGCGCCGGCGCATCGACGAGGCGGCGAAGTTCGTCCCCCTGGAGCGGCTGGCGTTGAGCCCCCAGTGTGGCTTCGCCTCCACCATGGAGGGTAACCGCGTCACCCCGGAGGATCAGCGCATGAAGCTCCACCGCGTGGCGGAGACGGCCCGCCTGGTCTGGGGCCGCTGACCGAAGATGAGTCCAGAGCACGCGCAGCTGGTCGGTCGCGTCAGGTCCTCGGCCGCGGTGCTGGCCGCCGCGGTGCGGACGGTTCCGGCGGGCAAGGAGACGCAGACGCCGGTCCCCGGCGAGTGGTCCGTGCAGGAGACGCTGGTGCACGCGCGCCCCGTTCGCCGCGCCAACCTCCAGGAACCGGAGCCCCTCAACGAAGTGCTCGACATGATCGTCGCCGAGCACGAACAGATCGCGCGCCTCCTGCGAGCACTACCGGATGCGGACTGGCAACGCGCCGGCCGTCACCCCGAGCGCGGAGCGATGTCCATCGAGCTCCTCGCCCGCTGGGCGGCCGATCACGCCGAGGACCACGCGGCGCAGATCGCGGCGACGGCTGGACGCCTGTGGGGCCCGACAGAACCATGAATAGGAGGAGACCCATGAGATTCCTCGCCCTGCTGGTACTCGCGGTCGTCGGCATCGGTCCGCTTCCCGCGGCGGCGCAATCCATCAAGCTCGGCGCCGTGGTCCCCCTCACCGGCCGCTACGGCGCCGGGGGCGCCCAGGTGCGGGCGGGCTACGAGATCGCGGTCGAGCACCTGAACGCCGCCGGGGGCGTCACCGTGGGCGGCAAGAAGATGCCGCTGGAGTTGGTCCTGCTCGACGACGAGTCCGACGCCACCAAGACGGTGAGCCGCCTCGAGACGCTGGCCGCGCAAGGCGTGGCCGTCTACCTCGGCGGATTCGGCTCGGACCTCCACGCCGCGGCCGCCTCCGTGGCCGAGAAGAACCGGATCCCCTACCTCGGCGTGGCCTTCGCGCTGAACAAGGTCCACCAGCAGGGGTTCCGCTACCTCTTCTCGCCCTTCTGGAAATCGCCCGACATCGGCCAGGCCGTGCAGGGGCTGCTCTCCACCATCGCCGCCGCCGAGCGCCCGAAGACCGTCGCGATCCTCCAGGAGAAGACGGACTGGGGGCGCGAGATGGCCCTGGCCTGGGTCGAGGCCGGCAAGGCCGCGGGCTACCAGGTGGTCGTGCAGGGCGAGTACGCCCCGGGAGCGAAGGACTTCTCCGACGTGATCTTGAAAGCCAAGGCCGCGAACGCGGATGCCGTCTTCGCGCTGCCCACGCCTCCCGACGGCATGACGATGATCAAGCAGATGAAGGAGCTGGGCTACACTCCGAAGCTCACGCTGTTCATCCGAGCCCCTGATCCGCCGATCTGGTCGAAGAATCTGGGCAAGGACGGCGATTTCGTCTTGCTCGCGCCCGGCTGGCACTACGCCGTGAAGGCGCCCGGCGTGAAGGAGCTGAACGAGGCGCACGTGAAGAAGATCGGCCGCCCCGCCGATCCCATCGCCGGCCCCGCGTACGCGTGCGTGCAGATCCTGGCCGCCGCCGTCACGCGCGCCGGCTCCCTCGACCGCGAGAAGCTGCGCGACGCGATCGCCGCCACCAGCATGACCACCGTCGTCGGGCCCCTGAAGTTCCGCCCCGACGGCACGGGCATCGTCCAGTCGGTGTTCGTGCAGTGGCTCAACGGCAAGCAGGAGCTGGTCTGGCCCAAGGAGTCGGCGACGGCGCCGCTCGGCTATCCGGCTCCGCCGTTCGCGAAGCGCTGACGCTGACGCGCCAGGCATCCGTCTGGCCGGGCGGCGCTCCAGTGAGAGCCAAGAATCGCTCAAGCGCTGGCTAGCGGCGCGCGGGTCAGCCCGGCCGACGTATGGGAATGGGACATTGCGTGACCCAGGCTCGTCGCCGACCTTGTTGGCTGACAGAGAGCGAGCCGCCGCATGACCAGCGTTCTCAGGGAGCTTCCGCTCTCGGACGCGGTGCTGTCGGAGGGCCGCCGGTGCGGATCCGCGTCCGCGGTCCACGAGCCAAGCCCTGCCGGCCCGCCTTACCGCGCCTCATCGATCGCGCCCGCCGGCCCCTCCGCCCGCGCCACGCCATCCCGGCGCTCGCCCGAGTCTTCTACCTCGCGAGTACGGCTGCATCTCAAGCCGGGCCAGAAGGGCACGAAGCAGCTTCTCGCCCAGTACGGTGACCGCCTCATCTGCGTGCGCTATCGCTACGATGCGCACGTTGGGCCGACAACACTTTGGCCGGCAGCCTGATGGTAGAATCTGGGGCATGAGCATCGAAGAAATCGAAGCCGAGGCTCTCAAGCTGGACCCTCGGGCGCGAGCACGGTTGGCCGAAAAGCTCCTTGAGAGTCTTGAGGCCCTCTCGGACGAAGAGAATGAACGGCTCTGGGCGGAGGAGGCCGATCGGCGCGACGCCAACTGGGACTCAGCGCCAGATTCTGCCCGTCCAGCAGCCGACGTGCTTCGGGACGCTCGGGCCAAGCTGAAATGAATGGATCGACCCGAGTTTCACCGGCTCGCCGATCGAGAACTGAACGAGGCGGCGCAGTACTACGATCTCGAGAACCCTGGGCTGGGATCCTCCTTCCTCAAGGAGGTCGACCGGTGCTTACAGTCTATTGAGGACCATCCCGAAGCGGGGGTGATTCTCCGTGGTTCCGTTCGTCGTCGCCTTCTCCGCCGATTTCCCTACGCTCTCCTCTACAAGATCAAGCCAAGCGGATCCGGATTCTGGCGGTCATGAATCTCAAGCGGCGTCCTACCTACTGGGTGGGTCGCGAGTGACGCCGCCGCGGCGGCCCAACTTTCGCCGCCCAACACTTATCAGGCCCCCGGTTGTCAAGAGTAGTCCCTCGTCTTTATGATCTCGGTCGCGGAACTCGACAACATCGCTCGTGCCCGTATCGAGGACGCCAAGGCGCTCCTCAGGGCCGGCCGCTTTGACGGCTCAAGGCTCGGATCTGACTCTCAACTGGACAGAGTTCCCCAGCACTGGCAGCGAGTTCCAGGCCTACAGAAGCTTCCAGACCCACGAACTCGACGTCCTGCTGCGCCTTTCGGGGCAGGAGGCGCGGATCAAGCAGAACCACTTTCCGCCTCGCAACTCCCGACGCAGCATTGGAGGAAGCAGTGGCCAACGACGAGAACAGGGAGCTGGTGTCGAACACTTGGGCCGCACTCGCACGCGGGGATGTCAAATCGGTAGCGTCCCGGATAGCATTCAAGCTGGCGAGTGCTTCCGGGGAACCCAACAATCTCTGCCTCTTCTTCGAGTGGCAGAGCGTGGCGAAGAAGTTTCTCGCGATGGAGCGGGCAGGAGTGGCCGAGAAGCCGGAGATCTATATCGCGGAAGAGCTTGCGACCGGTAAGCCATAGCCTCGCATGGAAGGCGATGGCTCGCTGACCTGGTGGCGCTCGGCGCACCGGGCCTACTTCGGTCGCGTGTGCGGGCGCCTCGGCGGGCAGCTCGACGACACCACCCCGATTCTCTGCCGACGATTCCGCCTGCTGTACCCGGGGCCGTAGCCCCGCGCCATGCCCCTCCTCGAGGTGGAGCGGGTGTCGAAGAGCTTCGGCGGGGTCCGCGCCGTCCACGACGTCAGCTTCACGCTCGAGGAGGGCGAGCTGCTCGGCATCATGGGCCCGAACGGGTCGGGCAAGACGACGCTCTTCAACCTGATCGCCGGCGCCCTCTCCCCCGACGCGGGGCGCATCCGCCTTCGCGGCCACGACATCGCCGGGCTCACGCCCCACCGGATCTGCGCCCGCGGCGTCGCGCGCACCTTCCAGCTCGTCCGGCCCTTCGCCGGGCTCTCGGCGCTGGAGAACGTCCTCGTCGGGCGCCTCTACGGCCGCGCCCGGGGGACGACCGCCGAAGCGCTCGCGGAGGCCGAGCGGCTGCTCGCCCTCGTCGGGCTCGAGGCCCGGGCGGGCGTGCCGGCCGCCCAGCTCACGCTCATCGACCGGAAGCGCCTCGAGCTGGCGCGGGCGCTGGCGACCTCCCCGCAGCTCCTGCTGCTCGACGAGTTCATGGCCGGCCTCAACCCCGCCGAGACGGCGAGCGCCATGACGCTCATCCGCAGGCTCGTGGCCGGGGGATTGACCCTCCTCATGGTCGAGCACATCGTGTGGGCCCTCATGGACCTCTCGCGCCGGCTCATCGTGCTCAGCGCCGGAGAGAAGATCGCCGAGGGGCCGCCCGCGGCCGTCGCCGCCGATCCGGCCGTCGTCGACGTATACCTCGGCAGCGACCGGGGGGCCCTCGGGCTATAGCGTCAGGGCCACTCGCTTGCTGACGCGCCCGCCCTGGATGTGGTTGTTGCAGTAGCCCTTCGACTGGTTGCGGCCGGGATCGCCCGCGACGACGATGCCGATCCACTCGGGTTTGACGAAGACCGGCACCGGCCGGTCGGGATCGCCGGACGCCGCGTACTCCGGGGGCAGCACGCCCGCTTCCACCTGAGCCCGCAGGCTGAACGCCGTGCTTCCGAGGTGCCAGGCATACTTCTCGGCCTCGCGCGCGGGGATCGTGACGTGCTCGTGGAGATACTTGCGCACGTCGTCCTTGCTCCAGCCGTCGGCCGCGATGACCTTCGCGATGCTCGGGCCGATCACGAGCAGCGGCTGCCACCGCGCGTACTTCATCCCCGTGCACGACCAGTAAGCGCACGCCCGCCCGAAGACCTCGGCCAGCACCTGGACGTGGTCGAGGGCGCGCGTGCCCGCCGTGTAGATCGGCGGGCTCGCGCTCACCACGCTCTGGACGGTGACGACGCTGTCGTCGCGGGCGAAGCCCTGGTCCTGGCCGAACGTCGTCCAGCCCATCTCGGCCGCCGCCGCCTCGTCCTCGGCGAGCGCCACGTTGAAGGTGGACGCGATGCTCCCCTTGTCGCCGGCGCCGGGAGGAATGCGGAGCCCGGCGATGTTCCTCAGATAGAGGCGCAGGAACCGCCCGAGGCTCGTGTTGGCCTGGCGGCCCACGCGCATCACGCCCTGGCCGTGGTTGAGATCGAGCGCCCTCACGACGGGACCGCTCACGATCACGAGCGGCTCCCAGCCCGGGGTCGAGCCCGCGTCCTGCACGCGGAACTCCGGCTCAGCGATGGCCTGGACGAGGGCGACGAGGAGCGGCATGTACTCCGGACGGCAGCCGGCCATCACGCCGTTGACCGCGATGCTCCAGACGGTGGCGGCGCGGTTCTCGGGCAAGAGGTGTCCGATCACCTCGCCGGGCGAGCGCTTCGTGAACTCGAGAAAGCGTTCCACCCTCGGAATCGTGGGCGGGATCACCGGCAGGCCGTCGGTCCAGAGGTTCCGGTAGAAGAAGTCCTGGACCTCGTCGAGCGTCCCGCTGAAGACGACGTCGCGCGGCCCCGGCTCGACGGACGCCGTCGCCGTCGTCGCCACCGGCCTCGCCAGGCCCGCGACGATCGGCTCGATCAGCGCCTCGACCTTCGCGCGCACGGTGTCGGACCCGTCGGTCATCGGGACGCCGGGATACTCGGCGATCGGCAGCCCCGGCATGCCGACGCCCTTCATGACGACGGCGGCCTGCTGCATGAACGGCGTGGTGACGATCGAGACGCTCGGCAGGCCGGCCCGCTCGGCGATCGCCGCGGCCCGCAGCACGGCGGGCGTGCAGCTCCCTCAGGCGCCGACGGCCGAGATGACGGCGTCGCAGCCGTGCTTGCGGAGCTGGTCCGGCAGGGTCGCCGCCAGCTCCGCTTCGTCGCGGCCGTGGATCGTGCCGAGCGTCTCGTACTCGACGAAGCGGATGCCGGGGTAGCGCCACGCGAGCGCGCGCCGGATGAGCGGGAAGATCTCCTCGCCCTTGAAGAGGTAGTCCCACAGCTCACCGACCGTCTTGCCGGAAAGGTCGGGAATGCGCGCGGCCAGCGCCTGAGCCGCGGCCGCCGAGGGCGCGAGCGGCCACACCACCTCGAAGACGGGCTCTCGACTGGAGGGTGTCATGGGCACGACTCTGGGCGTTCGTCCCGGCGCTGTCAAGGCCGGGCCGGGATCCCGGGTTCGCGATAGAATCCGGGGAGCCCATCATGACCGAGCCTGTTCGCGTCCATCTGCGTGTCCCCGGTACCGCCCCGATGCCCGAGTTGATGCGGCTGATCCAGTCCATCGAAGCCGCGGGCTTCGACGGCGTCGGGATCCTCGACAGCCAGATGCTCAGCCGCGATGCCTTCGTCATCCTCGGACAGGCGGCCGCCTGCACGTCACGCTTGGCGCTGTTCCCCGCGGTGACGAATCCGTTCACGCGGCACGCCTCCGTGCTCGCGGGCACGATCCAGACGGTCGAAGAGCTGGCCCCGGGCCGCGTGAAGTTCGTCATCGGCACCGGCTACACCTCCGCGAGCACGATCGGACGCCGGCCCGCCACGCTCGCCGAGATGCGCGCGTGCATCGCCACCGTGAAGGCCCTGCTGGCCGGCGAGACCGTCGACTTCAGCGGCACGCGCGGGCGGCTCGGCTATGCCGCGGGCCGGCGCATCCCGGTGCTGATGGCGGCGTCGGGACCGAAGGCGATCGAGGTCGCCGGCGAGATCGCCGACGGCGCGCTCCTCCTGGTGGGGTTCAACCGGGGCATCGTGGAGACCGCGCTGGCGCATCTCGAGCGCGGCGCACGGCGGGCCGGCCGCCGCGTCGAGGACCTCGAGATCATCTGGGCGGTGCGGACGGGGACGGCGGCGACCACCGAAGAGGCGCGTCGTGCCGCGCGGCCGACCGCGGTCCACTGGGGGATCCTCCGCTGGGGCGGCCAGTGGCTCGGGCCCGCCGGGCTCCGCCTGCCGCCGCTCGAGATCCCCGACGCCGTGTGGAAGATCTATCCCGACCTCTCGCACGCCCACGACTGGGAGGCGGCCATCGCGGCGACCTCCTTCGTGCCGGACGAGACCGTCGCGCAGCTCTGTGACGCGCTGGGCCTCATCGGGACGCCCGAGGACTGCGCCGGACGGATCGCCGAGATGACGAAGCTCGGCGTCCGGAACATCTACCTGATGCCGTGCCAGACCTTCGTCGGACCCGAGCCGGAGATCCGCGCCTTCCGCGACGTCGTGTTCCCGCGTTTGCGCGCGGCCGGGCTTCGCTGAGATGCGTCACCGCGCCGCCGCCGGCTGAAGCGGACGATGCGATTCGCGGACCAGGTGGCGCTCATCACGGCGGCGGCGAGCGGGATCGGCCTGGCCACGGCCTGCTTCCTGGCCTCCCGCGACGCGGACTTCGTCACGGGCGTGACCATCGACGTGACCGGCGGGATCTGACCGCACGATGCGGCGCGCGAACCTTCTGTGTGGCGGGGTCCTCGTCGCGCTCGGCGCGATCTCCCTCTTCGAAGCCCTCCGCATCCGGGACGACTGGCCGGGCGCCAAGCTCATGCCCGCCGCCCTCGCCCTCGTGCTCGCCGTGCTGGGGGCGGGCCATTTCGTGCCGGCCATGACACCGGCCGAGCTCCCCGCGTGGCCCGACGCGTCGCCCCGGCGCCGCGTCGCCTTCGTGTTCGGCGTGCTCGTGCTCTACGTGGCGGTGCTGCCGCCCCTCGGCTTCCTGCCCGCGACCGCGCTGTTCGTCCTCGTCCTCCTGCGGACCCTCGGCGCCTTCTCGTGGGCGGCGACGATCGTGCTGACGGGGGCGATCGCGATCGCGAGCCACGTCGTCTTCAAGCGCTGGCTCGGCATGCCGCTCCCGTAGCCCGGGGTATTCAGGGCATCCGGAAGTAGCGCTCGGGCGGTCAGGCCCCGGGCGCCCGCCAGGACGGCGAGCGCCCGGGGTGAAGCCGAACGGTCAGGCCTTCGCCCCCAGCGCCGCCTTCACCTTGGCCGGCGTGTAGGGCACGCTGCGGAGGCGCACGCCGATGGCGTCGAAGACGGCGTTGGAGATCGCCGGCGGCGGCAGGCACGCGGCCGGCTCGCCCACGCCCCACGGCGGCTCGTTGAGCCGATTGATCAGCTCGATCACGACCTCGGGCACCTCGGGGAACCTCAGGATCGGGTAGCTCGCCCAGTCCACGCTCGTCACCCGCGAGCGGTTCCACTTCACCTCTTCCTTGAGCGTCCGCGAGACCGTCTGGATGATGTTGCCCTCGACCTGGGCGCGCACGCCGTCGGGGTTGATGATGAGGCCGCAGTCGTGGGCGACGACGAAGCGCGTGCAGCGGATCGCCCCCGTCTGCTTGTTCACTTCCACCTCGGCGACGCCGGCGACGTAGGTGCGGGTGTTCTCGTACTTCACGTAGGCGACGCCCCGGCCCTTGGCGATCGGGCCGGACTGGTCCCGGTTGGGCGCCGGCCGCGGCTGCCAGTTGGCGCGCATCGCGGCGGCGCGCAGCACGGCGATCCCGCGCGGGTCGGTGAGGTGGCGCAGCCGGTACTCCACCGGGTCGGCGCCCACAGCGGCGGCGCACTCGTCCAGGAACGCTTCGTTCGCGTAGCTGTTCTGCATGCGCCCCGGCGTCCGGATCCACGAGGGCCTGAACGGCGTGGACGCGAGCCGATGCGCCACCGAGTGCTGGTTCGGGAACGGGTACGACACGTCCAGGTTGCGGTGGATATTGCCCGGGTTGATGGCTTCCTTCTGCGGGATCCGGGCGTGCGTCGCCGCCAGCGTGCGCGGCCACTCGGTGAGGTCCGCCTTGGGCACCCACAGCTCGGACTCCCACGCGACCACACTGCCCGCCGCATCGAGCCCCGCCCGCAGCTCGAGCAGCGTGGGCGGGCCCTTCGGGTCCCAGCCGTGCTCGTCCTCGCGCGACCACTGGACGCGCACGGGCTTGCCGATCAGCTTGGAGATGAGCGCGGCGTCGGCCGTGCAGTCCTCGTGGCCGTTCCGGCCGTAGCACCCGGCGCCGTCGAGGTACTGGATGTGGACGTTCGCCGGGTCCATCTGGAGCGTGACCGCCACCTCGCGCTTGAGCCAGTGCGGCGCCTGCGAGGGCGACCAGATCTCGGCCTTGCCGTCGCGCACGTCGGCCACGGCGCAGGCCGGGCCCATCGAGCCGTGGGTGTGGATGGCGAAGTCGTAAGTCGCCTTGAGCGTCTTCGCGGCACCCGCCATCGCCGTCTTCGCGTTGCCGACGTTCGCGGCGACGTCGTCCTTGGCGACAGGCGTGTTGCGCACGTGCTCCCAGAGCTTGGCCGGCTCGGGGAGCCCCTCCCACTTGGACCACGTCGCCTTGAGTGCCCGCGCCGCCTTCACCGCCGCCCACTCGCTCTCGGCCACGACGGCGAGGAAGTCGTTCTGCCGGACAACCTTGACGCCCTTGATCCTGCGCACCGAGGCCTCGTCCACGCGCTCGAGCGTGGCGCCGATGGCCGGCGGCCGCACCACGCGCGCGTGGAGCATACCGGGCACGCGGAAGTCGTGCATGTAGGTGTGGGTGCCGGTGACCTTCCCGGGGATGTCCGGCCGCGGCACCGGCTGGCTGACGATCGTGTAGTCCTTCGGGTTCTTGAGGGGCGCCGCCGGGTCCACCTTGAGGTTGAAGTCCTGGTCGCCGATCAGGTCGCCGTAGGCGACCCGCCGATGCGGCTCGGCCCGGACGAAGACCACGCCCTCCCTCACGGCGAGGTCGGCCGAGGGCATGCCGAGCTTCTGCACGGCCAGCTCGATCAGCGCCTTGCGCGCCGTGGCCGCGGCCTGGCGGATCTGCACGCCGGCGATCTGGATGGAGAGGCTCCCCCACGTCGGCCCCTGGTCGGGCGTGAGCGCGGTGTCGCCCTCGACCATCTTCACGCGGTCCAGGCGCACGTCCAGCTCCTCGGCCACCATCTGCGGCAGGGCCGCGCGGATGCCGGTGCCGATGTCCACCTTGCCCGTGTACATGGTCACGGTGCCGTCCCGGGCGATGGCGAGGAAGGTGTCAACCTCGGTCGGGGCGACGGGCTTCTTCTTGCCGGCTGTCTGGGCGAGGGCCCCGGGGGTCAGGCTGAAGCTGACGACGAGGGCGCCGGTGCCGACGAGGAACTCGCGTCGGGTCGTTACGAGAGTCGCCATGTCAGGCCCCCTTTCCCATGAGGACCGCGGCCCGCTTCACGGCGGCGATGATGCGCTGGTGGGTGCCGCAGCGGCAGAGGTTGTCGGCGAGCGCCTGGCGGATGTCGCGCTCGCTCGGGTTGCGCCGGGCGCCGAGGAAGGCAGCCGTCTGCATGATCATGCCGTTGACGCAGTAGCCACACTGGGCGGCCTGCTCGTCGATGAAGGCCTGCTGGATCGGGTGGGGCTTAGCGGGAGTCCCCAGGCCCTCGAGCGTGACGATCTTCCCCTGCCCGACCTTGCTGACGGCGAAGGTGCAGGAGCGCACGGCCTTGCCGTCCATCAGCACAGTACATGAGCCGCACTGCGCCAGCCCGCAGCCGAACTTCGGGCCGTGGAGCCCGAGGTTGTCGCGCAGGACATAGAGCAGCGGGGTGTCAGGCTCGACGTCGAGCCGGTGGGACTTGCCGTTGACCACAAGCGTGACCATAGGCCCTCCCTCTCGCGCCCTTGGGGGACAGAAGCCGTCTTTGCGAGGCGGACGCCGCGCGAGGACGGCGGCACTCTAGGCCGCGCACCGGGTCATGTCAAGGCGCGGCGGGTCGGAATGGCCGGGCCAGCTTTCGGCGCCGCCGCAGACGCTCTACTTGCGCTCGGTCTCGGAGAAGAGGCGCCATGAAGATCGCGCGCGTGGAGGCGCTCCATTGCGACGGCGGCTGGCGGCCGTGGACGTTCGTGCGCATCGAGACCGACGACGGCCTCGTCGGCTGGGGCGAGTGCAGTGGGAGAGCCGCTGGACGTGGGCTGGGCGATCGACGTCTTGCACCCCCTGGCGGCGGGGTAGACGCGATCGATATTTCGCGGTGGCGACCTCGACGAGCATCCCGCAGGTGGGGCCCGTGGCCGGTCCCCGGCATGTCAAGTGCGAAGTTGCCGGCGCGCCGCCGGGTGTCCGCGACCTGCGGGTCGTGGCCCGCGACGATAAGGCGTTCCGGGCCTGCGAGAGCATGGATCCTCTCGAAGGCCTTGAGCATCTCGGGCAGGCTCATGATGATCTGGACGGGCTGGCGCGTCTCCGCGTTGCGGTAGAAGTGCGAGGCGCTGGGCCGTCGCGTGACACCGTTCGAGCGCCGGCTTTGCCGGCGCAACGAAGCTTTGGGGGTGTCGGGGGGCGCCCGACGTCAAAGCGTCGGGCTCGAGAACTCGCCCCCGAGGACGACCAGCCCCCACGGAGCGCCCTGCGCGTCCCAGCTGAAGCCGATGTGGCCCGTGAGCGCGTGCTGGTCCCGGAAGAGCCGCTGGATCGGATACCGATCGTAGATGCCGTTGGCGCCCGCCAGGGCGTGGAGCGCGTCGACCGCCTCCGTGGACAGCTCCATCGCGTACGCCACGTTCCGCTTGAACCGGAGCTTCTCCTCGACCGTGGGCGCGCGGTTCTCCGCCGCGATCCGCGCGGCCTCCAGGCAGTCCGTCCGGATGACGAGCCGCGCCGCGTCGACCTTCGCTCCCGCGCCGGCGACGCGGAGCTGGACCGCCTGGAAATCGCGCATGCGCATGGCCGTGTAGCTCGTGCTCCGCTCCCGGATCGCCTCGATCGTCAGCTCGATCGCGGCCTGGGCGTTGCCCACGCCGGCCGCCGCCAGGCAGTGCGAGCCGAGGGCCGCGAGGGGCACGCGGTAGAGCGGATTCGGATTGACCCGCGCGCCGGGAAAGTCGCCGCCGCCGCGCGCGAGGTACATGCAGAGCGCCCGGTGCTCCGGGACGAAGACGTCCGTGGCGCGCACCGACTTGGAGCCGGTGCTCCGCATGCCGAGCACGTGCCAGTCGTCGACGATCTCGTAGTCGCTCCGCGGCACGAGGCACATCCGGTGATCGACGACGCGCTCACCGTCGCGGACCGTCACCGCCAGCATGTTCCAGTCGGCCGCGTCGACGCCGCTCGAGAAGTTCCAGAAGCCGCTGACGACGAAGCCGCCGTCGACCCGGCGCCCGCGGCCCTGCGGATAGGCGATGCCCGAGGCGATCAGGGCGTCGGGGTTCTTGCCCCACACCTCGTCCTGGGCACGCTCGTCGTAGAGCGCGAGCATCCAGTGGTGGACGCCGAGGTTCGCGACGTTCCAGCCCGTCGAAGGGCAGCCGCGCGCGATCTCGGCGGGGATGTCGAACAGCGACACGAAATCGAGCTCCATCCCGCCCCAGCGCCGGGGCTGGTGAAATCTGAGCAACCCCGTGCGATGGAGATCGTCGATCGTCTCCTTCGGCATCTCGCGCACGGCTTCGGCCGGGTCGGCCCGCTCGCGCAGGACCGGCACCAGGGCCCGCGCCCGGCGCATCGCCTCGTCGTAGCTCACGTCCGCGAAGCCGCGCGCGCCGCCGCCGGCCCGGCTCATGCCCGCATTCCGGCGACCTGGGGCATCGTGGCGTAGTCCTCGCCGCCCCAGTCCTTGACATCCTTGAGTCCGAAGAAGTTCAGCTCGATGGTGAGACCGTTCGGGTCCTTGAGGAAGATCTGGTAGAGGTCGAACTCCGGGAGCGACCGCGGCTGAAAGTCGATCCCGCGCTCCTTGAAGCGCCGGATGAAGCCGCCCGGGTCGGTGGCGAGGAAGGCGATGTGATCCACGACCCCCGCGTGGTCGGTCGCGGCGCCCTTCGGCGTGCCGAGGTAATAGAGCTCGGCGTTGGGGATGCCGGCCTGGCCCATGTGCACCTGGATCTTGCCGTTCACGCCGAGCCAGTAGCCCGGGAATGGAAAGGTCGGCCGCGGCATCACCGAGAAGCCGAGCACGTCGCAGTAGAAGTCCCGGGTCTTCTCGAGATCGTTCGCCCGGACGAAGTAGTGATTCAGCTCTGTTATCGGCATGGGGTCCTCCTCGCGAGCCTCCATTTATCGTGGGTGATGGTACGCGAAAGGGCGTGGGGACCGCAAAGCCCGTCCGCGGGTGTATGCTCCGAGCCTGCGGCCGGCGGCGCACGCCGCGAGGAGGATCCGATGGACCCGAACGCCAGGAAAACCACGCTCCGGATGATTCCCTACGGCCTGTACGTCCTGACCGCGGCCCACGTGGACGGCCGCGTGGCGGCGGGCACCGTCAACTGGGTGACCCAGGCGTCGTTCGAGCCGCCCCTGGTCGCCGTCGGGGTCAAGGCCGACTCCCACGCGCACGCCCTCATCAGGGACACGAAGGCCTTCGCCCTGAACGTCCTCGGCAAGGGGCAGCAGGCCCTGGCCTACACCTTCTTCAAGCCCGCCGAGCGGCAAGGCCAGACGATCTCCGGCGAGCCGTTTCGTCCCGGCACGACGGGAGCGCCGATCCTGACGAACACGCCCGCGTTCATCGAATGCACGCTCGAGGCGACGGTGGAGAAAGGCGATCACTCGCTCTTCGTCGGCAGAGTGGTCGAGGTCGGGCTCGCCAGGGCGCCCGAGGGTCGGGCCGACGACGCCACGCTCTGGCTGAAGGATCTCGGCGAGAAGGTCTTCTACGGCGGCTAGCCGGCGGACCAGCCATGACGTGCCCGCGGTGCCAGCAGGAAAACCCAGCCCACGCCCGGTTCTGCCTCGGCTGTGGCACCCGCTTGGCCCAGACTTGCGGCAGTTGTGGGACCGAGCTTCCGCACGACGCGCGCTTCTGTGCAGTGCGGGCAGGCGGTCAGCAGCCCGGCCGCGGGATCAGCGCGGTTCGCGGCGCCCGAGGTCTATACCCCGCGGCACCTCGCCGAGAAGATCCTGACCTCGCGAGCCGTCCTGGAGGGCGAGCGCAAGCAGGTCACCGTCCTCTTCGCGGACCTGAAGGGCTCCATGGAGCTCCTGGCCGACCGCGATCCCGAGGAAGGAAAACGGATTCTCGACCCCGTGCTCGAGCGGATGATGGAGGCCGTCCATCGCTACGAGGGCACGGTCAACCAGGTGATGGGCGACGGCATCATGGCGCTCTTCGGCGCCCCGATCGCCCACGAGGACCACGCGGTGCGTGCCTGCTACGCCGCGCTCCGGATGCAGGACGCGATCCGGCGGTACACCGACGAGCTTCGGCGCGCCCAGGGGCTGGAGGTGCAGATCCGCGTGGGCCTCAACTCCGGCGAGGTCGTCGTCCGGTCGATCGGGAGCGATCTGAGGATGGACTACACGGCGGTGGGCCAGACGACGCACCTGGCGGCGCGCATGGAGCAGCTCGCCACGCCGGGGACGATTCGCCTGGCGGCCGAGACGCTAGGGCTCGCTGCAGGTGAAACCGCTCGGTCCGATTCCGGTCAAGGGGCTCACCGAGCCCGTGGAGGTCTTCGAGTTGACCGGCGCCTCCGCGATCCGGACGCGGCTCCAGGCCGCGCGGGCGCGCGGGCTCACGCGGTTCGTCGGCCGCGACGCCGAGATGGAGCAGCTCCGGCTGGCCGCGCAGCAGGCCCGGCGCGGCCGCGGGCAGGTGTTCGCCGTGGTGGGGGAGCCGGGTGTGGGCAAGTCCCGGCTCTTCTACGAGTTCATTCACTCACACCACGTTCAGGGTTCGAGGGGGGATGCTTCCGCCTCGGGCTCCCCCGGCGGCTGGCTCGTGCTCGAGTCGAGCTCCGTCTCCTACGGCAAGGCGACCCCGTTCCTGCCGCTCGCCGATCTCCTGCGCGCGTATTTCCGCATCGACGACCGCGACGAGACCCGGAGCGTTCGTGCCAAGGTGACGGGCACGCTGCTGACGCTCGACCGGACCCTCGAGGACGCGCTGCCCGCCGTGCTCTGGCTGCTCGACGCCCTCGGCCCTGACGACGCGTTTCTCGCGCTCGAGCCGGCGCAGCGCCGCCGGCGCGCGCTCGACGGCGTCAAGCGTCTCTTGTTGCGCGAGAGCCAGGTCCAGCCCTTGCTGCTGGTCTTCGAAGACCTCCACTGGATCGACGCGGAGACCCAGCGGGTCCTCGACGGCCTGGTGGAGAGCCTGCCGACCGCCGCCGTGCTCCTGGCCGTGAACTACCGTCCCGAGTACCGGCACGACTGGGGCAGCAAGACCTATTACCGTCAGGCGCGTATCGATCCCCTGCCCCCCGAGAGCGCCGACGAGCTGCTGCAGACGCTCCTCGGCGACGACCGCTCCGTCGAACCGCTCAAGCCGGTGCTGATCGAGCGGACGGAGGGGAACCCGCTCTTCCTCGAGGAGAGCGTGCGCACGCTCGTCGAGACGCAGGTGCTCGTCGGCGAGCCAGGTGCGTACCGACTGGCGAAGTCCGTGGAAACCGTCCAGGTGCCGGCGAGCGTCCAGGCGATCCTGGCCGCGCGCATCGACCGCCTGCGTCCCGAGATGAAGCGGCTGCTCCAGGCCGCTTCCGTCGTCGGCAAGGACGTGCCCGTCGCGCTCCTCGAGGCGATCGCGGAGCTGCCCGAGGACGAGCTCCGGCGGTCCCTCGCCGAGCTTCAGACGGCCGAGTTCCTCTACGAGGCGCGCCTCTTCCCCGATCTCGAGTACACGTTCAAGCACGCGCTCACCCACGAGGTCGCGTACGGGAGCGTGCTCCAGGACCGACGACGCGCGCTCCACGCCGCGCTGGTGGAGGCGATCGAGCGGTTCCATGCCGACCGCCTCGCCGAACAGGTCGAGATCCTCGCCCACCACGCGGTGAGAGGTGGTCTCGCCGTCAAGGCCGCGCGGTATCTCCGTCAGTCCGGGGCGAAGGCCGTGGCTCGCTCGGCCAATCGCGAGGCTGTCGGGTTCTTCGAGCAAGCGCTGGCGCTCCTGGAAGATCTTCCGGAGACGACGGAGGTCCTGGTCGAAACCCTCGACACCCGCATCGCCCTCGGTCCTGCTCTCATGGCGCTCCACGGTGCCGGATCCTCGGAGACCGAAGGTTCGTACTTGCGCGCGCGGGAGTTGGTCGATCGGCTCGCCGACGGCTCGCGCCTGTTCCCGGTGCTGTGGGGCCTCTGGTACATCAACTACAGCCGGGGCCGCTACGCTGCCGCACGCGAGATCGGCGAGCGACTGCTCGAGGCTGCGCAGCAGGGTGACGACACCGGGCAGCTCCTCGAAGCCCATCACGCTCTGTGGCCGACGCTCTCGGCGATGGGTCAGCCGGCTGCAGCAATCCTCCATGCGGAACGGGGCTTCGCGCTCTACGACCGCACCCGACACGCCTCGCAGGCCTTCCTGTACGGCGGCCACGATGCAGGAACCTGCTGCCGCTACCACCTGGCGCTGATGCACTGGCTGCTCGGCTACCCCGACCGCTCGCTCAGCGCCCTGCAGGACGCGCTCCGCCTCGCGGAGGAGCTGAAGCACCCGCTTTCGACGGCCATTGCGCTCTGGTTCGCCGCCTGCGTCCATTGCCAGCGCGGTGACCGCGAGACTGCGGCCGCCACCGCAGACCGCCTTGTCGCGCTCGCGACGGAGCACGCGTTCTCTGTGTGGGTCGACGCCGCCTTGTTGATTCCACACGTGAGACCCGGTGTGCGCCTGGACGCGCAGGCGCTGGCCGAGCCGCACCGCCGGCTGGTGTCGGGCTGGGCCGGGGGAGCCATCTGGCGACAGGTATTCTGTCTCTGCGTGCTTGCCGAACTGTACGCCGAAGCCGGCCACGTCGACGGGGGACTCAAGGCGCTCGCGTCGATCCCCAACGAGCACCGCAGCGCCTTCTACGCGTCCGAGATTCACCGGATCGAGGGCGAGCTGCTGTTGCAGCGCTCGGACGCGTCCACAGACACCGCCGAGCGCTGCTTCCGCACGGCGATCGACCTCGCCCGCGGGCGAGCCGAGAAGTCCCTCGAGCTTCGCGCGGCGACGAGCCTGGCGCGACTCTGGCAGCGGCAGGGCAAGCGCGAAGACGCGCGGCGCCTGCTCGGCGACGTCCACGGATGGTTCACCGAGGGCTTCGCCACGGCCGACCTCCGCGCGGCGAAGGCACTTCTCGACGAGATTTCCTGAGGCGCGCGACTACCCGGCGAGCGAGCTGTCGCCGCGACCGCGGATGAGCGCGTCGATTCGCGCGACGAGGGCGCGCAGCTCCGCCGCCACCTGGCGCAGGCCCTCGGCGAGCTGGCGTTGGCCTTCCACAAGGGCGCGCAGGATCGTGTGGGTCTCGATCGCCTGCTCGCGCAGGGTGGCATCGAGCCGCGCGAACCGCTCCTCGCTGAGCCGATTGCTCTCGCGCAGGAGCTGGGTGTTCTCACGGGAAAGCTGGGTGTTCTCGCGGAGCGTCCGCAGCATCTCGCCGGGCCAGTCCGGCGCGGGCAGCCTCGTGGTGAGCAGCACCTTGACCTCGCGCATGTCGACCTTGACCTCGCGCATGTCGGTCTTGACCTCGCGGATGTCGGTCTTGACCTCGCGCAGGTCACTCTTGACCTCGCCCAGGTCCCGGTGCAGCGTCCCGAGCGTCACCTCCGGGTCCAGACCTTCACTCATCCGCCGCGAAGCGTGCCCGATCCCCGACCCAGCGTCAATGTCCACGAACGGAGACACCCGCCGGTCTCATCGGCCGCGGTCGAAGGTCTCCTTGCAGTGACGGCAGCAGAAGTACACGGGCTGTCCCGACACCTCGGAGCGATACTTCGCGGTGGCGACCTCGACGAGCATCCCGCAGATGGGGTCCGTCGCCTCGGTCACCGCCGGCGCCGCCGGGCGGATCTCGGCCTCGAGCGAGGCGGTCTTTTCACTCCGGTGGTGGTGGATGACCTCGGCGAGAATGCTGACGGCGATCTCCTCGGGGGTCACCGCGCCGATGTCGAGCCCCGCCGGCGCCTTCAGCCGATCCAGGCGCTCGGCCGGCACGCCCCGGTGCCTCAGCCGCTCGAGGATGACGGCGGCCCGCCGGCGGCTCGCGACGAGACTGACGTAGCCCGCCTCGGTCGCGAGCACGCGCTCCAGCGCATCCTCGTCGGAGTCCCCGTGCGTGGCCACGATCACGGAGGCCCGTGGCGTCAGGGCGCGCTGGCCGAGCTCCACGGCCATGGCGTCCGCGCCGGCAACCACGACCGAGTAGCCGGCGGCGCGACCGAGGGTCGCGAGCGTCTCGACAACCGGCCCGTGGCCCACGAGCACCAGGAGCGGCTTCGGCAGGTAGGGCTCCACGTAGATCTCCAGCGTGCCGCCGCTGTGGCACGACATCGGGTACTCGCGCATCCCTTCCGTCCGGCCTGGGCTTCGTCCGCCTTCGCCGACGAGCCCGATGAGTCGCGGCCGGCCGTCTCGAATGGCGTTGAGGGCCTCGCGCACGACGACCGGCTCGGCGCAGGCGCCGCCCACCCACCCGGAGACCGTGCCGTCCTCGCGGATCAGCGCCTTCGCCCCGGGCTTCGCGGAGGTCGGCGGCTCGCAGCGGACGACCGTCGCCAGCGCGAACGGCTCCCCGCGGCGCTCGAACTCCGCGGCGAGGGCGAGCAGCGCTTCACTCATTCCGTGACGCCATTCTCGCGGAGGAGCTTCCACACCTTCGGCGGCGTGATCGGGATGTCGACGTGGCGCACGCCGAGGTGCCAGAGCGCGTCCACGACCGCATTGGCGATGGCGGCCGGAGCGCCGACCGTCGCGGACTCGCCGACGCCCTTGGCGCCGAGCGGGTGATGCGGCGACGGCGTGCAGGTCTTGTCGGTTTCCCACTTCGGCGTTTCGACGGCGGTCGGCAGCAGGTAGTCGATGAAGCTCCCGCCCTGGATGTTGCCGATCTCGTCGTAGGAGATCTCCTCCATCAGCGCCGGGGCGAACCCCATCGTCAGGCCCCCGTGGATCTGTCCGTCGACGATCATGGGATTGATGATGTTGCCGCAGTCGTCCACCGCGACGAATCGCCGCACCTTCACTTCACCCGTGCCCTTGTCGATGTCCACGACGCAGACGTAGCTCCCGAAGGGGAACGTGAGATTCGGCGGATCGTAGTAGCTGACGGCCTCCAGTCCCGCCTCCATCCCCTGCGGATGGTTGGTGTAGGCGGCGAAGGCGATCTCCTGGATGGTCTTGGCCTGGCCGGGCGCGCCCTTGACCGAGAACTTCCCCGGCTCCCACACGAGGTCCTCCTCGGCGGCTTCGAGCAGGTGCGCCGCGATCTTCCGGGCCTTGTCGCGCACCTTCCGCGCGGCGACCGCCGCCGCGGCGCCGGCGACGGGCGTGGAGCGGCTCGCGTAGGTGCCGAGGCCGTAGGGCGCGGTGTCGGTGTCGCCCTCCTCGACCTGAATATCCGTGGCAGGGATGCCGAGCTCTTCCGCCAGGATCTGAGCGTAGGTGGTCTCGTGACCCTGGCCCTGGGACTTCGTCCCGAACCGGGCGATGGCCTTGCCCGTGGGGTGGATCCGGATCTCGCAGCTGTCGAACATCTTGAGGCCGAGGATGTCGAAGTGCTTGGACGGGCCGGCCCCGACGATCTCGGTGAAGCTCGAGATGCCGATCCCCATCAACTCGCCGCCCGCCCGCTTCTCGGCCTGCTCGCGCCGGAGCTCCGCGTAGCCGATCTTGTCCATGGCCTTCCGGAGGGCGCCCGCGTAGTTCCCGCTGTCGTACTCCCAGCCGAGCGCCGACTTGTACGGGAACTGCTCCGGCTTGACGAAGTTCTTGAGCCGGAAGTCGGCGGGGTCCACGCCGAGCTGGTGGGCCATGAGGTCGACCATGCGCTCGATCGTGTGCACCGCCTCGGTCACGCGGAAGGAGCAGCGGTAGGCGATCCCTCCCGGCGGCTTGTTGGTGTACACGCCGTCCACCTCGACGTGGGCGGCCTTGAAATCGTACGAGCCCGTGCAGATGTGGAACAGCCCGGCCGGGAACTTGGACGGGTTCGCCGCGGCGTCGGCGTACCCGTGGTCGGCGAGCGTCTTGATCCGGAGCGCGGTGAGCGTGCCGTCCTTCTTCGCCGCCAGCTCGGCGGTGATGTGGTAGTCGCGGGCGAACGAGTCCGCCTGGAGGTTCTCCATCCGGTCTTCGATCCATTTCACCGGCTTCCCGGTGAGCACGGAGGCGGCGACGGCGATGACGTAGCCCGGGTAGACCGGGACCTTGCCGCCGAATCCGCCGCCGATGTCGGGGGAGATGATCCGGATCTTGTGCTCGGCCAGCCCGACATGCCCGGCCACCAGCGCGAACACCGTCCGGATCGCGTGGGGGGCCTGGGTGGTCATCCAGACGGTGAGCTTCTCGTTGACCCTGTCGAAGTGGGCGACGCAGCCGCACGTCTCGATGGACGCCACGTGAATGCGCGGGAGGTAGATGTCCTGCTTGACGGTGACATCGGCTTCGGCCACGACGCGATCGGTGGCGGCCCGGTCGCCCCACTCCCAGTGCCAGATGTGGTTGTCCTTCTTGTCCTTCTTATC
>JACPCG010000166.1 GCA_016179925.1 Candidatus Rokuibacteriota bacterium | reverse complement strand
GGCGTCATCTTCACGCTGGCCGACGTCGCGTTCGGCGCGGCCTGCAACTCCCAGGGCGAGGACGCGGTCGCCTTGAACGTCGCGATCAGCTACCTCGCGGCGGTCGAGCCGGACTCGACGCTCATCGCCGAGGGTCGCGCGGTCAAACAGGGTCGGCAAGCTGGGTTCTACCAGATCGACGTCACCGCCGAGGACGGCACGCGCGTCGCCCTCGTCCACTGCGTCGCCCACCGCCTCCCGCGCTGAGACGGATTCTCATCTTCCGCGGCGTCGAGTCGCTCCCGGTCAGCGTTGGCGCCTGATCTGATCCTGTTCGGCGGCAAGGTCCTCACCGTCGACCCGGCGTTCAGCATCGCGGAGGCGGTCGCGGTGACGGACGATCGCGTCGTCGCGGTCGGCGCCAGTGGAGACATCCGCCGGCTGGCGGGCGGCTCCACGCGACTCGTCGATCTCCGCGGGCGCGCCGTCGTGCCGGGGCTGATCGACGCCCACGCCCACATGGACCGCGAGGGGCTCAAGGCCCTCTGCCCCTCGCTCGCCGGTGCACGCTCGATCGACGACGTGCTGGAGCGCGTCGCGGCACTCGTCCGGGCTGCGGCGCCCGGGGAGTGGATCGTCACGATGCCGCTCGGCGATCCGCCCTACTACTTCGACGTGCCGAGGACCCTGAAGGAGGGCCGCTTCCCCACGCGCACCGACCTCGACCGCGTCGCGCCGCGGAACCCTGTCTACATCCGCGCGATCTGGGGCTACTGGCGCCACACGCTGCCGCTCGTCTCGATCGCCAACAGCGAGGCGTTGCGTCTCGCCGGCATCACGCGCGACACCCGGCCGCCCTGGGAGGGGGTGACGATCGAGAAGGACGCGGCGGGCGAGACGACGGGGGTATTCGTCGAGCAGACCTACGTCCCAGTGGTCGAGCTGTCGCTCTTGGCGGCGGCGCCCCGCTTCACCCACGCCGATCGCGTGCGCGCGCTGCGCGAATCGATGAAGATCTACGCCTCCACCGGGACAACGAGCGTCGTCGAGGGCCACGGCGTCGTGGACGAGGTGCTCGGCGCCTACGAAGCGCTGGGCGCGCGGGGCGAGGCGACCGTCAGGGCCTACCTCGCGCTGAGCCCGTCGTGGGGCGCGGCGGATCCCGCGGCGTGCCTCGCTCGGCTCGACGGGTGGACAGCACGCATCGCCGGCCGCGGCACGGGCGACGCCTTCCTTCACGTCGGGGGCCTCGTCGCCGAGGCGAACCCGACGCCCGACAACGCCGTCCGGGCGCACGCGATGCCCTACACGGGCTGGGCGGGCTTCGCCTACGACGCCGCGCTGCCCCGCGAGGTGCTCAAGACTGTCCTGCTCGAGGCCGCCCGCCGCGACATCCGCGTGCTCAGCATGGGAAAGGACCTCCTCGATCTCTACGAGGAGGTGAACCGTTGCGTGCCGATCCGCGACCGGCGCTGGGTCATCGAGCATATCTCCATGCTCACCCGCGACGAGATCCACCGCATGCGCGACCTCGGCGTCGTCGTCACGACCCACACCAATCGTTACCTCTCCAAGGAGGGCGAAATCTTGAAGTCGCGCGTGGGGGCGGCGCGCGAGGACGAGATCGTACCGCTCCGCGTGCTCCTCGACGCGGGCCTCCACGTGGCGTTGGCGACCGACAACGTGCCGCCCTCGCTCTTCCACCCGATCTGGCAGGCGGTGGCGCGCGTCGACCGCTACTCGGGGCGGGTGATCGCGCCGGGGCAGCGCCTCTCGCGCGCGGAGGCGCTCCGCGCTGCCACGATCGAGGGCGCCTGGCTCACGTTCGAGGAGAGCGAGAAGGGCTCGCTCGAGCCCGGCAAGCTCGCCGACCTCGTGGTGCTCTCGGACGACCCGCTCACGTGCGACGAGGCGCGGATCCCCGACCTCACCGCCCACATGACGATCGTCGGCGGCCGCATCGTCCACGAGGCCGCGCGCGACTGAGTCCATGGGGGGCTCCGGGCGCCCCCCAGGCGCAGCCGTGGCGCCCCTCGACAACGCGATTCGTGCAGAGGCTCTGAGGCTCAGGCCTGCTCGAGGCGCACGAAGTTCTGGTTGAAGGCGGTGCCGGTCCCGGCGGTGAAGCGTGGCTCGATCAGGACGTTGAGACAGCGGCCGCGCTTGAGCCACTCCCCTTTCGTCACCAGCACCGTGTCCGCGCGCGTCGTCGCGTCGAGCCGGACGCGCACGGGCAGCCGCCCGCGCGGGGAGACCAGCACGGCGCGATCGCCGTCGCCGAGGCCGGCCGTCGCGGCCGCGGACGGGTGGACGCGCGCGGCCGGCTCGCCCGCCTGGCGCGCCTCGAGGATCTGCGAGTTCGTCGCGTTCGACGTGGCGAGCGCGAGGAGATGGAGCGGATACTCCGCCGGCGGGAGCACCGGGTCGTCGTCGAAGCGCTCGGGGAAGACGAAGCGCCCTGACGGCGTGCTGAACTTGCCGTCGGCCCACGGGACCTGCGGCTGACCCTCCGGCCGGAGCCGGCCGCCGGCCGCCCTCAGCGCGGCGTACGAGACCCCCTGGGCCCGGAACGGCTCGGTGAGGCGGTCGATCCACGCCGCGGGGGTCCCCGCCATGTCGGCCCCGAAGCCGAGACGCTCGGCGAGCCCCTGGAGGATCGCGAGGTCGCTCCGCGCCTGGCCGAGCGGCGCCACGACGGGCTCCATGAGCTGCACCCAGTGGTGGCCGTAGCTCGGCAGGAAGTCCTCCTCCTCGAGGAACGTCGTCGAGGGCAGGAACAGGTGGGCGCACTCCGCCGTGTCGGTCAGGAACTGGTCCACGCACACGATGAAGTCGAGCTTCGCGAGCGCGGCGCGCGCCCCGGCGGGGTCGGGCATCTGATTGACGAGGTTCGACCCCATGAAGCAGCCGGTGGTGACGGCGGGATCGGTCGTGGCCGCGAGCCCGGCGGCGAGCCTCGACACGGGCACGGTGCGGGGCGCCGCCGCGCGCCGGTCTTCGGCGACGACGTGGCGCATCCGCGGCCAGGGCCAGTTAGCGAAGTTCACGCCGCCGCCGGGGACGCCGATGTGGCCGGCGAGCATGCCGAGCGCGGCGATGAGCCGGTAGGTCTGGGCGCCGCGCGTGTACTGCTGGAGGCCGATCCCCTGGAGGATCGTGGCGGGCCGCGTGTCGTAGTACGTGAGCGCGAGCCACTCGATCGTCTCGCGCGGGAGATCGGTACGCGCGAGCACTTCGTCCATTGACATCGCGTCCACGAGCCCCAGGTACGCCTCGAAGTGGTCGCTGATCGTCGCGACGCGCTCGCGCTCGACGGGCCGGTGCGCGAGCATCGCCTTCGCCATCCCGATCGCCAGGTGGCCGTCGCTCCCCGGGCGCGGATGGACGCCACGGTCGCAGTCGCGCGCTGTCGGGGTCCGCACGGGATCCACGACGATCGCCAGCGCGCCGCGGGCGCGCGCAGCCTTGATCAGCGGCATCATGTGGGGGTTGGTGACCGCCGGGTTTCTCCCCCAGATCAGGAACAGGCGCGAGTGCTCGGCGAGGTCGAGCGGGTCGTGGATCTCCGGCCAGCCGAAGGACTGCGTCGTGCCGTAGTCGCCCTCGCCCGCGCAGTAGCGCCCGACGGCGTGCGTGGCGCCGCCGTAGAGGTTGAAGAAGCGCTCGCCCAGCACCTTGAGCCCGGCGAAGGAGCCGTTGCCCTTGTGGTAGAGGACGCTGAGGCTCCCGGGGGTTGTAGTAGCGCTCCCCGAGATAGCGGTTCACCTTGGGGCAGAGGGCGCCGCGGGTGAACGGATGGTGCGGGTCGCCGGCCAGGCGCACGATGCGACCATCCTCGACGTGGGCGAGCACCCCACAGGCGTCGAAGCAGTCGAAGGAGCAGGCCGTGCGCCGGATCTCGATGGTCACTCGGCGAGCCTAGCGCGAATTTTGGCGGAGGGCGAGCCTGTGTCGACGCGCCCCCGCCCCGGTTTCACAGACCTCCGTGCCCGGTGTCTTAGACGGCGAGGAGGGCACGCCGATGGAAGAGGGGTTCCTCGTTCTCGCTGACATCTCCGGATTCACCGCCTTCGTGACCCGCACCGAGCTGGAGCACGGCGCCAGCGTCACCGGCGACCTCCTGGAGACCGTGATGCAGCGGCTGTCCCCTCCCCTCGAGATCCAGGAACTCGAGGGCGACGCCGTCTTCGCGGTCGGCCCCAACCGGACCGCGGCCGACGGACACGCCCTGCCGGCCGTCCTGGCGGGTGCGTTCGCCGCCTTCAAGGAGCAGCAGCTCCGACTGGCGGGTGACAACAGCTGTTCCTGTCGGGCGTGCCGCGATGTCGCCAGCCTCAATCTCAAGCTGATCGCCCACCACGGCCGGTTCGTGCGGCAGATCGTCGGCGGGCGACCGCGCGTGGCCGGGCCGGACGTCATTCTCGTCCATCGGCTGGTCAAGAACGGTATCTCGGTGGACGCCTACCTGCTCCTCACCGAGCCGGCGCTGGCGCGCGCCGGGGTGGATCCGATCGCCAGCGGCATGCGACGCCACCTCGTGGAGTATCCCCACCTCGGCGAAGTCCCGTGCTTCGTCGCCGATCTCGAGCCGCGCTGGCAGCCGGCGTTCGCAGGCGCGGCGATCCGCGCGGCCTGAGCCGGCGCGCGCGCCTGGCGCGGTGCCGGCGATCGAGCTCGGAGTCGGGAGGTGGATGGCGGAGGGCGAGGGATTCGAACCCCCAAGGGCCTCGCGGCCCGGTGGATTTCAAGTCCACTGCCTTACCAGTTGAGGCTAGCCCTCCGTCCCGAAACGGCCCAGAACTACGATACCGCATCGCGCGTCGGCGCCGGGGAAGGGATCGCCGTGGCGATCGCCGCACCCGCGAGCGCCACGAGCACGGCCACCTCGCAGCCGGCCGCGAACGAGCCCGTGAGATCGCGCACCCAGCCGGTCACCGCGGGCCCGACGATCGCGCCCACGAAGCAGATGGAGTTGAAGAGGCCGAACGCCGCGCCGAGATCCGCCACCGCGATCAGCTCGCCGAGCAGCGCGTAGGCCGCGCCCCAGATCGCCCAGACGAAGAAGGCGGCAAGCGCCAGCGTCACGCCGACGCCCGGCGCGGAGCCGCGCGCCAGCGCCAGCGCCATCGCGCCCATGCTTAGCGCCAGCGCGGTCAGGCTCGCCGCGATGAGCGTCCGGTGACGGCCGCCCCGGCGGCGCAGCCGATCGTCCGCCCAGCCGCCCGTGACCAGCCCCGCCACGGCGGCGAGCCCCTGGATGCTCGCGAGCGTGCCCGCCTGCGCGAGCCCGTCCACCCCCGTCTCGATGAAGAACATCGGCGCCCACGTCGCCAGCACGAACTGCACGTAGATGCCCGAGGCGCCGGCCGCGCCGAGCACCCACACCGGGCCCGTGGCGAGCACCGCGCGCAGGCGGGGCCAGAGCGCGGCCGCGTCGGAGGACGCCGGCGTCCACGGCACCCAGCGGCCGATCGCGAGCGCGGCGGCCAGGGGCCCGAGCGCGAAGAGCGCCAGCACCGTGCGCCAGGACAGCGCGTCGGCAAGGATGCCGCCCAGCATCAGCCCCAGCGTGATGCCGAGGCCCGGCCCGGTGAACGACACCCCCTGGCCGAGGCCGATCTTCTCGCGCGGCGTGACGGCGGCGATGATGGCGCGGTCGTTCGAGAACAGCGACCCCTGCCCCGCGCCGGTGGCCAGCCGGGCCACGATCAGGGCCCCGAACGAGCCGGCGAGCCCGGTCAGCGCCGTGGCCGCGGCGACGCCGACCAGCCCGAGCACGAGGACCCGGCGCCGGCCGAACCGGTCGCCAAGCAGCCCGGACGGGATCTGCAGCGCGAGGTAGGCCCAGAAGAAGGCCGAGGCCAGCGCGCCGGCCTGCGTGTACGACAGCTCGAGATCCCGGATGATCGGCGGCAGCAGCGCCGAGAAGCCGATGCGGATCATGAAATTCGCGGCCCACGCGAAGACGAAGAGGGCCCAGACGACGAGGTAGGACGAGGCCACGCGCGGGCACCTAGCCCGCGACGCCGGGGACGCGGCCCCTCACGAGCGGATCATCGTCAGCAGCATCTTGAACCGCGCGGGCGCCCGCACCGCATGGGGCTGGTTCGCGGGCATGACGATCATGTCGCCGGCGCGCACCCGGTGCGGGCGGCCGGCGATCGCGATCTCGGCCTCGCCGTCGAGCACCTGCACCAGGGCGTCGTAGGGCGCGGTGTGCTCGCTCAATTCCTGGCCCGCGTCGAAGGCGAACAGCGTGACGTTGCCGGCCGGCCGCTTGAGCACCGTCCGGCTGACCACGGCCCCGTCCTGATAGCCGACCAGGTCGACCAGGCGACTCACCTGCGCCGGGCTGTCGTCCATGACCGCCTCTCGCCTCCCCTCGCCCGCGGCTGTGGGCGGCTAGTCCCCGATGACCAGCGTGTCGTAGCCGGCGCCGGCGATGCGCCGGGCCTGGCGCTCGGCCTCCTCGCGCGTGGCGTAGGGGCCGACGCGGACGCGCCAGAGCGTCCGGCCCGCGACCTCCGCGCGCTGGACGCGCGCCGCGGGCCACCCGGGCTCGAGCCGTTCCCTGAGCGCGCCCGCGCGGTCCTCCGACGTGAAGGCGGCGACCTGGACCGTGAAGGCGCCTCCCGCCGCCGCCCGCGACACTCCGCCGGCGAGCGCGATGACGCGCAGGCGCACCGGGATCACGCCGGGGCCGATCGCCCCGAGCACCCGCGCCCCGGCGGCGGAGAGGTCGAGGATGCGGTCGCCCACGAACGGGCCGCGGTCGGTGACGCGCACCTCGGCGGTGCGCCCGTTCAGCCGGTTCTCGACGAGGATCCGGGTACCGAAGGGCAGCGTGCGATGAGCGGCGGTCATCTGCGCCATGTCGTAGACCTCGCCGCTCGCGGTCCGCCGGCCGTGGTAGGGGTGGCCGTACCAGGAGGCCTCGCCGGTCTCCTCCCAACCGACCGCGACAGGGGGCGCGGGCGCGGTGACGACCGCGCGAGCGCAGCCCGCGACGAGCAGGACGACGCCGACGAGGGCAAACGGACGATCCATCATCTGCGCCGATTCTCGCACGGGACAGGGCCTTGACATGCCTTCCCCGGGGCTCCTAGACTTCCCTCGACGCGCGAGCCGTGCCGTGTCCGACCGTTCGGGGAGTGTGGCATGTCCCTCGACCGGGCCTTCGGACAGCCTTTCGACGCCCTCGTTGGCCACCGGGGTGGCTGGCGGGGGCGTTTGTATCTCAGCGCAGGAGGTGGACCATGAGCGTCGTCGCCATGTCCGAGACGATCGGCAGTCTGGGCAACGAGATCGGGCACCGGGTGGCCCAGGCCAGGGGCTACGAGTTCGCCGACCGGGAGATCATCGCGAAAGCGGCCGAGCGCTTCCACGAGGGGATCGGCCATCTCACCCACGTCACCGAAGAGAAGCCGACGCTGTGGGAGCGTTTCACGGACACCCAGCGCCGGTACATGACCTACGTGGAGGCGATCGTCTACGAGATGGCCGCCCGCGACGACGTGGTCCTGGCCGGCCGCGCCTCGACGATCCTCCTTCGCGGCGTCACCCACGCCCTCCGCGTCCGCATCAGCGCGCCCGAGGGCGTCCGCGCCGAGCGGATCCACCAGGAGCAGGGGCTGACGCAGGACGCGGCGCTGGACTGGGTGCGGCAGAGCGATCGCGAGCGGGCATCGCGGGTGAAGTTTCTCTACCACGTGGACTGGGAGGACCCGCTGCTCTACGACCTCGTGCTGAATTCCGAGCGGCTCACCGCCGCGCGCGGCGCCCGGCTCGTGGACGAGGCGATCGAGGAGGAGCGCTTCCGGCCCACGCCGGCCTCGCGCCGGCAGCTCCAGGACCTCAGCCTCACGGCGCAGGCGAAGGCGGCGCTCCTGGCGAACGCGGTGACCCGCCCGCACCAAATCTCCGTGTCGTGCAAGGACGGCCACGTGGCGCTCATCGGCGCCGTGCGCGTCGAGGAGGCGCGAACGGTCGCCGAGGAGCTGGTGAGGGGGATCGCGGGCGTCAGTGAGGTGCTGAACGAGGTGGTCGTGGTCCGCGCCGGCCGAAGCCTCGCCGGCCAGCTCTGACCGCGGACGGGGGCGGCGAGCGCGCTACGGCGCCGCGGCGCGGGTGATGCGCGCGAGCCCGTCCATGTAGGGCCGGAGCGCGGGGGGGATCGTGACGGTGCCGTCCGCCTCCTGGTAGTTCTCGAGCACCGCGATGAGCGTGCGGCCCACGGCGAGGCCGGAGCCGTTCAGCGTCGCGCAGAGCTCGCCCTTGCCGCCCCCCGCCGGCCGGTAGCGGATGTCGCCGCGGCGGCCGCCGAACACGCCGTAGCTCGAGCACGACGAGATCTCCCGGTACCTCCCCTGCCCCGGCAGCCACACCTCGAGGTCGTAGCCCTTCTCCGCGCTGAAGCCGAGGTCCCCGACGCAGCGCTCGACCACCCGGTACGGCAGCTCGAGGCGGCGCAGCACCTCCTCGGCGTTCCGCACCATCGACTCCAGCTCGGCGAGCGCCTGGGCCGGGGTCGTGAGCTTCACCAGCTCGACCTTGTCGAACTGGTGGTGCCGGAACATCCCCTTCATGTCCTTGCCGTAGGTGCCGGCCTCCCGGCGGTAGCACGGCGTGAACGCGGTGTAGTGCCGGGGCAACGTCGCCTCCGCCAGCGCCTCGCCCCCGTGGAGCGCCGTGAGCGCCACCTCGGCGGTGGGGATCAGGTAGAGCGTCCGGCCCTCGTCGGCTTCGACCGTCTTGAACAACTGCTCCTCGAACTTCGGGAGCTGCCCCGCCTTGAGCATCGTGGCGCCGCTCACCAGGTGCGGCACCCAGACCTCCGTGTAGCCGTGCTCGCGCGTGTGGAGGTCGAGCATGAACTGCGCGAGCGCGCGCGACAGGCGGGCGCCCGGACCCCACAGCACGGCGAAGCGCGACTTCGCGATCTTCACCGCGCGCTCGAGGTCGAGGAGGCCGAGGGCCTCGCCGAGCTCCTCGTGGGGGCGGGGGGCGAAGTCGAAGTCGCGCGGCGTGCCCCAGCGGCGGACTTCCACGTTCTGCTCTTCGCTCGTCCCGGCGGGCACGGAGGGGTCGGGCAGGTTCGGGATCTGCAGGAGCACCGTCTCGAGGGTGGCGTCCGCCTGCCTGACGTCGGCGCGGAGCGCCCCGGATCAGGTCCGCGCCGCCCTTGTCGGCGAGGCTGCGCGCCACGGCCTCGGGCTCGGCGCGGATCAGCCGGAGGTCCAGCACGGCGGGGTTACTGGACTTCGACGGGCGCTTGTTCGGCTTCGACGCGGGCGACCGAGCCGACGCGGTCGTCGGGCTCGAGCTCGATCACGCGCACGCCCCAGGTGTTCCGCCCCTGGACGCTGACGTCGGCGGCGTGGAAGCGGATCATCTTGCCCTTGGTGGTGACGACCAGGACGTCGTGCTCGTCGCGCACCTGGAGCATCGCGACGACGTGGCCGTTGCGGCCCCCGGTCTTGATGTCGAGGATCCCCTTGCCGGCGCGCCCCTGCAGGCGGTACTCGTCGAGCGGCGTGCGCTTGCCGTAGCCGCGCTCGGTCACGGTGAGGATGGTGACGCCCTCCTGGACGACGTCCGCGGAGATGACCTCGTCGCCCTCCTCCACGTCGATGCCGCGCACGCCGCCGGCGTCCCGGCTCAAGGGCCGCAGCTCGGCCTCGGCGAACCGGATGATCATGCCCTGCTTGGTCGCGATCATCACCTCGCGGGTGCCGTCGGTCCGCAGGGCGGCGATGACCTCGTCGCCCTCCTCGAGCGCGATGGCCCGGATGCCGCCCGCGCGCAGATGCGAGAAGGCGTCGAGCGGCGTCTTCTTCACCTTGCCCTGCCGCGTCGCGAAGAAGATGTAGCCGCCGGCCTCGACCGCGCGCACCGGCACGCAGGTCGCGACGGCCTCGCCCTCGCCGAGCGAGAGGAGGTTGACCATCGCCTTGCCCTTCGCCAGGCGCCCCCCCTCGGGGATCTCGTGGACCTTGAGCCAGTGGACCTTGCCGAGGGTCGTGAAGAAGAGGAGGTAGGCGTGCGTCGAGGCGATGAACAGATCCTCGACGATGTCCTCCTCCTTCGTCTCCATGCCCGTCACGCCCTTGCCGCCGCGCCGCTGGCTCCGGTACGCCTCGACGTGGGTCCGCTTGATGTAGCCCGAGCGCGTGATCGTGACGATCATCTCCTCGTCGGCCAGGAGATCCTCGATCGTCAGCTCGGTCGTCTCCGTGAGGATTTCGGTCCGGCGCGCGTCGCCGTACTCTTCCTTGATCGCCAGCAGCTCCTGCTTGATGATCCCCATCAGCCTGGCCTCGGAGGCGAGGATCCCCTTCAGCTCCTCGATGAGCGCCAGCGTCTGCTCGTGCTCCTCGACCACCTTGTGGCGCTCGAGCTGCGTGAGGCGCTGGAGCCGCATGTCGAGGATCGCCTTGGCCTGGATCTCCGAGAGGTCGAGCCGCGCCATGAGGGCGTCCTTCGCCGCGTCCGGGCTCTCGGCCTGGCGGATCAGGCGGATCACCTGATCGAGGTGCTCGACGGCCTTCCGGAGGCCCGCGAGGATGTGGGCCCGCTCCTCGGCGCGCGCCAGGTCGAAGCGCGTCCGCCGCGTCACGATCTCGCGGCGGAAGCGGATGAACGCGGCGAGCATCTCCTTCAGGTTGACGATCTGCGGGCGGCGGTCCACCAGCGCCAGCATGATGATCCCGAAGCTCGTCTGCATCTGGGTGTGCTTGTAGAGCTGGTTCATCACGATCTGGGGGATCTCGCCCCGCGCCAGCTCGAGCACCACCCGGATCCCCTCGCGGCTGGACTCATCGCGGACCTCGGAGATGCCCTCCACCTTCTTCTCGCTTCTGAGCTCCGAGATCTTTTCGATCAGGCTCGCCTTGTTCACCTGATACGGCAGCTCGGTGATGATGATCGCCTCGCGCCCGCCGCGCAGCTTCTCGGCGTGCGCCTTCGCGCGGAGCGTGATCGAGCCCCGCCCCGTCGTGTACGCCTCGGCGATGCCCGTCGCGCCGTAGATGTAGCCTCGCGTCGGGAAGTCGGGCCCCGTGACGATCTTCATGAGCTCGGCGATCGAGGCGTCAGGGCGGTCGATCAGCGTCACGAGGCCGTCCACCACCTCCGCGAGGTTGTGCGGCGGGATGTTCGTCGCCATGCCGACCGCGATCCCCGCGGAGCCGTTGACGAGGAGATTCGGGATCCGCGTCGGCAGGACGGTCGGCTCCCGTTCCGATTCGTCGAAGTTCGGCACGAAGTCGACGGTGTCCCGGTCGATGTCCGCCAGCATCTCGTGGGCGATCTTCGCCAGGCGCGCCTCCGTGTAGCGGTAGGCGGCGGGCGGGTCGCCGTCGACGGAGCCGTAGTTGCCCTGGCCGTCCACGAGCGGATAGCGGAGCGAGAAGTCCTGCACCATGCGGACGAGGGCTTCGTACACGGGCGAGTCGCCGTGCGGATGGTACTTGCCGAGGACCTCGCCGACGACCTTGGCCGACTTCTTGTACGCCCGGTTCCACGCGAGCCCGAGGCTCTGCATCGTGTAGAGGACGCGGCGGTGGACGGGCTTGAGGCCGTCGCGGATGTCCGGCAACGCGCGGCCGACGATGACGGACATCGCGTAGTCCAGGTAGGACTTCCGCATCTCCTCTTCGATCGGGACCGGCACCTGCCTCTCGTTCGGCATTGCTCTCCTACCCGGTGATCGCGCGTGCGGAGCCCCGCGCTTCTCTCTCAGGCCACCCGCGGTTCATACGGGGCACGCGCTCCGTTTAGATATCCAGGTTGGCGACGTCGAGGGCGTACTTCTCGATGAACTCGCGGCGCGGCTCGACCGCGTCGCCCATGAGGACCGTGAACATCTCGTCGGCGCCGACCGCGTCCTCTTGCGTCACCTTGAGGAGCGTCCGCGTCTCCGGGTTCATCGTCGTCTCCCAGAGCTGCTCGGGGTTCATCTCGCCGAGGCCCTTGTACCGCTGGAAGCTCGCCCCCGCGCGCGACATCTCGAGGGCGGCGTGCAGCAGCTCGTCGACGCCCTTCACGGGCGTCTCCTTGCCCGCCTCGCCGATGATCGTCGTCGGCCCCTTGGCGGCGGCCGCCACCTTCTCCCAGAGATCCAGCAGCGTCGCGTAGTCGGCCGACTTGAAGACGTCCGTCGAGAACGCGCTGGCCGGGGCGCCCGCGATCGTGACCGTGTGGCCGTCACCGTTGTCGCCGGGCTGGACCTGGAGGGTGTAGCCGTTCACGGCCGCCGCGGCCGCGAGGATCGCCTCGCCGATCTCCGCGTGGCCGACGCCGCGCTTGGTCCCGCGGAACTTCATGCGGAGGAGCTCGGCGAGGATCGCGGCGGGCACCCGGCGCTTGACGAGCTTGGCGAAGAGCGCCCGGTACTCGGAGACCGCCCGCAGCAGCTCGAGGAGCGGCTCGCCCGTGAGCGGGGCCTTCGTGCCGGGCACCTTGACCCCCACCGACTCGACCCACGCCGCGAGGAAGAAGTCCTCGAACTCGCGCTCGGACATGAGGTACTTCTCGACCTTGCCCCGCTTCACCTTGAAGAGCGGCGGCTGCGCGATGAAGAGGTGCCCCGCCTCGATGACCGCGTTCATGTGACGGAAGAAGAACGTGAGCAGCAGCGTCCGGATGTGGGCGCCGTCCACGTCGGCGTCGGTCATCAGGATGATCTTGTGGTAGCGGAGCTTCGAGAGGTCGAACTCCTCCGTCCCGATCCCCGTGCCCATCGCCGAGATGAGGAGCCGGATTTCGTTGTGGGACAGGACCTTGTCGTAGCGTGCCTTCTCCGAGTTGATGATCTTGCCCCGGAGCGGCAGGACGGCCTGGGTCCGGCGGTCGCGCCCCTGCTTCGCCGAGCCGCCGGCCGAGTCGCCCTCCACCAGGAACAGCTCGCGGTACTGCGGGTCGCGCTCCGAGCAGTCGGCGAGCTTCGCCGCCAGCCCCTCGTCGTCACGGCCGCCCTTGCGGGTCAGCTCGCGCGCCTTGCGCGCGGCCTCCCGGGCCTGCGCCGCGCGCACGCACTTGTCGACGATCTTGCGCGCCGTCGTCGGGTCTTCCTCGAAGGCCTCGGCCAGCTTGTCGTTCACGACCTGCTGGACGAGCCCCTTGATGTCGCTGTTGCCGAGCTTCGCCTTCGTCTGGCCCTCGAACTGCGGCTCGGGCAGGCGCACCGACACGACGGCGGTGAGCCCCTCGCGCACGTCGTCGCCCGTCAGCCCGCCCTTGAAGCCCTTCAGGAAGCCGTTGGCCTCGGCGTAGGCGGCGAGCCGGCTGGTCAGCGCGGCGCGGAAGCCCGTCAGGTGCGTGCCGCCCTCGCGCGTGTTGATGTTGTTCGCGAAGGAGAACACGGCCTCCTGGTAGCCGTCGTTGTACTGCAGCGCGACCTCGACCTCGATGTCGCCCTTCCGGCCCTCGAAGAAGAGCACCTTCGGGTGGATCGGCGTCTTGTTCTGGTTGAGGTGCTTGACGAACTCGACGATCCCGCCCTTGTAGAGGAAGGTGTGGCTCCGCCCGTCGCGCTCGTCCTCGATGACGATCCTGAGGCCGCGGTTGAGGAACGCGAGCTCGCGCAGGCGGTTGCTGAGCGTGTCGAAGGAGAACGTCGTCTCCTCGAAGATCTTCGCGTCGGGCTTGAAGCGAATGATCGTGCCCGTCTTCTTCGTCGACCCGGTCGCCGTCAGCGGCCCCGTCGGCACGCCGTATTCGTAGCGCTGCGTCCACTCCTGGCCGCCGCGGCGGATCTCGACCTCGAGCCACTCCGAGAGCGCGTTGACGACCGAGATGCCGACGCCGTGCAGGCCCCCCGAGACCTTGTACGCGGAGTGCTCGAACTTGCCGCCCGCGTGCAGCATGGTCAGGACGACCTCGGCGGCCGACTTGCCGCTCTCCTTGTGGAGGTCCACGGGGATGCCGCGGCCGTTGTCGCCGACGGAGCACGAGCCGTTGGAGTGCAGGATGACCTTGATGTGGTCGCAGACGCCGGCGAGCGCCTCGTCGACGGAGTTGTCCACCGCCTCGTAGACGAGGTGGTGGAGCCCATAGGCGCTCGTGTCCCCGACGTACATCGCGGGGCGCTTGCGGACGGCCTCGAGCCCCTCGAGGACCTTGATGTCGCTCGCCGTGTAGGTCGGGGCACTCATGCCGCCGCCACTCCTCCTCCGTTGACGCGAAAGACGGCGGCCCCCTCGACCGCCAGAGGCTCCGGTGTCGTCAGGAAGACCTGCTCGGCCGTCCCGAGCTCGCGCAGCACCTCAGCGCGGACCCCGGGGTCGAGCTCGGAGAGCGCGTCGTCCAGCAGGAGGATGGGCGCCGTCCCCGCCGCCTCGGTCACCGGCAGGATCTCGGCCAGACGCAGCGCCAGGGCGACGAGCCGCTGCTGGCCGCGCGATCCGAAGGCCCGGGCGTCGGTCGCGTCGATCTCGATGGCCAGGTCGTCGCGGTGCGGGCCGACCAGGGTCTGCCCCCGCCGGAGCTCAGCGCCCCGCGCGCGCGCGAGCGCCGCCAGGAGCGCCGCGGGCTCGGACGCCTCGCCGAGCGCCGTGCGGTAGCGCACCTCGACCTTCCCGCGCGTGGCCGAGAGGGCCCCATAGACCCGCGCCAGCTCGGTCTGGAGCGCCGCCACGGCCTTGCGCCGGCGGGCGATCAGCTCCATGCCGACCTCTGCGAGCTGCTCGTTCCACGGCTCGAGCCGGGCGGCCCCCGCCTCGCCCTGCCATCCGCCCTGGAGGAGCCGGTTGCGTCGGGCGAGCACCTGGCGGTAGCGCACGAGCGTCGCGAGGTGGGCCGGATAGAGGCGTGTCGCGAAGCCGTCGATGAAGTTGCGCCGCGCCCCGGGAGCGCCATTGATGATCTCGAGGTCCTGCCAGCCGAACGCGATCGCGCGGGCCCATTCGACCGCCTCACCGGCGTTCTGCCAGCCCCCGTCCTCGAGCTTCGTGAGGGTCCGGCGGACCGTCCGTCGCGCCGCCGGCTCGGCTTCCCCGCGGCCCAGCTCACCGGCAAGCGAGCTCGATTCGGCGCCCCAGCGGGGGATCTCGGCGAGGCGAGAGGTCCGGAAGGAGCGGCCCGTGACCAGCATTCCCAGGGCCTCCAGCAGGTTCGTTTTACCCTGGGCGTTGGGGCCTTGGAGGAGGTTCAGACGCGGTGCCGGAGTCCAGTTGAGGGTGCGATAATTACGGAACTCAACCACCTGAATCCACCCGATCTGCACCCTAGTTAAGCTCCTGTTTTATAAGGCGAAAACAGCTTCTATATACGCATAGGCATTATAACACAGCAGTACCCCTCATCCTCGATGCTTTTAATCACGCCGGCGCTCTGTGGGTCCTTGAGTTCGAAGACGACTTGCTCGGTCTCGATCGCCGCGATCGCGTCGAGCACGTAGCGCGAATTGAAGCCGATCACGAGCTCTTCGCCGGCGTAGTCCACGTCCAGGACCTCCTCGGCTTCGCCGAGCTCCTGGCTGGAGGCCGAGAGGCGCAGCGACGCCGGATTCAGCGTGAACCTCACCGGCTTGTTGCGCTCCTCGGCCATGACGGAGACGCGGCGGAGCGCCGCCGTCACGGCGCCGCGGGCGATCACCATCTTCCTCGGATGCCCCTTCGGGATCACCGCCTCGTAGTTCGGGAACTGGCCTTCGATCAGCCTGGCGGTCATGACGAAGTTCGGCATCTGCAGCACGAACTGGTTCTGGGTGATCGCGATCTGGACGTCCTCCCCCACGCCCAGCACGCGCATGATCTCGAGCACCGCCTTGCGGGGCACGATCCCCGTGGCCCCGCCCACGCCCCGCCCCAGGCTCCGCTTCGCGAGCGCCAGGCGGTGGCCGTCCGTGGCGACCATCAGCACCTCCTTGCCCTGGAGCACGAGCAGCACGCCGTTCAGCGCATAGCGCGTCTCGTCGTGAGAGATGGCGAAGCCCGTCTGGGAGAGCATCTCGCGGAGCGTCTTCGCCTCGAGGGTCACCCACGACTCCGGCGCGGCGGGCACCACGGGCGGAAAATCGTCCGGGGGAAGCCCGAGGAGCTTGTAGATCACGCCACCGCAACGCAGGCTGACGCTCGCGTTGTCTCCGACCTTCACCGCGACGGCCGCCGCCGGCAGTTCCTTGACGATCTCGGCGAGTTTCCGGGCGGACACGGTGATCGCCCCTTTGGAGGCGACCTTCGCGGGGACCGAGACGCGCGCCCCCACCTCGAGATCGGTGGCCGTGAGTCGGACGGTCTCCGCGTCGGCCTCGAGGAGGACGTTCGCGAGGATCGGGAGCGTCTGGCGGGGCTCCACGATGTTCTGGACCATTTGCAGACCCTTGAGGAACGCGTCCCGATCGAGCACTACTTCCATAAGAAGCTCCGTTGTTGTTTGGATAGAAAGAAAGACAAGACCGTAGTCATAGTAGTCGTCGAGCGGTGTGGATCGGGAGAAATCGCGCGAAGTGACGTCGGCGGCTGGCGTTTCCACGCGCGAGTGCCGTGGAGGGGCGTGTGGACGCCACGGTGGCTGCTGTGGATCACAGAGAAATGCCCTGGATAAGGCCATCGATGGTCTTGCGGAGTTTGGGGTCTTCCTGCAGGAGCGCCTGCACCTTGTCCACCGCATGGAGCACGGTCGTGTGGTCCTTGCCGCCGAAGGCGCGGCCGACTTCGGAGAGGGAGGCGTGCGTGAGCTGGCGTGAGAGGTACATCGCGATCTGCCGGGGGAAGGCGACCGCCTTCGTGCGGTTCTTGGCCTTGAGATCGGAGACCTTGACCCCGAAGAAGTCGCCCACCTTCCGCTGAATCTGGTCGATCGTGATGATCTTCTCTTCCTCGCCCCAGAGCTCGCCCAGGACTTCCTGGGCCAGGTCCACGGACATCTCGCGGCCCGTGAGGGCGCAGAACGCGATCATCCGGGTCAGCGAGCCCTCGAGCTCGCGGATGTTCGACTTGACCCGGCCGGCGATCAGGTAGGCGACGTCGTCGCCGAGGCGCACGCGCTCGAGCGCCGCCTTCTTCTTGAGGATCGCCACCCGGGTCTCGAAATCCGGCGGCTGGATGTCGGCGATCAGCCCCCACTCGAACCTCGAGCGGAGCCGCTCCTCGATCTCGGGAATCTCCTTCGGCGAACAGTCGCTCGAGACGACGATCTGCTTGCGCGACTCGTAGAGGTCGTTGAAGGTGTGGAAGAACTCCTCCTGCGTCCGCTCCTTGCCGGAGATGAACTGGATGTCGTCGATCAGCAGGAGGTCGATCGTGCGGTAGCGGCCGCGGAACTCCGCGGTCCGGTCGTAGCGGATCGCGTTGATGAGCTCGTTCGTGAAGCGCTCGGTCGAGAGGTAGACGACGGCCATGCCCGGGAAGAGCCGCACGCTCTGGTGGCCGACCGCGTGGAGCAGATGCGTCTTGCCGAGCCCGACCCCGCCGTAGATGAAGAGCGGGTTGTAGGCTCGCGACGGCAACTCGGCCACGGCCTGGCAGGCCGCCTGGGCGAACTGGTTGGAGGAGCCGACGACGAAGGTGTCGAAGGTGTAGCGCGGGTTGAGCCCCTCGGCGCTCCCCCCTCCCCCGGGGCGAGCGGCGGGCGCCACGGGAGGGGCCTCGCCACCCGCGGTCTCATCCACGACGACCGAGATGCGGGGATTGCCGCCGAGGCACTCCTGCGCCGCGTGCTGCAGAGCATCGAGATGGTGCCGCACGAGCCAGTCGCGCGAAAACGAGTTGGGCGCTCCGATGCGCAGGTGGTCACCCTCGACGGCCAGGAGGCGGCAGGGGCGGACCCAGGTGTCGAGAACAGTCGCAGGGAGCGTACGGGACAGAGACTCCTGCAGGCGGACCCAAAGGCTATCCAACACAGGCAAAGGCCTCACTTACGCACAGAGTTATCCACAGCTGTGGATAGCTCGGGCGCCTTGCTCAATCGGATTGTTCGCGCCAGCGCGCGCGCGCATCGGGACACAACACCTCACGGCCGAGTCACTCGCTCAATGGATGGCGGACTTTAGCACGCGCGTGAAGCGGGTCGCAAGGGGCTTCGCGAGTTGACTCGCCTCTGCCCGATGTCTACACTGTGTCGATTCGAGGCAAGGAGGATGAGCGCGCATGAAGCGGACGTTTCAGCCGAACGTACGCCGCCGGAAGAAGACGCACGGCTTTCGCGAGCGGATGAAGACGAAGGGTGGCCGAAAGGTGTTGAAGCGGCGGCGCTCGAAGGGGCGCGCACGGCTCACCGTCTGACGGGTCGCTTCCCTCGACGCGAGCGGTTGACCACCAGCGCCGAGTTTCAGGCGCTCTTCCAGCGAGGCAAACGCATTGACCGACCGTCCATGATCGTTCTCTGGCGCGAGACCGCTGAATCACGTCGGGCCGGATTCGCCGTGAGCCGGCACGTCCGCCGGGCCGTGGACCGCAATCGTGCGCGCCGGCGCCTGCGCGCGGCGTACCGGGCGGCGCGCGCGGCGGCGCCGACGAGCGCGGCGCTGGTGATCATCGCCAAGCCCGCGGCCCTGCGCGAGGGCTTCAAGACGCTCACCGACGAGATGCGCGCCGCGCTCGCCGCGATCCCCGGCGCGAGAGCATGACGCGCGCCGCGATCCTGCTGATCACCGCCTACCAATGGCTGCTGTCGCCGCTCCTGCCTCCGGCGTGCCGCTTCGCGCCCACGTGCTCGGAGTACGCGAAGCTCGCCCTCAGCGGCCACGGCCCCCTGCGCGGCGCCTGGCTCGCCGCGCGCCGGGTGCTGCGCTGCCATCCGTGGCATCCCGGCGGGTACGATCCACCCCCGATGCGGGGGCAGGCCTGACGATGGAAAAACGCGCGCTCCTCGCCGCGCTCCTCATGGCCGCGCTCCTGGTGATCTATCAGACGTTCTTCTTCCCGGCGCCCCAGGAGGCGCCGACCCAGAAGGCGCCGGCGCCGCCGCCGCCGGCGGCCGTCGCCCCGCCCCCTGCCCCGCCCCAGCCGGGAGCGGCGCCCGCGCCCCCGGCGGCGCCCATGCCCGCAGCGCCCGCCGTGCCGCGCCCCGAAGCGCCCCGGCCTCCCCAGCGCCTCGCCACGGCAGAGGCGCCCCTCTACCGGGCCGTCGTGTCGAGCGAAGGCGGGAAGCTCCAGGAGCTCGTCCTGAGATACCGGGGCGAGAAAGCGATGATCCTGGTCGGCGATCTGGGCCCGGGCGGGCTCATCGTGGCCCCCGACGTGAGCCAGCCCGGTGAGGCCGTGCCGATGACGCTGAGCGCCGAGCAGCTGTCGGTCCGTCCCGAGCGCCCGAGCGCAGATCTCGTGCTGACCGGCCAGGCTGACGGCCTCCGGGTCCGCCAGACGCTCCGGTTCCATTCCGAGGGCTACGCGATCGACGTCCTCCTGCGGGTCGAGAATCCGGGACCCGCACCGCGCACGATCGCCGTCAGCCTCCCCTGGCTCACCCGCCAGGCCTGGCGGGGCCTCACGGAGAAGTTCCAGGGGCAGCAGCCGACAGAGATCGTCTGGTCCGCGGGCGGGAACGTCGAACGGATCGAGGACCTCGCGACCGCGATCAACCAGACGCGCGACGGCGAATGGATCGCCATGGGGAGCGTCTGGTACCTCGCCGCCTTCGTGCCGCAGACGTCGGGGTTCAAGCTCGTGGCCTGGAGCGAGGGCAAGCCGCCCGAGCCGAAGAACGGCGACAAGGCGCCGGCGGGCCGCGCGTCGATCGCCGTGCGCGCCACGCCGACGATCGCGCCCGGCGGGGCGTGGGAGGGCCGCGTGGTGCTCTACGCCGGGCCGAAGGAGTACGAGCGGCTCCGCGCGCTCGGACTCCAGGAGACGATCAACTTCGGCGGCTTCCCCGTGCCGCGGAAGTGGGGCGGGCTGCCGATGGAGTGGTTCGGCGTCCCGATCCTCCTGCTGATGAACTGGGTCTACCGGTACGTCGGCAACTACGGGATTGCGATCATCCTCTTGACGGTGGTCTCGAAGGTCCTGTTCTACCCGCTGACCGTCAAGAGCATGCGGTCCATGAAGGCGATGCAGGCGCTCCAGCCCCAGGCCAACGCGCTCAAGAACAAGTACAAGGACGATCCGGAGAAGGCCAAGAAGGAAACGATGGAGCTCTACCGGAAGCACGGCGCCAATCCGCTCGGCGGCTGTCTGCCGATGGTCGCGCAGGTGCCGATCTTCTACGCGCTCTACCTCGCGCTGTCGGTCTCCGTCGATCTTCAGAACGCCGCGTTCCTCTGCTTCGGGCGGCTCTTCGGCGTGGATCTGTGGATCTGCGATCTCGCGGCCCAGGATCCGACGTACGTGCTGCCGATCCTCATGGGCGTCACGATGTTCGTCCAGCAGAAGATGACGCCGACGGTCGGCGATCCGCGGCAGGCGAAGATGATGCTGATCATCATGCCGGGGTTCTTCACGCTCATGTTCCTGAACCTGCCGTCGGGGCTCGTGCTCTACTGGAGTGTGTCGAACGTGCTCCAGATCGTCCAGCAGTGGTACATGAACCGGCCCCGGCCTGGCCGCGCCAAGCGCGAGGCCAAAGACGCCGGCCGCTCCTGAGCCCGCGCGCGCCGGCGACACCATCGTCGCCATCGCGACGGCGATGAGCGAGAGTGCCATCGGGGTCTCCACCTTCTGTCTCGGCAAGTGAAGGGCGCGCTTGACGATCTCGCCCGGGGAGCCCGAGTGATTCTCGGCCGGCAATTGGCCGGCCGCGAGCGCGACCTGTTTACCAAGTACCTGAATTTACTTAGAAAATGGCAAAGGTCTCAGCGCCTCGTCGGCTCCGCCGAGCCTGGCTGGATCGTCGAAAATCTTTTCCTCGACAGCCTGCTCTTCCTCAGGGTTCTCCCGGCCGGGCTCGGCTCGCTGCTCGATCTCGGATCCGGTGCCGGTCTGCCAGGGATCCCGATCAAGATCGTCAGACCCGAGATCCAGCTCGTTCTCCTGGAGTCGCGCAGGCGGCGAGCGTCATTCTTGTCGAGCGCTGTGCGAGAGCTCGCTCTCGAAGGCGTGAGCGTGCTGATCGGCCGCGCCGAGGAGTTGGCAGACGCGCTCGCGGAACGTTTCGACGCGGTCGTCATGCGATGCGCCGGCGACGTCGAGAGGCTCTTTCCCCTGGCCGCTCGATTCGTGATCTCCGGAGGCCTGGTCGTTGCTTCGGGACCGCCGCGCCAACGGCCGCTTGCCCAAGGAGAGTGGGTGACCGTGGCGGCTGGAAAAGACCGAAAGACCCGGAGGTTCGCCGTCTACCGTCCAGCTTGACCTTGGAGCGGGCTTTCCGACAAAATGTTCGCCGTGGAACATTCCCCCCAGCCAGCAAACGCCTTGACAAGACGACACACGTCAACATATGTATGGTTGATAGTGTGACTCGTGGAACGTTTTATCGCTAAGACCCTCGCCGTCGTCAACCAGAAGGGCGGCGTGGGAAAGACCACGACCGCCGTGAATCTCGCCGCTGGGCTGGCTCTCGCCGAGCGCCCCACCTTGCTCGTCGACCTCGATCCCCAGGGCAACGCGACGACGGGGCTCGGAGTCGAGAAGTCGGGCCTCTACCCGACGGTCTACCACGTGCTCCTGGGGAACGAGCCTGCGGAGAAGGCCATTCGCGGAACGGCGCTCGCCCACTTGAAGCTCTTGCCATCGGATATCGACCTTGTGGGAGCCGAGATCGAGCTCGTCGCGCTGGAGCAGCGCGAGTATCGCCTGAGGACTGCGCTCGAGCCCGTCGTGAAGGCCTACGATTACGTCATCGTTGATTGCCCGCCGTCGCTCGGGCTTCTCACGATCAACGCCCTGGTAGCCGCCGACCGCGTGCTTGTGCCACTCCAGTGCGAGTTCTACGCCCTGGAAGGGCTGACGCATCTCCTCAAGACGGTGAAGCTCGTCCGTGAGCGGCTGAATCCCGCGCTCAGCGTCGCGGGCATCGTGCTGACGATGTTCGACGGCAGGACGAGCCTGGCGCTCCAGGTCCGGGACGAGGTCCATCAATATTTCCCGGGGCAGATCTTCGACACCGTCATTCCGCGCAACGTGCGGCTCACCGAAGCGCCGAGCTACGGCAAGCCCGTGATGCTCCATGACCTTCGATCCAACGGCTCGATCGCGTACCTCGAATTGACCCGGGAGGTGCTCCAGCATGAATAAGCGCGGGCTCGGCCGCGGTCTCGGCGCTCTGCTCTCTGCGATGCCGACCGATGAAGATCTGCTGATTGAAGTGCCGGTGAGCCAGATCGACGTCAACCCGAATCAGCCGAGAAAAGCATTTAATTCAGCCACCTTAGACGAGCTTGTCGCCTCCATCAGGGCGTCCGGCGTGATCCAGCCCGTGCTCGTGCGACGCTACGGCGGCTCCTACCAGCTCATCGCGGGTGAGCGCCGCTGGCGCGCCGCGCGGCTGGCCGGGCTCGAGCGGATACCCGCGATCGTGCGTGAGGCGACCGACGCCCAGAGCCTGGAGTTGGCGCTTGTCGAGAACCTCCTCCGCGAGGATCTGAACCCGATGGAGGCGGCCGAGGCCTATCAGAAACTCCTGGCCCAGTTCGGCTGGACACAGGAGGAACTGGCGCAGCGGATCGGCAAGGACCGCACCTCGATCGCGAACTCGCTCCGCCTGCTGCGCCTGCCCGACGAGATCCAGGCCGACTTGCGCGCCGGGCGCCTCACGATGGGCCACGCGCGGGCCCTGCTCGCGCTGACGAGCGCCGCCGATCAACTCAAGCTCAGGAACGAGATCCTCGCCAACGACTGGTCCGTCAGGACGGCGGAGGACTCCATCCGCGCGGCGGAGGAAGCGGCGCGCAAGCGGGGCGGCGCCCAGAAGAAGGGACGCCGGCGCTCGGCCGAGCTGGCGGCGCTCGAGGACTCGCTGCAGCGCGCGCTCATGACGCGCGTGCGGATCATCGGCAACGACAGGCGGGGCAAGATCGAGATCGTCTACGCGACGCCGGATGAGCTGGAACGGCTCGCGGGGTTGCTGGGCGCGAGAAACTAGAGCAGGGCGACCTGAGCGACTCTTGCGGGCTGGGCTCCGTGAGTCGCGCGGCGAGCGAAAGAGAGGCGAGCGAAAGAAGAGAAATGGCCGAGCGCATCGTCGTCGGGATGAGCGGAGGGGTTGACTCGTCGGTCGCCGCGGCGCTGCTCGTCGAGCAGGGCTACGACGTCGTCGGCGTCACCATGCGCGTCTGGCCGTGGCAGGAGCCCGACGAGCCGGTGAAGCGCTTCGGCAGCTGCTGCGGCACCGACGCGGTGGATGACGCCCGCCGGGTGGCGCGCGCGCTCGGCATTCCGTACTACGTCCTCGACATGGCGCGGGAGTTCGACCGCGCGGTGATCGGCCCCTTCGCCGGCGACTACCGCGCGGGCCGGACGCCGGTGCCGTGCGTGGCGTGCAACAGCGACCTCAAGTTCGGCTCGCTGCTCGCCCGCGCGCGCGCCTGGGACGCGGTCGCCGTCGCCACCGGCCACTACGCGCGCGTCGCCCGGCACGGGGCGACCGGCCGCTTCGTGCTGCTGCGCGCGCGCGACGCGGAAAAGGATCAGACCGACTTCCTCTGGCCGCTCGGCCAGGCGCAGCTCGCCGCGGCCCGCTTCCCGGTCGGCGAGCTGACGAAGGCCGAGGTGAGGGAGCACGCGCGGCGCCTCGGGCTCGTCACCGCGGACAAGCCCGAGAGCCAGGAGATCTGCTTCGTCCCCGACGACGACTACCGCGGCTTCTTGAAGAAGCGTGACCCCGCGATGTTCCGCTCGGGCCCGATCGTGGATCGGCAGGGGAACGTGCTCGGGACGCACGAGGGCGTGGCCGGCTACACGATCGGCCAGCGGAAGGGGCTCGGCCTCGCGGCGGGGAGACCGCTCTACGTCGTCGAGCTCGACGCCGAACGCAACACGCTCGTCGTCGGCGGCGCCGACGAGCTCGCGCGCGCCCGGCTCGTCGCGCGCCCGGTGAACTTCATCGCGGACGAGCCGCCGACGAGGGGGCTGCGCGTGATGGCGAAGATCCGCCACAAGCACGAGCCCGCGCCGGCGACGGTGCGGGCGCTCCCGGCCAGCGGCGCCGAAGTGCTCTTCGACGAGCCCCAGCGCGCGATCACGCCCGGCCAGTCGGTCGTGTTCTACCAGGGCGAGTGCTGCGTCGGGGGCGGCGTCATCGAGCGCTAGCACGGTCATGCAGGCCGGAAGTTTGACACCGGCCGCCATTGAGTGATAGTTTTCACAAACCTGCTCGAGCATCACGAGACCGGGGAGAACCTCTTTATGCTTCAGCGTGGGCGCGTGTGGATCGGCGGCAGCGTGTGCGTCGTCGCCTTCTGCCTCGCCGCGGCGCTCCTGGCGCCCGCGCCGGCGTGGGCCGCGAGCGAGGGGCAGGAGGGCGGCCTCATCAGCCTCGACAAGTCGCTGATCGTGCAGGCGATCAACTTCCTCATCCTGCTCGTGATCCTGACGAAGCTCCTCTACAAGCCCTTCCTCGCGAAGATGGAGGAGCGCACCCAGGCGATCAAGAAGTCCCTCGACGAGGCGCAGGCCGCGCGCGCCGAGGCGGCGCGCCAGCAGGAGGAGAACGAGGCGAGGCTCCGCTCGGCGCACGCCGAGGCGGCGGCGATCCGGGGGCAGGCGGTGAAGGAGGCGGCCGAGGAGCAGCGGAAGCTCGTGGACGCCGCGCGCGCGGAATCGCAGCGGCTCATCGATACCGCGAAGGCCCAGTTGGACGCCGACGTGCGGCGCGCGCGCGAGGAGCTCCGGAGGGAGGTCGGCGACCTCGCCACGGCGGTCGCCGAGAAGCTCATCAAGAAGAGCCTTCGCGACGAGGATCACCGGCGGATCGTCGCCGAGGCGATTTCCAAGGTCGGCAACTAAGTGAGGGCGAGCCCGGGGGTCGGCCGCTCCTACGCGAAGGCGCTGTTCGAGCTGGCGCGGGAGCGCAACCAGGCGGACGCCGTCGCGCGCGAGCTCGACACCGTCACGGAATTCTTCGGGAGCGAGCCCGACCTGCGCGCGTTCTTTTCACGCCCGTGGATCGCCGCGGCGGCCAAGCGCAACGCCGCGGCCGAGGTCGCCACGCAGCTCGAGGTCTCGCCGCTCACGCGCGACTTCGTGGCGCTCGTGGCGGCGCAGGGACGCGCCGAACACCTCGGCGCGATCGTGGCCGCGTACCACGGGCTTCAGGACGAGGCCGCGGGCCGGGTGCGCGCCCGCGTGCGCACCGCGACGCCGCTCTCCGACGGGGAGCGCGCCGCGCTGGCGGAGCGGCTCGGCCGCGCGCTCGAGGGCAAGCAGGTCGTGCTGCAGGAGGTCGTGGACCACGAGCTGCTCGGTGGCTTCGTCGCCGAGATCGGCAGCGTTCTGGTGGACGGCAGTCTGGACGGCCAGCTCGCGCGCATGCGCGAACGCCTGGCGCGGGGGTAGGAACGGTGGTGGCTCTGAGCGCGCGGCCGAATCGGGACAGGCGGTGGTTGCGGCGGGGCATGGGCGTGGCGAAGGCGGTGGCGGGGCGCGGATCGGGCGGGGGAGCGACCGCCGCGGGTGGTTGCGGCGGGGCATGGGTGTGGCGAAGGCGGTGGCGGGGCGCG
>JACPCG010000060.1 GCA_016179925.1 Candidatus Rokuibacteriota bacterium | reverse complement strand
GGAAGAGAAGTCGCTTCGCTTTCGTCCGGCTTCGGCTACTATCGGATGGCACCGAGGCTATTCTGGTGACATGGAAAAGGGCCATCAGGGAGAGCTGAAGAGTCCCAAGGCCGCGCCCGGGACGTCGACGCCGTTCAGCGGCACCGTCACTATTTTCTTCAGCGACATCCGGGGCTTCACGGACTACACGGAGCGGTTCGGGGATGAAGCGGCCTACCGGATCCTGCGCGAGCACAACGCCATCGTCCGCAAGCAGATCGAGGCGTTCGGGGGCGTGGTCGTCAAGACGCAGGGCGACAACTTCATGGTCGCCTTCACGACGGCCCGTGGCGCCATCCTGTGCGCGGTCGCGATCCAGAAGTCGATCGCCGAGTCGGATCAGAACCAGGCGGGCCCCCGGATCGCGGTCGGTGTCGGCATCAACACGGGCGAGCCCATCCAGGAGGGCGGCGACTACTTCGGGAGCATGGTAAATCTGGCCTCCCGCATCTGCGCGGCGGCCGGCCCGGGCCAGATCCTCATCGCCGAGACGACGCAGTACGTGGCCGGCCGGATCGAAGCGGTCGACTACGTGGACCGCGGGCTCCACGAGCTCAAGGGCTTTCCGGAAGCCAAACGGCTCTGCGAAGTCGTCTGGCGCCAGCCCGGCACGGGTGCGCGGGCCGCCGCTGCGGTGGCACCTGCCGTCTCGGAAGAAGACACCGCGGCGCTCACGGCAACCGTTCAGCGCGGGATCGGCGTGCTGAACCGGATACTCTCCGTGACCCACCTGGACGATCCGGCGTTCGGCCCGCTCATCGAGTGCCAGGCGAAGGCCGGCGAGTTCCGGCTCTTGCTCTCGCGCACGATGTCCGAGCGCCGGGGCGTCGGCGCGAAACAGATCGACGAGGCGATCGTCCCGTTCGAGAGTCTGCTCACCCTGATCCTCGAGCGGGACAAGCTCACCGAGGAACGCTGGGCGCAGTTCGAGGCCCGCGTCACCCGCACGTTCGGCCGGCCGCTCGTGTCCGCCGCCGCGCGAGGCCGGCTCGCCGCCGGGGCTGCGGAAAAGCGCGAGCACGATGCGGCGGCGAAGCAGGTGGAGGGCTCCACCGTCGGGCCGCGTGTCTCGGTCATCCAGACCCTGGCCCCGCCGGCGCCCGACCCGCGGGCTGCGGGCGTGCGCTGGTGGACCGGCGCGCACGCGGCCTGGACCCAGTGGAAGCTGTCGGGGATCGGCTGGGCCCACGCCCTTCGCGGCGAGCTGGCGAAGTACCCGCACCTGTTGGGCGTGCACATCCGGGCGAGCGCCGACCAGGCCGAAGCAGGGCTGGCGGGGGGCTACTTCCTCCTCCTCGAGCACGTCGAGAACCAGTCGCCCGCCTTCATGCGAACAGCGGTCGAGCGGGCGATCAGCGCGGCCGGCGGCTCGCTGGAGCCGCGGGTGCTCGGGCCGAAGCTCTACGAGCTGCTCGTGGCGGGCGGCCGGCTGCGCGAGACCTATGCGGTGTTCGTGCGCGACATCGTCGGGACCGCCATCCCGAACCCGGGCCTCTGGGCGGACGCGGCCGTGATCGAGCACGAGGACGCGACGGTCGTGATCACGCGCCCGACCGGAACCCCCGGTGAGACGGAGGAGCAGATAGACCGGCTGACCGAGCCGAAGGAGCGCGTCCCTGGCCGGCTATTCGAGCTGACGCTCCAGCCGCTGACTGCGCGCTTCGTCTATGTGAAGCCCGGCGCGCTGAAGACGCCGCGCAACGTGGAGATCAAGCTCGCGGCGGACGGCGACCCGTCGGACCGGGCCTGGTACCTCACGCTGAAGACCGGCCTCGTCGTGCGTTCGGAGCCTCGAATCCTGCCGACGGAGGGCGTGTCCGTGGCGAGCCTCGGCAAGGAGAGCGCCGGCGCCTGGGTCGCGCTCTTCAATCCCGACCCCGACGAGGTCGTGAGCTACAAGCTGACCGTGAGCGTGAAACAACCGAAGCAGCAGCCCGCCCCCAAGTCGTCGCCGTTCCCGCCCGGGCCCCGACCGCGCTGACCTACGGGGGCGAGCTCATCGGGTCGGACGCTCTATGGGCGACGGCGCCGCCATCGCGCCGCGGGCGGAGGCGCCGCGGGTGGTTCGCGTGGGCGGTCGGGATCGCGGCCGCCTGGTTCACGGGCGGCGTCGTGGCCTCGCGCTACGAGGCGCGCCTGGGCCTGATGGCGCGCGAGACCGCGGCGCTGCGCCAGCGGCTCCAGCGCGATATCGCCGCCCTCGAGGGCCAGCTGGCCGTGTATCGGAGCGCGGCGGAGCTCCTGCGCGACCCCGCAACGCAGATCGTGGCGCTGCGGGGCATGGGGCCGAGCCCGCAGGCGACGGGACGCGTCGTGTGGCACGCGGTCAACGGCGGCCACCTGTTCGTAGCGAACCTGCCGGCCCCGCCGCCCGGCAAGGCGTACGAGCTGTGGACGATCGGCGACGCCGCGCCCGAGCCGGCAGGCGTCTTCCAGGTCGACGCGCAGGGGCGCGGCTCGCACCGCGTGGCGCCCGTCGAGGGCGGCAAGCCCGTGAAGGGCTTCGCGGTCACGCTCGAGCCCGAAGGCGGCATGCCCGCGCCCACCGGCCCGATGGTGCTCGCGTCGAAGTAGTCAGCGCGCCCTGAGGCGCGCGGCGTGCAGGACCGCGATGATCGTCATCGAGTCCTTGATCTCGTCGCGCTCGACCATGCGCACGGCCTCGTCGAACGGGAACGCGCGTACCTCGATGAACTCGGTCGGGTCGGCGCGGCGCTCGACGGGGCGGAGCCCCTCGGCCAGGTAGAGCTTCTGGAGCCGCTCGGCATGATAGCCGGCCTCCTCGGCGAGCTCGCGCTGCGCGGCCGCCTCCTCGCTCTCGCCCGGCTTGATCCCGCCCGTCGGCATCTCCCAGTAGAAGTCGCCCGCGACGTAGCGGTACTGGCCCACGAGCATGACCGTGTCGCGGTCGAGGAACGGCAGCACGCCGACGCAGGGGCCGCAGTGGACGACGCCGTAGATCGTCGTCCGTCCGTCGGGCAGCTCGACCTGATCTTCGCGCACGCGGATCCAGCGGTTCTCGTAGACCGGCCGCGTGGAGAGCCGCCGCCACGGGGCGCGCGCCGGGGACCGCCGGGTCATTGGCTTCTCCGCAGGGCTCGCGCGAGGGGCGGGGCGGCGAGGACGAGCGCGCCCACGAGCAGGAGCGCCAGCGTCAGCGGGCGCGTGACGATGTCGAGCACGCTGCCGCGCGTCATGAAGAGCGCCTGGCGCAGCGTCTTCTCCATCAGGGGCCCCAGCACGAGCGCCACGATGAGGGGCGAGGGGTCGATCGCGAGTTTGCGCAGCGCCCAGCCGAAGACCCCGAACCCGACCAGGACCCAAAGGTCGAGCTGGCTGTTGTTCAGGCTGTAGGCGCCCACGAGGCAGAGGAGCAGGACCATCGTCGCCAGCAGGTGCTGCGGCGCCCGGAGGATACTGACGAACACGCCCACGAGCGGCAGGTTGAGGACCAGGAGCATCAGGTTGCCGACGTACATGCTCGCGACGATGCCCCAGAAGACTTCCGGCCGCTGGCTCACCAGGAGCGGCCCGGGCTGGAGACCATGGATGACGAAGGCGCCGAGCAGGATCGCCGTCGCCGGCGAGAAGGGGATGCCGAGCGAGAGCAGCGGCACCATGGCGCCCGCCGTGGCGCCGTTGTTCGCCGCCTCGGGCCCCGCCACGCCCTCGACGGCCCCCGTGCCGAACCGCTCCGGCGTCTTCGAGATGCGCCGCTCGAGCGCGTAGGAGATGAACGTGGAAAGCACGGCCGCCGGGCCCGGCACGAGCCCTGTGACGAAGCCGACGACCGAGCCGCGCGCGATCGGCCACGAGGACAGGCGCCACTCGCTGCGGGTGGGCAAGAGCTCGCGCAGCGCGACCTTCGACACGGCCCCGGTCTTCATGCCCTGCTCCGCCAGGACGAGGATCTCGGCCACGCCGTAGAGGCCCATGATGACGGGGACCAGCTCGATGCCCTGCGAGAGCTGGACGGAGCCGAACGTGAACCGTCGGAAGCCCGAGATCGGCTCCATGCCGACCGTGCCGATCGCGAGCCCGATCCCGACCATCAGGAACGACTGGAGCACGGATCCTCCGGAGAGGCGGGAGAGCACCATGAGCCCGGCGACCGTGAGGGCGAAGTATTCGGGCGGCCCGAACCGGAGCGCCTGCTCGGCGAGCCAGGTGCCCAGCAGCACAATGCCGAGGACGCCGACCGAGCCTGCGACGAACGAGCCGACCGCCGACACCGTCAGCGCGGCGCCGGCGCGTCCCCGCTTCGCCATCTGGTAGCCGTCGATCGCGGTGACGACGGAGGCCGCCTCGCCGGGCACGTTGACGAGGATGGACGTCGTCGAGCCTCCGTACATCGAGCCGTAGTAGATGCCCGCCAGCATGATGAGCCCGGTCGCCGGATTCAGGGCGAAGGTCGAGGGCAGGAGGAGCGCCATGGCGCCGACGGGGCCGATGCCGGGCAGCACGCCGACGATCGTGCCGATGAGGACGCCGACGAAGCAGGCGAGCACGTTCACCGGCGTGAGCGCGACGCCGAATCCGAAGGCGAGTCCCTCGAAGGGTCCCATCAGTCGAGGAGGACTCCGCGTGGCAGGGGGACGGACAGGAGCACGGCGAAGACCCAGTACGAGAGCGCCGCACTCGCCGCCGCCGTCCCGAGCGCCGCCGGCCAGCCCGCGCCCCCGAGCCGTCGCAGGAGGAGCGCGACGAAGCCGAACGCCGCGAGGGGATACCCGGTCCAAGGCAGGAGCAGGCAGAAGCCGACGAGCCCGGCCGCCGTGGCGGCGGCGCGCGCCTGCGCGCTCCGGCTCGTCGGGGCCATCGTGACCCTGCCCGCGCCGGCGTCGCGACGGAAGGCGAGGCGCGTGAACACGGCGGCGACGAGGCAGAGAAAGACGCCGACCGCCACCGGGAAGTAGCCGGGCCCCGGCCGCGCGGTGGACCCGAACGGGAACGCGAACGCGAGGGCGAGGTAGAACCCGCTGCCGGCGAGGAACGCCAGCGCGATCACCCGCTCGGCCACCGCGCTACTTCCGGAGCCCGAGCCGCTTGACGAGGGCCTCGTTGCGCCGGAACGACTCCCAGAGCTGCTGCGCCATGCCGTCGGGGCCGGCATAGTCGATGTCGAAACCGCGGGTCTTCGCGAACGCGACGAAGGCCGGATCCTCCTGGGCCCGCTTGGCGGCGTCGTGCACGGCCTGCACCACCGCGGCGGGCGTCCCCTTGGGCGCGATCAGGAGGTAGTAGACGCCCATCGTGATGTCCCAGCCGAGCTCGCGCGCCGTCGGCGCGTCGGGGAAGAGCGGGAGCCGCTTCGGCTCGAAGGCCAGGAGCACCCGCGCCTTGCCCGCCTGGACGTGCGGCAGGACTTCCGAGGGGTGGAGCGTGACCGCCGAGGAGCGCGGGGAGGGCCTCGGCGTTGCCGGCGAACGGCACGTGGGTCAGGTCCACGCCGGCGCGGCCCTTCAGCTCCTCGAGGTTCAGGTGCAGGATCGTGCCGACGCCGGGGCTCGAGACCCGGAGCTTGCCGGGCGCCTGGCGGGCCGCGGCGAGGAACTCCTGGGCGCTCTTCCACGGCGAATCGGAGCGGACCGCGAGCACGATCGCCAGGTTCACGAGCTTGATCACCGGCGCATACGTGTCGGGGCCCTTGTAGGGCAGGTCGGTGAGGTGCGGCTGGACGGTGAGGACGGCGATGGCGCTGATGCCGAGCGTGTAGCCGTCGGGCCGGGCCTGGACGACCTCGGAGTTGCCGATCGTCCCCGCGGCGCCCGGGCGGTTCACGACGACGACCGGCTTCGGGAACGTCTTCTTCATCGCCTCGCCGAGCGCGCGGGCGACCGTGTCCATCGCGCCGCCCGCAGGGAACGGGCAGATCAGCGTCACGGAGCGCTCGGGATACTCGGCGGCGGCCGGCGCCGCCGCGAGGAACAGGATGAGGACGGCCAGCGCGCGGATCATTTGTAGCGGGGTCCGCGGGGCCGGCTTGGCCCGAGGGTGGCCTGAGAACGGCGCGCGTCGCTCATTTCTTCAGCATCCCGATCCGCTTGAGAATCTCCGCGTGCGCCTTGAACTCCCGCCAGAGATCGGCGCGCAGCTTGTCGCCCGGGCGGTAGTCCACGCCGATCCCGCGCGCCTTCGCGATGCTGACGAACGCCGGCTCCGCCATCGCCACCTTCGCGGCGTCGTGGATGTACTTCACGACCGGCGCCGGCGTCCCCTTGGGGGCCACGAGCATGAACCAGACGCCGTTGGCGACTTCGTAGCCCAACTCGGTCGCGGTCGGCGCGTCGGGGAAGTACTCATGGCGCTTCGGCTGGAAGACGGTGAGCACGCGCAGTCGCTTGGCGTCGACGAGCGGGCGCACCTCGCCCGGCTGGGCGACCAGCGCGTCGATGTGGCCGCCGAGCAGCGCGGGACTGCTTTCCCCCCAGCCGCCGAAGGGCACGTTGGTGATGGAAAAGCCGGCGAGCCGCTTCAGCTCTTCGAGGTTGACATGGCTGGAGGTGCCCTCGCCGGGGTAGCCGACCTTGAACTTGCCCGGGTTCGCCTTCGCCGCGGCGATGAATTCCTGCACCGTCTTCCAGGGCGCGTCCGCGCGCACGCTCAGGAGCGGATAGTAGGCGATCACGTTCACGATCGGCTCGTAGTCGTCCGGCGTCTTGTACGGAAGGTCGCTCATCTGGGGCTGGATGACCAGCGTCGAGATCGGCGTGAGGATGATCGTGTAGCCGTCGGGCTTGGACTGCACGAGCTCGGACACGGCGATCGCGCCGCCCGCGCCCGGGCGGGTGACGACGGCGATCCCCTTGGGGAACTTCTTCTTCATGCCCTCGGCGAGCGGGCGCGCCACGATGTCCACCATGCCGCCCGCGGGGTAGCCGGTTAGCAGGGTCAGCGGCCGCTCGGGGTACTGGGCGGCGGCGGGCACGGCGAAGCCCGTCAGCAGGAGCAGCGTCAGAGCGATCCTCAGCATCGTCGCCTCCTTCGGAAGTGGGGCGACTCTAGCACGCGCGGTGGCTCGTGG
>JACPCG010000059.1 GCA_016179925.1 Candidatus Rokuibacteriota bacterium | reverse complement strand
CTGGCCGCGGCTCATGCGCAGCCGGTGGAACTTCGAGCCGTAGAGGAGCTTGGCGAAGATCGGCGGAATCTGCTGGCGGACGATGCCGGGGCCGTTGTCGGTGACCGTGACGCGGAAGCGGCTCGCCTGGCTCGCCGGCAGCGGCGCCGCCCCGTTGCCCGGCGCGATCTCCAGCGTGACGGCGACGTCGGGCAGGATGCCTGCTTCCTCGCACGCGTCGAGCGCGTTGTCGACGGCTTCCTTGACGCAGGTGAGGAGCGCCTTTCGCGGATTGTCGAAGCCGAGCAGGTGGCGGTTCTTGGTGAAGAACTCGGAGACCGAGATCTCCCGCTGCCGGGCGCCCATCTCGGCGGCGGAGACGGCGGCCTTCGGCGCGGCGGTCGGGGCCCTGGCGAGCACGGTGGCCATTACTCTCTTTGATACCAGACCCGTGGTCGCGAGCCCTCCTTTATAGTCATCGAGCGCTACGAGCTGGTCGCCCGAGGCGATCTCGACCCCGACGAGCCCCGGCCGCTAGGCTGCGTGCTTCCGCAAGTAGTCGAGACTGCCCGGCAGATCGCGGATAATCCGAAGGAGCAGGCGACCATGAGCTCGCCACCGATCAGCTCGATGGCCTCGCCAGGCTGGAACACGCCCAGGTCGATGAGCCGCTCGTACTCGGCTCGGCTGAAGCGACGGGTCCTGGTCTCGTAGCTCGCCATCGCGTGCATCGTATCGGCGGCCTCCGGGCGCGTCAACGTCTGCGGATGGATACACGAGAGGCCACGATGCTAGGCTTGGGTGGGTATCGCCGATGGACCGATCATTCCCGATCGTGAGGCATCCCGCGCCGGGGACGCGCACGCCGGTGCTCGTGAGCGTGCCCCACTACGGCACCAAGCCACTGCCCCACGTCACCCGCGACGACTACAGCGAGCCGTGGTTCGAAACCTTCGCCTACGGCTTTGCCGACACCTTCGTGGGCGATCTCTACGCCGACCTGGATGAGCACGGGGCCACCGTGCTGGCGACGCCGTTCTCGCGCATGTTCGTCGACGTCAATCGCCGCCGCGACGACTTCGAGCACCACGCCGGCGAGGTGCGCTCCCGGCGTGGGGTGGTGCGCACCCACACCATGCGCGATGTGCCGATCTTCAGGCACCCGCTGGCGCTCGCCGACCTCGAGGAGCGGTTGCAGACGCTCTACGATCCCTACTACTCGGCCCTGGAGCGCCTGCTCGCCGAGCTCCGTCAGACCTACGGGTACGCGCTGCTCCTCGATGGCCACACCGGGAGCCCGCGCCGGATGAGAGACCATCAGGTGATCATCGGCACGCGCCAGGACGCAACGTGCGCCCCTCAGCTCTCGGCGACCATCGCCACGATCTTCACCCGCCACGGCTTCGAGGTGCACCAGGACGTCAGCGGCTACACCGGCGGCAACATCGTGGCCACGTATGGTCACCCCCAGAGCCGGCGGGTCCACGCGCTCCAGCTGGAGATCAACGCGTCGTTGCTCATGACGACCAGCCGCGAGGAGTTCATCGCCCGGGTGTCACGAGGGGAAACCCCCGAGAAGGCGGAAGAGAACATCGCCCGGATTCGCCGGTGCCTCCGGGAGGTGCTGGCGGCCCTGCCGCCGGTCCTCGCGGCCGTGCACGAGGCATAGCGAGGCCGACGCGCGGTTGGTATTCATGCGTCGCGGTCGCCGCCTCGTCGTACTCGCGGCCGTCGCGCTCGTCGCGCTGACGGCAGCCGGGGTACTCGCCGTCCCCGAGATCGTCCGCCGGGTGGTGGTTTGGCGGGTGGCGGCCATGACCGGCCGCCCGGTCACGCTCGCCGCCCTCGAGCTGGATCTCTTCAACGGCCGCCTCGCCCTCCGCGACCTCCGCGTGATGGATCGCGATCAGGGGCCGCTGGCGATGATCGAGCGGCTGGAGGTACGGTTCAGTCCCCGTGACCTGCTGCGCGGTCACGTGCGCATCATCGGCGCCACGCTCCACGCCCCGACGGTCCGGATCGTCCGCACCGGCCCGCGCGAGTTCAACATCTCCGACCTCCTCGCCCGCGAGGCGGGGGGCGGGACGGCGATGGCCGTCACGCTCGAGCGGGTCGCGCTGCGCGGCGGCGCCCTCGCGATCGAGGACCGCACGCTGGCGCCGCCGCGTGCCTGGCGCGTGGAGGCGGTGACGCTGGACGCGCGCGGCGTCTCGACCCTGCCGGAGGCGCCACCCGGCGTCGTCACGCTCGGCGCCGTCGCGGCGGGCTCGCCCATCTCGCTCTGGGTCAGCGGCGTGCGGCTCGCTCCGCTGCGCTTCCACGCGACGCTGATCGCGCGGGAGATCGACGGGTCGCTGGCCGCGCTCTACCTGCCGCCGGGTAGCCCGCTGAGCCCGGCGCGGGGGAAGCTCGATGCGTCGGCGACGATCGTGCACGACGTCGCGACCGGCACCCGCGTCTCGCTCGATGCCGTCTTCGGCGGCGTCGAGCTACGGCGACCGGGGCAGGCGACCGCGTTCCTGTCCGCCCCGGCGGTGCGGCTCACGGTGGAGGATCTGCGGGTCCGCCCCGGCGCCGTCGAGCTGGGTCGCCTCGCCGTGGACGGCGGCACGGTGATGCTGGAAGACGCGCGGCTGGCGCCCGTCCGGCGCTGGCAGGCCGAGGGCATCGCGCTCGAGGCCCGCAATCTGTCGAGCGCTCGCGACGCGCCCGCCGGGGTCGGCATGCTCCGTGCGGTGGTGGCCGGCTCGCCGGTGTCAGCGTGGGTCGCCAATCTCCGGCTCGCGCCGCTCGAGCTGCACGCCACGGCGGTCGTCCGCAACGTCGACTTCGCGCTGTTCCGGCTCTACGTGCCGCCCGACCTGCCGGTGCAGCCGGAGCGCGGGGTCGTGAACGCGTCCGTGCGCATCGACCACGACGCCCGACGGGGGACGCGGCTGGCGCTGGACGCGGGGCTGAGCGGCGTCGAGCTGAAGCGGTCGGCGCACTTCGTGACCGCGCCGTCGCTCCGGGTGACCGCCGAGGACATCGCGTTCGGTCGTGGCGCCGTGACGGTCGGTCGCGTCGCCGTCGCCGGCGATCGCGTGACGCTCGAGGACCGGACGCTGAGCCCCGCGCGGATCTGGGCGGTCCAGAACCTGGCGGTCGAGGCGAGTCGCCTGTCCAGCCGGCGCGAGGACGTCCAGGGCATCGCCACCGCTCGGGCCACCGTTGCTCGACCGCGGCGTCGTCAACGCCTCGGTCCAGGTGGACCACGACGTCGCCGGCGGCACGCGGCTGACCGGCGACGTGACGCTCACCGGCGTGGAGGCGCGCGGCCGCGGCGCAACCGATCGACTGGCGGTGTCGGCGCCCTCGCTCCGCGTGGCGGTCGCCGACGCCCGGCGGCACGAGGACACCGTGGGCGTCGGCCGGCTGGAGGTCACGGCAAGCGGCGCGCTCGTCGACTCGCGCGTGGCGGCCACCCGCATCGACCTCGAGCGGTTGCGGGTCGCGAGCGAGGGCGTCACGTGGCCCATCCATGGCCCCGCCCGCGTCGAGCTGAGCGCACGCTTCCGCGACGGCGGCGAGGTGGACGCGACCGGGACCGCGCTCCTCACCGCCCCACCCCCCATGATCGCGTGGACGACGGAGCTGGCCGTGCAGCTCAAGGATGTCGCCGTAGTGCCGGTGGCCGCGTATGTGCCGACGGCGAGCGGACTCAGCGGTCGCGTGAGCGCGAGCGTCACGGCGACCGTCGCCTACGGCGCGTCGCTGACCGCCCGCGTGCAGGGCGATCTCGGCGGGAGTCGGCTCGCGCTCGCCGAAGGCGGACGGAGGCTGCTCTCCCTCCGCCGACTCGAGGCCACCGGCCTCGACGTCCTCTGGCCGGAGCGGGTCGCCGTCGCTCGGCTCCGACTCGAGCGCCCTCACGCGCTCGTCGAGATCGATCGGCAGGGCGCGTTCTCGCTGGTCGCGCGCTTCGCGCCTCCCGCGCCGCCGCGTGCTGCGTCCGCGCCGCCCGGCCCGCCCCCGGCGCCCGACGCCGCGCGCCCGCGGGGCCCGGCGATCGCCGTCGGCGAGGTGGCCGTCGAGCACGGCACCCTGGCGTTCGTCGACGGGCGGGGCGCCGTACCGACGCGGCTCGACGTGACGCGCGTGGATGCCAGCCTCCATGATTTGAGATGGCCGGCGACGGCGCCCGTCCGGGTCCGGCTCGACGCCGCCCTGCCGGCGGGCGGCACGGTGGCCATCGACGGGACGGTCATCGGCGAGCCCGGCAGCGTCGATCTTCGACTCGCCGTCGCGGACGCCGACCTCGCGCTGCTCCAGCCCTATCTGCCGTTTCGCGCTCTCGTCCGCTCGCGCGTCGACGCGACGCTGGCGGTCACCGGTCCGCTCTCGCCGGAGCCCCGGTTCCGCGCCCGCGGCGACGTGACGCTGCGAAGCGTCGCTCTGGCCGACGGCCCTCGGCCCGTGGTCACCGTCGAGCGCCTCAGCGCGACAGGCATCGACGCGACGTGGCCCGAACGGTTCACCCTCGACAAGGTCCGGGTCCGACGCTCGTGGGCGCTCATCGAGCGCGACCGGGAGGGCCGCTTCCTCCTGCGGACACTGCTGGAGCGCGTCCCTGGCGCAACGGCAGCGAGCCCGGCATCCCCGCCTCCGGCCGCGCCGGCCGCCACGTCGTTCGAGTTCCGGCTCGGTGAGGGGATCTTCGAGGACGGGGCGGCCTCGATCGTCGACGGCGTCACGACGCCCCCCGCCCGCTTCGAGATCGCCGGCGCGCGGCTCGCCGTCCACGACCTCACGTGGCCGTCGCGCGGGCCGGTGAAGCTTCAGCTCACCTCGCCGACGCCCGGCGGGGGTCGGCTCGACGTCGGCGGGATGCTGAGCCTCGACCCCTTCCGGCTCGAGGCGCGCGCGACGCTGGACGGCGTGGAGCTGGCGCCGGCCCAGCCCTATCTGCCGATCGAGGGCCGGGTGGCGGGACGCGTCACCGGCGACCTCGCGGTGACGGTCGCGCTGGATCCGATCACCGTGAAGGTCGGCGGAGCGGCGCGGCTGCAGCGCTTCCGGCTGAGCGACGGGGAGCGCCCGGTGGTGACGGTGGGCCGCGCCGAGGCCGTCGGGATCGACGTCGACTGGCCGGCGCGGGTCGCGCTCGAGCGGGTGCGGTTCCGCCGCCCGAGCCTCCTGATCGAGCGCGACGCGCAGGGAGAATTCGCGCTTGGCCGCCTCGTGACGCCGCGCTGGGCCGCGACGGACTCAGGCGACCCTGCCCGGACGGGCTCGACGCCGAGCGGCTCACCGCCGAACCCGCCGCCGGTCGCGGCGCCGCCGCCGACCATCGAGGTCGGGACGTTCGCGCTCGAGCGGGCCTCCGCGAGGTTCGTGGACCAGACGACGACACCACCGTACGCCGAGCAGCTCTCGGACCTCGATGTGACCTTCACCGGCGTGACGACGGCACCCGGCCGTCGCACGCGCTTCACCGGCGCCGGCGCGCTCGGCGGTGGCTCGTCGGTGAAGTTCCAGGGCGAGGCTGCGGCCGGCGACCGGCCGGTCCTCGAGCTGAAGGTCGATCTGCGCGACTTCCCCCTGCCCCGCGCCAACCCGTACCTGGAGCGGTTCATCGCCTGGACGGCGACGCGGGGCACGATGACCGCCGCCGCCGACTACAGCCTCGTCGGCACCCGGCTCGATGCGCGCCACGAGGTCGTCGTCCGGCACGTCGAGGTCGTGCGGTCCGACGCGGGGGACGAGGTCGAGCGCCGCCTCGGGCTGCCGCTCGGCTTTCTGGTAGCGCTGCTGAAGAACGCGCGCGGCGAGATCCGTCTGTCCGTCCCCGTCTCCGTCGACCTGAGCACGCGGGAGCTCGACTTTCGGGACGCGGTGTGGAGCGCGGTCCGCGCCCTCGCCATCCGGCTGCTCGCCCTGCCGTTCAGCCGCGTCGGGTCGCTCTTCTTCAGCGAGGACTCGAAGGTGGAGGCCGTCGCCCTCGCGCCCGTCGTCTTCGAGCCGGGCACGGCCCGCCTGGTACCCGCGATGGCCGGCCACCTCGATCGCATCGCCGCCTTCCTCCGGGACGCGCCGTCCGTGACGCTGCGACTCGCG
>JACPCG010000063.1 GCA_016179925.1 Candidatus Rokuibacteriota bacterium | reverse complement strand
CCGCTCGGCGTTCGTCTCGTTCTCGGTGAAGAGGAGCTCCGGCGCGCCCGCGCAGTAGAGCCACCGGTCGCCGAGCGAGGGGTGCTCGCCCTCGACCACCGCGTGGCCGTCCCGGCCGTTCCCCGCGCGCAGCGTCGGCCGCTCCGGGCCGGAGGTGTCCCACGACCAGGTGTTCCGGTACCAGAGCGTCGGCAGGAGATGGAGCTCGGCGGGCTCGGGGCCGCGGTTCGTCGCGGTGATCCGGACGAGGATGTCGTCGGGCGCCGCCTTCGCGTACTCCACGACCACGTCGAAGTAGCGGTCCTCGTCGAAGACGCCCGTGTCGATCAGCTCGAACTCCGGCGCGCGCCGGTCCCGCCGCCGGTTCTCCTCGACGAGCGCCGTGTAGGGGAAGGCCGTCTGCGGATACTTGTAGAGGAACTTCATGTAGGAGTGCGTGGGCGTCGAGTCGAGGTAGAAGTAGTACTCCTTCACGTCCTCGCCGTGATTGCCCTCGTTGCCGGTGAGCCCGAAGAGGCGCTCTTTCAGGATCGGATCGCGCCCGTTCCAGAGCGCGAGCGCCAGGCACAGCCGGCCGTGGTTGTCGGTGATTCCCCCGATCCCGTCCTCGCCCCAGCGATAGGCGCGCGAGCGCGCGTGCTCGTGGGGGAAGTGCTCCCACGCGGTGCCGTACGGGCTGTAGTCCTCGCGGACCGTCCCCCATTGGCGCTCGGTGAGATACGGGCCCCACCGCCTCCAGTGGGCCGTCCGCTCCTGGGCCTCCTTGAGCCTCAGCTCTTCCCGGGTCATCGCCTTGCGCCTCCGGCCCATTAGACACCCCCTCCATGCCGGCCGGAGCGCGCCCCGGTGGGCGTCGCCTTGCCGACCGGGAACGGCCGGGCTACCTTCGGCTCCAGGGAACCACGAGTTCGCACGAACGCGAAAGCGCACCAGGGAGGGCCGGTCATGGCGATCGCATTACCGCAGTCCGTGCAGCGCATCCTGCAGGACAAGGCCTACGGGCACGTCATCACGTACAATGCGGCCGGCAAGCTGCAGGTGACGATGGTCTGGATGGATGTCGACGGCGATGAAGTGCTCTTCAACACCGCGGAAGGGCGGCTTAAGCCGCGGAACCTGCGCCGCGACCCCCGCACCATCATCTCGGTGCAGGACCGCAACGATCCTCAGTCGTACATGGTCTTCCACGGAACGGCGAGCGTGACCGAGCCCGGCGCGGACCAGCACATCGACAAGCTCGCGAAGCGCTTCCTGGGCGTCGACAAGTATCCCTTCCGGCGCCCCGGCGAGAAGCGCCTGATCGTGCGCGTGAAGGTCGATCGGATCGGCGGCTACGGCCCCAAGATGCAACCCTGGGCGTGAGTGTGGGGAAGCGTCGCGAAGGCGTTGGCCCACACGTTGTGGCGGGAAACGCCCTCACGAGATGTCCCGTGACGCGCGAGCAAACTCACGGGCCGCGGCCCCCGTCACGGTGGATCGGAGGGCTCGGCCAGGCTACTCCGGCTCGCAGACCTCGTGGTGGTCGTGGCCGAAGATCTTGATCAGGCGCTCGCCGTGGCTCGGGTGGATCGAGAGCTGACTGGAGAGAAGCCGCGCGTCGGCGCCGGTCCTGATCGCGAGCGCGGCCAGCTGGATCAGCTCCGCCGCGGCGTAGGAGACCATCTGGACGCCGAGGACCTTCTCCGTCGCCCCGTCGAAGACGAGCTTCAGGTAGCCGGCATCCTCGCCGGTGGCCCGCCCGTTGGAGGCACCTTTCGTGTCGTGCCGGGCGACGTGACAGGCCACACCGCGGGCGAGGGCCTCGCTGTGCGTGAGGCCGACGCGGCCGACTTCGGGCGTGGTGAAGATCGTCTGGGGCACGACCGAGTAATCGACGCGCTCGACGTCGCCCTCGAGCGCGTTCCGGGCCGCCAGCTTCCCCTCGTACGCCGCCGTGGGCGTGAGCTGCTGGTTGCCCGCGGCGTCACCGGCCGCGTAGATGTGCGGGAGCGACGTCCTGAGGTGCTCGCTCACGCGCAAGCCGAGCCGGCCCATCTCCAGGCCGAGCGCGTCGGTGCCGGCGCGTTTGGGGTTGTAGCGGCGCCCCACGGCGAGGCAGACCTGGGCGGCGGTGATCGCCAGCTCCCGGCCGTCGCGCGTCACGTGCGCCGTCACCTCGCCGGCCCTGCCCGAGAGCCGCTCCACCGCGGCGTCGAGGTGGAAGACCACCCCGCGGCGCTCGAGGAGCGTCCTGATGTAGGCCGCCACATCGCGGTCGAGCGCCGGGAGGATCTCGGGCTCCCGGCCGATCACCGTCACGCGCGAGCCGAGATCGGCGAAGGCGCCCGCCATCTCGAGCCCGACGACGCCGCCGCCCACGAGCACGAGGCTCTCGGGAAAGCGCGGCAGGAACAGGATCGCGTCGGAGGTGATCGCGAGCTCCCGCCCGGGGATGGGCGGCACCACGGGCTCGGAGCCCGCGGCGATGACGATCTTCTCGCCGTGCACCCGGCTGCCGTCCGCCTGGACGGTGTGGGCGTCGACGAACCGCGCGTCGGCGAGGTAGACCGTGGCACCGGAGCGCTCGAAGGCGTCGGGCGGGGGGCGCAGCTCGCGGACGATCTCGTGCTGGCGGCGAACGATCGCGTCCCAGTCGAGCGCGACCTCGCCCGTGCGCGTGCCGAAGGTTGCCGCGTTCTTGACCAGCTGGTGAACCCGCCCAGACCTTACCAAGGTCTTCTTCGGGATTCACCCCCGGTTGATGCAGGCGCCTCCGAGCGGCCCCGAGTCGATCAGCGCGACGCGCGCGCCGAGCTTCAGGCCCTGCTTCAGCGCGTTGATGCCGGCCGCGCCGCCGCCGATCACGAGCAGGTCGTAGCGGTCCATGCCACCCTCCGCGGGACTCCCTGGAAAGACACCCCGAGCCGCTCTGGCGATTCGCCCCTCGGGAGATTGGCCCGCATCATACCGGGCCGGCCCCTCCGAGTCACGACGCGCAGACTCTGTGCTATCTTCGGCGCGAGGCGGCAGGCAGCCTTACCATGGTCACCCATCCAATAGTGGATGCCCGGGGGCGAGCCGAGAGAATCTCCATGCAGATGCCCGGGCGCCATCCAGGTAGAGATGCTCGCATCCACTGTTGGATGCCGGCATCCCGTGGCAGATGACGGCGTTGCAGTCCAATAGTAGTTCGACGCACATGCGAACGAGGACGAGGGGGCGAGGTTCGCCGGATTCAACGGTTGGTTGAGCAACACCGAGAAGCGTTGCTGAGGAGCTGGGATGCCTACTTCAACGAGTGACCTTCTGGCCGCCCGCGCGGTGGATGTCAAAGTGACGGACGACGAGCTCACCGTCCAGCTTGAGGATGGCCGAACGTTGGCGGTGCCACTCGTCTGGTATCCGCGCCTTCTCCACGGCAGCAAGCGCGAACGCGCGCGGTGGCGCTTCATCGGACGCGGAGTCGGTATCCATTGGCCCTCGCTGGAC
>JACPCG010000062.1 GCA_016179925.1 Candidatus Rokuibacteriota bacterium | reverse complement strand
TGGCCGTCGCGGCCTTCCCCTGGGTGGCGCCGGACTACATGGTCTTCATCGCCACGCTCGTGGCGCTCTACTCGATCGGCGTGATGGGCCAGAACATCCTGATCGGTTACACGGGCCAGATCTCCTTCGGCCAGGCCGGGTTCCTCGCCATCGGCGCCTTCGCCTTCGGCCACATGCGGATCTGGGGTGCCCCCTTTCTCGTGGCGCTCGCCGCGGCCGGGGCCGTCGCCGCGCTCGCGGGCGTGCTCGTCGGCTTCCCGTCGCTCCGGCTCAAGGGCCCGTATCTCGCCATCGCGACGCTCGGCTTCGGCGTGGCGGTCTACCAGATCTTCGTCAACTGGGAGGTGCTCTCGGGCGGGCGCTCCGGGCTGGCGATCGCCAAGCTCAAGCCCATGTTCGGGCTCTCGAGCACGCGCTACGAGTACTACGTCTACGTGGCCCTCCTCGCCGGCTTCACGCTCGTGACCTACAACCTCGTCTCCTCCTACATCGGCCGCGCCCTCATCGCCATCCGCGACGCCGACATCGCGGCCGAAGTGAACGGCGTCAACCTGACGCGCTACAAGCTCCTGTCGTTCGCGGTCTCGTCCTTCTACACGGGCGTCCACGGCGCGCTCTACGCCCAGGTGCTCGGCCACATCGAGCCCCAGATCTTCAACATCGGCGAGTCGCTCACCCTCTTCGTGGCGGTCATCATCGGCGGCGTCGCGTCCATCGAGGGGTCCATCCTGGGCGCGCTGTTCGTCATCCTCGTGCCGAAGGTGTTCTCGAACTTCCGCGAGATGGTCCCCGTCGTCTACGGGGTGACGATCCTCGTCGTCCTCATCTTCGAGCCGCTCGGCCTCTTCGGTCGCTGGCTCAAGACGCGCCTCTACTTCCAGCTCTGGCCGTTCAGATAGGTCATGGAAAAGCTCCTCCAATACTCGTTCACCGGCCTCTCCGCGGGGAGCCTCTACGCGCTCGTGGCGCTCGGCATCGTGCTCATCTACCGCTCGACGCGCGTGCTCAACTTCGCCCACGCGGACATCGCCACGCTCGCGACGTTCGTGTCGTTCTCGCTCCTCACGAACCAGTACTCGTTTCCCGTCGCGCTCGGCCTGAGCCTCCTCACGGGCGCGGCCGTCGGCATCGCGTTCTACTTCGTCGTGCTCGTGAAGGCGCAGCGCGAGGGGGCGAACCTCCTCGGCATGGTCATCCTCACGCTGGGGCTCGCGCTGATCATCCAGGGGGGCGTCGTCTGGCAGTGGGGGGCCGAGCCCGTCGCGCTCCCGTTCCCGATCTCGGACACGAAGACCTACACGATCGGGCTCGTCGTCGTGAGCCAGCTCTCGCTGGCGACGCTCGCGGCGGGGCTCGTCGGGAGCCTCCTGCTCTATCTCCTCGTGCAGAAGACACGGCTCGGCCTTGCGATGCGCGCGACGTCGGAGAACGTGATGGCGGCGCAGACGCTCGGCATCCCGACGCGCATGGTGCTGAGCGTGTCCTGGGGCGTGGCCTCAGCCCTCGGCGTCGTGGCGGGGATCTTCCTCGCCCCGGCGCTCCTGCTGGATCCGTTCTTCATGCTCGACCCGTTCCTGAAGGGCTTCGCCGCCGCCGTGCTGGGCGGGCTCAACAGCCTGCCCGGCGCCGTCGTGGGCGCCCTGATTCTCGGCGTAGCCGAGAGCCTGACCGGCGCCTACCTCACGATCCAGTTCAAGAACACGCTCGCCTTCGTGATCATCATCGTGGTGCTCCTGCTCCGGCCCGAGGGGCTCCTCGGCAAGGAGTTCAAGGAACGCGTCTAAGGGTCTTCGTCGGGAGGCCCTTGTTATTTCTTGACAGTCATAATTAATTGAAGTAGCAATCTAAATTAATTATGGCACCGAGGTCGTATCGCCTGGGGGCCCGGGGCGCCGCGAAGGAGGCCACGCGCCGCCGAATTGTCGAGGCCGTAGTCGACCTGCACGGCGAGAAGGGGGTCCTGGCCACCCGCTTCGAGGACATCGCCCGCCGCGCCGATGTCGCCGTCGGAACCGTCTACCGTCACTTCCCCGCGCTCGATGACGTGGTCCGGGCCTGCGGCGGGCGTATCAGCGAGATCACGCGCCCCCCGGCGCCGGGGATCTTCGAGGGCGTGGAAGCACGCTCGCGTCGCGTCGAGCTTCTCGTCCGTGAGCTGTTCGCGTTCTACGGGCGGGCGGCGCGCTGGCTCGAGCGGGCGCGGTCCGAGCGGGCGGCGGTCCCGGCGCTCGACGCCGGCATGCGTGCCCGCGAGGCCCAGCTCGAAGCCGTCGTCCGGGAGGCGCTGGGCCCCCTGGCCGCTGACGAGCGGATCGTCGGCGGCGTGCTGGCACTCACCGACTTTGGCGTCTGGAAGAGCCTCGTCGCCCGCGGCGCCGGTGACGACGCCGCCGGCCTCGTGGTCGAAGCCCTCGTTGCTTGGCTCGAGAAGTCGTCGGCCCCCGCATAAACGCCACCACAAGACAGGAGGCTGCCATGACGTCCGTCACCGAGATCGCTCCCGACGTGTATCGCCTGTCGACGTTCGTCCCCGAGATTCACCTCCAGTTCAATCAGTTCCTCGTCCGTGACCGGGAGCCGCTGCTCTTCCACACCGGCCCCAGGGCGATGTTCTCCGTCGTGCGCGAGGCGGTGGCCCGCGTCCTGCCGCCGTCCCACGTTCGCTGGATCGGCTTCAGCCACTTCGAGGCCGACGAGTGCGGCTCGCTCAACGAGTGGCTCGAGCTCGCGTCCGAGGCCACGCCCGTGTGCAGCGTGGTGGGCGCGCTGGTGAGTATCAATGACTTCGCGATCCGCCCCGCACGGGCGCTCGCCCACGGCGACGTGCTGGCGACGGGCCGGGCACGCTGGCGGTTCCTCCACACGCCCCATGTGCCCCACTGCTGGGAGGCGGGGCTCATGTTCGACGAGACCAACCGGACGCTGCTCTGCTCCGATCTGTTCCATCAGAACGGGGACGTGGAGCCGGTCACCGAATCCGACGTGGTGGAGCGGGCTCGCCAGACCTACCTGGAGTACCAAGCGGGCATCCTCGCCAACTACATGCCGTACACTGCGCAGACCGCCGGCATCATGGAGTCCCTCGCTGAGCTGAAGCCCCGCACGCTCGCCACCATGCACGGCTCGACCTACGTTGGCGATGGCGCCCGGGCGCTGCGGGAGCTGGCCGTGGTGATGCGGGAGACGATGGGGCCCGCGCCGAGCCGGCGGTAGCGTCGATCGGCAAGGAGTTCAAGGAACGCATCTGAGCTTCAGGCGGCGAACGCCTCAGGCGAGACCGCCGTGGATGCGAAGGCAGCGAGCACCTGTCGGGCGGACTAAACTCTACCGAGGATCGCCAAATGCGATGTCTGGCCAGGACGCGGCGCATCGGCTACACTCGCTGAACAGCGGTTCATTCCGAGTCCGGCGATCGCCTACGACAAGCTCGCGCGCGACGACCGCTTCGTGCGGATGCGCGCGCGGGAGGTGGCCCAGCTCAAGATCGACCAGGGGCTCCCGCCGTTCCCGGACCTCGCGAGCCGCGACTCCATCAAGGACCGCGTGCACGGGATCATGGTCGGGGAGCTGCAGGCGATGGAGGGTGCGGGCCGGACCGTGTGCGATTTCCCCGAGGCGCCGTGGGAGTTCACGCTGGACATGGCCCGGCAGGTGTGGGACGAGTCGCGCCACGTCGAGATCTATCTCCGCCTGCTCGAGCACCTCGACGGCTACGCGGGCGAGTTCCCCGAGACGACGATCCTCTGGCGGTGCGCGTGCGCCGAGGACGCGGCGGCGCGCGTCGCCGGCGTGAACCGCGGGCTCGAGGGGCTCGCCTGCGACGTCTTCAACCAGCTCGTGCACATCGCGCGGAAGATGGGCGATCCGATCCTCGAGCGCGCCGTCGAGTTCGTGCTGGCCGACGAGATCACGCACGTCCGCATGGGCTCGAAGTGGCTCACCCGGCTGACCGAGGGCGACCCCGAGCGGCGGCGGCGCGCGATCGAGTTCCAGGAGACGATCGACGAGCGCTTCAACCTGGGGGGCATGCGGCGCTTGGGCGACCACGAGGCGGTGCCCGTGTCCATCGCGACCGACGTCCGGCGCATGGCCGGCTTCACCGAAGAGGAGATCGAGCGCCTCATCAAGTCCACCCAGCGGTCGCAGGTCTACTAGCCTCGTGCCGCACCCCCTCGAAGGACGGTTCTCGGTCGATCATTCCGCCCGGCTCATCCGCAACTACCGCTACGCCGTCGAGCGGGCGCTGCGCGCGCTCGGCGGCTGGATCGCGCTCACCCCGGAGATCTCCGCGAAGCTTCTCATGGGCCGCCACGTGTGGGATCTCGCCCAGCACGCGGACGCCTTCGGCAAGCGCCTGCCGGAGCTGCGCGCGCCCGCCCAGGTCTCGGAGCCCCCGAACCCGGCCTTCGCCGCCTTCATGGACGCCCTCGAAGAGCCGGAAGGGAAGGAGCAGACCGTCGAGCGGCTGGTCGGCGTCTATCGCGTGCTCAAGCCGCACCTGCTCGCGACCTACCGGGACCATGTGGCGCGCGCCAACCCCGTCTACGAGCCGCCGACGCGGCGGATCCTCGAGCGGTGCATCGAGGACGAGGCGAGGCACATCGCCGCGGGTGAGACGATCCTGCGCCATCTCGCGAGCACGCCCGCGCTCGACGAGCGGGCGGCGGTGTGGCAGGGGCGGCTCGAGGGCTTGCTGGCCGCGGCGGGCGGCGTGACGGGCGACGGACTGCCTCAGGCCTCGGCGGCTCCGCCGACGGCGACACAGCCGCCTGAGCTGGACGACGACGCGCGGGAGTGGATCCGCCTCGAGCGGACCGTCACCGTGTGGCCGATCCCCGACGACCTGCGCGCGACCCTCCAGTCGTTCGGCGACGCGCTGCTCGCGCGCGACGCGGCGGCGCCGCGGCGGTGGCTCGCGGCGGGCGCGGCCTGGGACGTTGGGGCGGAATCGTCCCTCTATGCGGTGAAGCCCGCCGCTCACCGGGTCGTCGCCTTCGCGCGGGTCGGCCACCACCGCCTCGTGAAGCTCAGCTTCGAGGGCGCGGACGGTGCGGCGACCCTGCTGACCCGCTGGGTTCCCGCCGCTGACGGCTGGCGCGTGGCCGCCCTCGAGGTCGCGCGAGTGGACGCGGCCCGCCCCGCTCTGCCGCCCCCTTGATCCGGACGGTCCTGGTCGCCAACCGGGGAGAGATCGCGCGGCGCGTGTTCCGCGCATGTCGCCAGCTCGGAGTGAAGACCGTCGCGGTGTACTCGGAGGCCGACCGCGACGCGCTCCACGTACGGGACGCCGACCGGGCGGTGGCGATCGGCCCGGCGCCGGCGCGCGAGAGCTATCTCAGCATCGAGCGCATCCTCGAGGCGGCGCGCGACGCGGGCGCCGACGCGATCCATCCGGGCTATGGCTTCCTCTCCGAGAACTGGCGCTTCGCCGAGGCGTGCCGGCGGGCCGGCCTCGTGTTCATCGGGCCCTCGCCCGAGGCGATCAAGGCGATGGGCGACAAGACGGAAGCGCGGCGGCTCATGGCCGCGGCGGGCGTGCCCGTGGTCCCCGGGAGCGCCGAGACCGTGGTGGACGCGGGGGAGGCGGCGATCGCCGCGCGCGACATCGGCTATCCGGTGATCCTGAAGGCCGCGGCCGGCGGCGGCGGGATCGGCATGGCGCGGGTGGACGCGGCGAAGGACATGCCCACGTCATTCGCGACAGCCTCGCGACGCGCCCAGGCGGCGTTCAGCCGCGGCGACCTCTACGTCGAGAAATATCTCGACCGCCCCCGCCACGTCGAGATCCAGGTCTTCGGAGACGTGGCGGGCACGGCCCTCCATCTCCACGAGCGCGAGTGCTCGATCCAGCGGCGCCACCAGAAGCTCGTCGAGGAATCGCCGGCGCCGAACCTCCCGCCAGAGGTCAAGGACGGGCTCACGCGCGCGGCGGTCGCCGGGACCCGCGCGATCGGCTACGTGAACGCAGGCACGCTCGAGTTCCTCGTCGACGCCGCGGGCGGCTATTACTTCCTCGAGATGAACACGCGGCTCCAGGTCGAGCACCCCGTCACCGAGGAGGTGACCGGCCTCGACCTCGTGGTCGAGCAGCTCCGCGTCGCCTCCGGCGAGCGGCTCCGGTGGCGCCAGGACGAGATCGTGCAGCGCCGGGCGGCCATCGAGTGTCGCGTGTATGCTGAGGACCCGGCGAAGGGCTTCCTGCCCTCGCCGGGCACAGTGGTGAAGCTCGCGCTGCCGTCGGGCGAGGGGATCCGGATCGAGTCGGGCGTCGAAACGGGGAGTGCGGTACCCGTCTACTATGACCCGCTGCTGTTCAAGCTGGTCGCGTCCGGGGCCACGCGCGCCGAGGCGCTCGCGAGCATGGCCGAAGCGCTGGGGGCGTGCGTCGTCGAGGGCGT
>JACPCG010000203.1 GCA_016179925.1 Candidatus Rokuibacteriota bacterium | reverse complement strand
ACGAGCAGCACGGCGCCCGAGACGAAGAGCAGCGCGAACACGATCCGCCTGAATCGGACGTGGTCCACCCGGTTGAAGCAGGCGATGCCGAGGGCGACGCCGACGATGGCCGGGACGGCGAACACCGCGGTCAGGCGCCAGACCTCGCGCGTGAGCAGTCCCGCCCACCAGTAGCCCGCGAGGATCACCGCCTGGTTCACGACGAAGAAGGCCTGGAGGTTCGCCTTGATCGTCCGCGGGCTCCACCCCTGCGTCGTCGCGTAGACGATGACGGGCGGCCCCGGTGTGCCGACGGCGCCGCCGATCACGCCGGCGAGGACCCCGGCGCCGAGCCCCCAGTGTCGTCCCGCGAGGCGCTCGGGATAGAGCCCGCGCCATTCGAGAGCGACGGCCACGAGCAGCATGAGGCCGATCAGCCGGTTCAGGACGCTCGCGGGCAGGCTCGCGAGCGCCCAGACGCCGAGCGGCGTGCCGGCGACCGTGCCGAGGATGAGGTCGGCGACGCGCGCGGGCGTGAAGTCGCGGCGCACCGGGACGAAGATCGCGAGCGCGAAGACGGCGGCGTAGAGCGTGATGAGGACGATCGCGTCCGCGGGCGCCATGAGGTACGGCAGGAACGCGAGCGCGACCAGGGCGATGCCGAAACCGGCGAGCCCCATCACGAAGCTCGCGGCCGCGATGACGAGCGCGCCGAGCGCCCACGCGAGCGTCACCCGCCGCGCACCCTCGGGCTTGTCGCCGGTGTCATACTTTCCCCGTGACGCCGCTCCGCCCCTGGCAGCGCCTGAGCGTCCGTCTCGCCGCGCTCTTCGTGGCCGTGACGCTGATCGGCGTCGGCCTGGTCGGCGGCCTGATCTACGAGCACCAGAAGCGGGACCTCGAGGAGACGCTGGGCGAGGTGCTGCTGAACATCGCGCGCACCGGCGTGCTCCTCGTCGACCCCGCGTTCCACGCCGAGGTCGCGCGCACGCGGCGGATGGACTCGGAGCCGTACCGCCGCATCCGGGCCGCGCTCGCCGCGGTCCAGGACGAGAACCGCCTCGACACGCCGATCTACACGCTCACCGATTTCGACGCGGCGAAGCGGCAGGCGCGCTTCATGGTGACGAGCCGCGGGCCGGGCGCGCCCGGCGAGCCGTACTCGCTCGTCCCCGAGCTGATCGAGCCGCTCGGCCGCGCGTTCCGGGAAGGCGTCGCCGCGTACACCCCGATCTACCACAACCAGAGCGGGACGTGGATCACGGCGTTCGCGCCCATCAAGGACACGGCCGGGCGGACCGTCGCGGTGCTCGACGTCGATTACCGCGTGTCGGTCTATGTCCGCCGGCTGGCGCAAGTGCGCACCACGGTCCTCCAGGCCTCCATCGCCGGCGCGCTGCTCGCGCTGGTCGTCGGCGTGCTGCTGGCGCGCCGGATCACGCGGCCGGTGAGCGCCCTCACCGGCGGGGTCGCGCGCGTCGCCGCGGGCGACCTGTCGGAGACGCTGCCCGTCCCTTCGAGCGACGAGGTCGGCCGGCTCACCGAGGCGTTCAACGCGATGCTCGACGGACTGCGCCAGCGCGACTACATCCGCGACACCTTCGGCCGGTACGTCTCGCCCGAGGTCGCCCACACGCTCCTCGAATCGCCCGACGCGCTCAGGCTCGGCGGCGAGAAGCGCGAGGTCACCATCCTCATGTCCGATCTCCGCGGCTACACGCGCTTCGCCGAGCGGGGCGACCCGCAGCAGGTCACGGCGGTGCTGAACGAGTACCTGGCGCGGATGACCGACATCATCACCGCCCACGGCGGCACGATCAACGAGTTCATCGGCGACGCGATTTTCGCCGTCTTCGGCGCGCCGATCGCGCACCCGGACCACGCCGCGCGCGCGGCCGGGGCCGCGCTCGCCATGCAGCGGGCGATGGCGGAGGTCAACGCGGCGAATGCGGCGCGGGCCCTGCCGCGCTTCGAGATGGGGATCGGCGTCAACACGGGCGAGGCGGTCGTCGGCAACATCGGCTCTGCGCAGCGCGCGAAGTACGCGGTCGTCGGCAACGCCGTCAACGTGGCGGCGCGCGTGGAGAGCGCGACGGTCGGCGGCCAGGTCTTCGTGAGCGCGGCGATGCTCGAACGCGTGCGCGACCTCGCGGAGGTCGGCGCGCCGGTGCCGGTGGAAGTGAAGGGGATCGCGGAGCCGCTCGTGCTCTACGAGCTGCGCGGCATCGCCGGGCGCTTCGCCCAGCGGCTCCCCGAGATGGCGACAGAGGGCGACCCCCAGGTGGACGTCGCGCTGCCGCTCACGTGCCGCGTCATCGAGGGCAAGGTCGTCGGCGAGGAGCGCGTATCGGGCACGGTGCGGCGGCTCGGGACGCGCCGGCTCGACGTCCGGCTCGATGCGCCCCTGCCCCAGCTCACGAACGTGCGGCTCCGGCTGAACTACCCCGGGCTCGGCTACGACTCGGGCGACCTCTACGGGAAGATCGTGGGGGAGGCGCAGCGGGACGGCGAGCGCCTGACGCAGATCCGCCTCACGTCCGTGGACCCGGTGGACCAGAAGATCCTTGAGGATTTCCTCGCCGGCTAGTGTCGCGTCGCTGAAATCATGTCAAGAACCGCCGCCGCGGGAGCCCGGCGCCGACGGGCGCGTGCGACAGGGGCCGCGGGAGCCCGTTCCCGCCCCGGGGAGCGCGGACCGGGCGCGCCCGGCTGGAGCCCAGCCGCACCGGGGCAGCGGACGCGTGCCGCGTGGTCCCGCGACCCCTGTCGCACGCGCCCGTCGGCGCCGGGCCCGCCGCGCGACCGTCAACCTGATGTCAGGTCCACGAGGACCTTCATGACGGGCCCGCCGGCCAGGGCCTGCTCCATCCCGCGCTGCAGCTCCTCGAGTGGGATCGTGCGACTCACGAGCGGCGCCACGGGGACGCCGCCGGAAGCGGCCAGGCGGATCGCCTCCTCCCAGTCCTCGCGCGCGTAGAGGCGGCTCCCGTGCATGACGAGCTCGCGGGCGAACATCTGGTAGAGGTTCACCGGGATCGGCTCGGCGTGGATCCCGACGATGCTGACCGTGCCCCACACGCGCACGACGTCGGTGACGAGGCGCGCGGCGGCGGGGTTGCCCGACACCTCGAAGGCAACGTCCACGCCGGTGCCGCCGGTCCAGTCGTTCGTGAACCGTCTGACGTCGATGTCGGGGCCAACGGTCTCGAGGCCGAGCGACTCGAGGAGGCCGATCCTGAAGGGGTTCACCTCCACGACGGCGACGCGCGCTTCGCGCGTCCGCGCGACGAGCGCGATGAGCGCGCCGATGGGCCCGCCGCCGAAAACGAGCACGGCATCCCCCGCCTGAACCTGGGCGCGGCGCACGTCGTGGGTGGCGACGGCGAGCGGCTCGATCATCACCGCGTGGTCGTCGGCGAGAGTCGCCGGGACTTTCAAGAGCCGCGCGGCGGGCACGGTGCAGTACTCGCGCATGCCGCCCGGCAGCTCCACGCCGATGATCTTGAGCGCGTAGCAGAGATAGGAGGCGCCCATCCGGCAGGCGCGGCAGGTCCCGCAGAACCAGAGCGGCTCGAA
>JACPCG010000202.1 GCA_016179925.1 Candidatus Rokuibacteriota bacterium | reverse complement strand
ACGCGCCCGTCGGCCCCCGCCGTCCGGTCGTGAACAGGATTTCGCGGACGCGACACTAGACCGCGGCGGACATGCCGCCGTCGAAGTTGATCGCCGCCCCCGTGATGTACGCCGCGCGCTCGGAACAGAGGAACGCGACCAGGTCGGCGAACTCGGCCGCCTCGCCGAACCGGCCGAGCGGGACGCGGCGCTTCTCGGCCATCTCGCGGTAGAACGCGTCGGCGTCGCCCTTGATCCGCCGCTCCCACTGGCCGCTCTTCACCACGCCGAGGCAGATCGTGTTCACGAGGATCCGGTCGGCCGCGAACTCGTTGGCGAGCGACTTGGTGAGGTTGATCCCGGCCGCGCGCGTCACGCTCGTCGGCAGCGAGCGGGCGGCCGGCGCCTTGCCACCGACCGTCGTGACGTTGATGATCCGGCCGCCCCCGCGGCGCTTCATGTGCGGGATGACGAGGCGGCAGAAGCGGATCGCGGCCATGAGCTTGAGATCGAGGTCCTCCTGCCACTGGGCGTCGTCCACCTGCTCGAACCCCGCGGCCGCGGAGGTGCCGGCGTTGTTCACGAGGATGTCCACGACGCTCCAGCGCTTGACGGTCGCCGCGACGAACGCCTCCACCTCCTCGGCGCGCGTCACGTCGCAGGCCACCGCGAGCACGTCGCCGCCGGTGGCGCGCCGGATCTCGCGGGCCGCGCGCTCGAGGACGTCCTTGCGCCGGGCGCAGGTGGCGACCTTGGCGCCCGCGAGGGCGAAGCGCTCCACGCAGGCGCGGCCGAGGCCTTCGCTGCCGCCCGTGACGATCGCGACCTTGCCGGCGAGCCCGAGCTCCAGGGTGTCCATGACCCACGAAGATACCACCACGGGGCCGAGTGGTGTAGCCTTGTCGCCGTGGCGCTCCCGCTCGCGGGATACCGCGTCCTCGAGCTCGCGCATCTCGTCGCCGGCCCGGTGTGCGGGATGTCCCTCGCCGACATGGCGAACACGCCGCGCCAGCTCACGGCGCGGGCGGCGTAGACCTGCACGACAGCCTCGGGCGTGGCCGCCGGGTCGGGCGCCTGGCCCGACGGGCCGCGGTCGAGCGCCCACCAGTTGCCGCGCGCGCTCGAGCACCGCGCAGCCGACGAGCGCCGGGAGGGTGAGCGCCATGAGCCAGCGCGTCGCGCGGCGCGACGTCATCCGCCGAGCTCCTTCCGGACGATGCGCGCGCCCTCGACGAGCGCGGCGAGCTTCTGCTTGACGACCCAGCGCGGCGTCTCCCAGAAGCCGCAGTCGGGGTTGAGCCAGAGCTTCTCCGGCGCGACGATCTTCAGCACCGCCCGGATCCGCTCGGCGACCTCCGCCGCCGTTTCAGATTTGAACGCCTTCACGTCGATCACACCGGCGCCCAGCTCCTTGTCCGTCGGGAACTCCTTCCAGAGCTTGAGATCCTCCATGCCGCGGTTCGCGTACTCCAGCACGATCTGGGAGGCCGTGAGGTCGCGCAGCGCCGGGTAGACGTTGCGGAAGTCGCGCACGGCCGCGAACGGCCGGCCGTAGAGGTTCCCGAAGCAGACGTGGACGGCGATCTTCGCGTCGACGCCCTCGACGGCGCGGTTGACTCCTTTGTTGAATCGGGGCGCCGTGCCCGTGTACATCCCGCTGTGGGGCTCGTCGATCTGGATGAAGTCGCAGCCCGCCGCCACGAGCGCCCGGCACTCGGCGTTGACGATCGCGACCAGATCCGCGAGCAGCGTGTCCTTGTCGCGATAGGGGCCGCCCAGCCGGAGCGGCACCAGCAGCGTGTACGGGCCTGGCACCGTCGCCTTCAGCCGCCTGGTCGTCAGCGAGCGGGCGAGCTTCCACTCCTCGACGATCCCGAGGCCGTCGGGCGCCGCGATCTTGTCGACGACCTCGAAGGGCGTGTTCGTGTCCCAGAGCGGCTGGCCGAGCTTGCGCGGCGCCTCGAGCGTGCGAAGACCCTTGATGCGGTCGTAGAAACCGATGATGAAGCGGACGCGCATCATCTCGCCCGTCGTGAGGACGTCCACGCCCGCGCGCTCCTGGTCGAGGAGCGCCGCTTGCGTGGCATCCTCCATCAGCTCGCGGACGTCGACGGCGCCCAGGCGCCCGGCGTCCATCGCCTCGCGGGCGAGCCACACCCACCCGGGCAGGCCGTGGCTTCCCACGACCGATGTCGGCAGCAGCATCATCGCGCTCCTTTCGCCTGCACGAAGGGACGACTCGATCACTGGGTCCATGGTTTACCATAGAAGTCCTCGTGACGTCCCTGATCGCGCTCCTCTCCGTGACGATCTTCTCCAGCACGTTCTCCCTCGGCGCCTTCCCCGCGATCCTGCCGGAGCTCGCGCGCGGGGGCGGGCTCCTCGACTGGCAGCTCGGCATCGTCGCGGGGGCGTTCGGCTTCGCGCGCATGCTCGCCGACATCCCCATCGGCCTCTTCCTCACGCACCACCTGCGGCGCGCCGTCGTGCTGGGGCCGTGCGTGATGGCGGCGGGCGTCCTCGTCCTCACGTCCGGCGGGCCCTTCCCCGTCCTCGTCCTCGGACGGCTCTTGATGGGCGTGGGCCACGCCCTCGGCATGGTCGGCGGGCTCACCGCGATCCTCCGCTACACGACGGGGCTCTCCCTCGCCTCGGCGCTCAACGCCTACGAGTTCTCCGCGATGATCGGCATGCTCTCCGGCACCGCCCTCATCGGCGCGCTCCCGACGAGCCTCGACTGGAATCTGGCGTTCCTCGCCACCTGCGCGCCGCTCTCGATCGGCCTCGTGACGATCCCCGCGCTCCTCAGGGCGCTTCCCGGACGCGGCGAGACGTGGGGCAAGCCGCTCTTCACCCGCCAGGCGACGACGGGCACGGCGGCGCCCGGGGTCACCCTCGCGGTCGTCCTCGCCTTCGCCGCCGGCGGCGCGGTCGCCGTCACGTACTCGACCGTCGAGCAGTTCTCGATTCCGCTGCGCGGCAGCCGCGAGTTCGGCCTCGAGCGCGCGGGCGTGTCGCGCCTTCTGATGATCACCCAGGTCTTCGACATCGCCGCCCTGCTCCCCGTCGGGATCCTCGCCGACCGACGCGGGGTCGCGCGGGTGCTCGTCGCGGTCCTCTTCGTCATGGCGACGGCGAGCGTGCTGGTCGGCTTCGGCACGCTGCCCGTCGTGGTCGCCGGGTGCGTGCTCTTCGGCTTCAGCATGGCGGGCTGGATGCTGCCGCTCGGCGTGCTCCGGCGCGAGACGCCGCCCGAGCACATCGCCTGGCGGACGGGACTCTACCGCGTCTGCGTGGACGGCGGGATCTTCGCGGGTCCCTTCCTCGCCGGCCTCCTCGGCGCGCGCCACGCCCCGATCCTCGCGGCGGTGTGGGCCATGGCGCTCGCCGTCACCGGCGTGCTCTTCCTCGTGCGCGAGCGCCGCCGGGAGGCGGCGGTCGGGTACCATGGCGGCATAAGGAGACGGCCATGAACTATTCCGACTACCGGCACCTCGCCTTCGACCTCAAGCCGAACGGCGTGCTCCTCATCACGCTCAATCGCCCCGAGGTGCTGAACGCGACGAACGCGCGCCTGCACTGGGAGCTGACCCAGGTCTGGCTC
>JACPCG010000165.1 GCA_016179925.1 Candidatus Rokuibacteriota bacterium | reverse complement strand
GGCCGCGAAGCCGCCCTGCGCGGAGAAGTCGAGCAGGGTCGCGGGCTCCCACGTCGTGTACTGGGCGCCGTAGCGGAGGTGCTCGGTGATCCCCGGCGAGGCGACGATGTTGCCCGGGTTCATCCGGCCCTCGGGGTCGAAGGCGGCCTTGAGCTCGCGGAAGGCCCGCATGAGCGTCGGCCCGTACATCCGCTCGAGGAACGGGCTCCGGGCCCGGCCGTCGCCGTGCTCGCTCGAGATCGTGCCGCCGAACTCGACGACCAAGTCGGTGATCTCGCTGGCGATGGCGCGCACCTGCTCGAGCCCGCGCGGCGCTTTGAGATTGATCACCGGCCGGATGTGCAGGCACCCGACCGAGCAGTGGCCGTAGTAGGCGCCGGCGGCATCGTGCCGGGTGAGGATCTCCCGGAAGCGCGGCACGAACTTCGGCAGGTGCTTCGGCTCCACCGCGGTGTCCTCGACGAAGGCGATCGGCTTCCGGTCGCCCTTCATCCCGAGCAAGAGCCCGAGCCCGGCCTTCCGGAGCTTCCAGATGGACTGCTGCTCGGCCGGATCGATGGACAGCGTCGCCGCGTAGCCGAACCGCTCCCGCTGCCGTCGCGCCTCGAGCGCCTCGACCTTCGACTTCACTTCGGCGTCCGTCTCCCCCGCGTACTCCACGATGAGGATCGCCGCGGGATCGCCCTGGACGAAGCCCATGCGCTGGGACTGCTCGATGTTCCCCCGCGCCAGGTCGAGGATCATCTTGTCGGTCAGCTCGACGGCGTACGGCCCCGTCTCGAGAATCGCCTGCGAGGACTCGAGCGCCTCCTGGATGTCGCGGTAGTGGATGACGTCGACCGCCGTGCTCCTCGGGCGCCGGACGAGGCGCACCTTCGCCTCAAGCACCATCACGAGCGTGCCCTCGGAGCCCACGATGAGCCGCGCCATGTTGAGCGGCCCCGGGCGCAGCAGCTCGTTGAGGTTGTAGCCGGCGACGCGCCGCCAGTGGGTCGGATAGCGCGCCGTGATCTCGTCGGCATACGTCTCGCGGAGCCGGACGACCTCGCGGTAGATCCGGCCCTCGAGCCCGGGCGCCCGGCGTTTCGCCGCGACCTCCGCGGGCGTCACCTCGCCGAAGACGGCGCGCGTGCCGTCGGCGAGGAGCGCGGTGAGCTCGATCACGTGCTCCACGGTGAGACCGTAGGCGATCGAGTGGGCGCCGCCCGAGTTGTTGCCGAGCATGCCACCGAGCGTCGCCCGGTTCGACGTGGAGGTGTCGGGGCCGAAGAGGAGCCCCAGCGGCTGCACGTGATGGTTCAGGTTGTCCTGGACGACCCCCGGCTGGACGCGCACCCACAGTTCCTCGGCGTTCGCTTCGACGACGCCGTGCATGTGCTGCGAGAAGTCGAGCACCAGCGCGCGGTTCACCGTCTGGCCGGTGAGCGACGTGCCGCCGCCGCGCGGCAGGAGGGCCGCCTGCTGCTGCCTCGCCACTTCGACCGCGGCCTGGACGTCCTCCGCGTCGCGCGGGATCACGACGCCGATGGGCTCGACCTGGTACATCGACGCGTCGGTGGAGTAGAGGAGGCGTGAGGCCCGGTCGAAGCGAACGTCCCCGCGGACGACGCGACGAAGATCGTGCTCGAGGTCGTTCACGCGGGCTATTATAACCTTCGTGGTTCCGCACGCCGTGCCGGCCGTTCTCCTGCTCGCGCTGCTCGTCCTCCGGGCGGAGGCGGCGCCCGCGGCGCCCGGCTTCCGGGTGCGGCTCCTCGACGGCAAGACCTCGCTGGACTCGCGAAACCTCATCGGCAAGAAGGTCCTGGTGCTCCGCTTCCAGGCGTCGTGGTGCAGGCCGTGCGTGAAGGAGTCCGCGGCGCTCGCGCAGGTCGCGGAGCGCTATCGCGGGCGCGGCGTCGAGACGCTCGCGATCCACGTGCAGGACACGGCGGCGGACACCCAGCGCTTCGTCCGCGAGCAGAAGGCGACATATCCCGTCGCCCTCGACCCGAAGCTCACGGTGGGCAACCGCTTCGGCTTCAAGGGCACGCCCTACACCGTGGTCGTGGACAGGAAGGGCGAGCTGGTGGCACGGATCCACGGCGAGTCCGCCGTGACGCGCCTGCCGAAGATCCTCGACGGTCTCGTCGGCCGACTCACGAAGTGAACGGCCAAGCCGGACTATTCACAGCCGGATTGCCCACGCCGTGGAACGTGATCGCTTTCATGGTTTCCCCTTTCTCGCCGCCTGCCGGGTCTCGTACCCCGCGAGCGCGGCAGCGCCGCGCATGCTGGTGCGCTTGTCTCCCGGCACGATCGCGACGCGCGTCAGCGCGAGCGCCCGGCGGAACGCGTACTCGCCGGCCGCTTTCACGATTCGCGTCTCGAGCGGCTGGAGCGACTCGGCCACGCCGCCGGTGATCACGACCACCTCCGGGTTGAGCCCGTTCACGATCGTGCCGAGCATCGCGCCGAGCGCCCGGCACGCCTCGTCGACGACCGATGATGCCACGGGTTCGCCCTCCCGGGCGGCACGAAAGACGAGCGGCGCCGTGATCGCGAGCGGATCGCCGCCGGCAGCGGCCAGGAGCGGCGCTCCAGGGTGCCCGGCGACGCGCGCGCGCGCGGCCTCGGCGATCCCGCGCCCGCTCGCATAGACCGCGAGGCACCCGCGGCCGCCGCACCAGCACGGCGGGCCGTCGAACTTCACCGGCGTGTGACCGAGCTCGCCGCCGAACCCCGCCACGCCCCGGACGAGCCGGCCGTCGAGCACGATGCCCGCGCCGAAGCCCGTCCCGGCCGCCAGCACCACCAGCGACCGCGCGCCGCGCCCGGCCCCGAACGTCCACTCTCCGAGGGCGAGCGCGTTGACGTCGTTGTCCACGAACACCGGCAGCGCGAGCTTCGCGGCGAGCTCAGCCGCGAGCGGCCGCCCGGCGAGCTCGGGCACGTGCGGCACCTGCTCGCCGATGCGCCCGGCGAGGCAGTCCACCGGCCCCGGCACGCCGACGCCGATGGCGGCGAGCGCGTGCCCGAGGTGCGCCGCCTCGCCCCGGATCGCGTCGATCAGCGCGCCGATCGTCTCGACCGCGCGCCCCGGCCCCCGGTCCCGGGTCGGGACGCGCTGCTCGAGGACGACCTCGCCCGTGGCGGTGACCGCGCCCGCGGCGATCGTCGTCCCGCCGACGTCCACGCCGATCAGCAGGTCCATCAGAGCTGGCCGAAGTGGCAGAGCGTGATGCCGAGCGCTGCGGCCGCGGCGCGCGCGGCGGGCGTCCCGAGTCCGGCCATCTCGGTCTCACGCTGGCGCCCGTAGCGGCTGAAGGCGAGACCGTCGTCGAACCAGCCGGGGTGGGTCATGAACTCCGAGAGGCCCGGCGGCAACCGTCGAAGGGCGGCCAGCGTCCGCGCGAGCGACCAGTACGGGCCGGGACCCGACTCGCCGAAGAAATGGTCGGGGGTCCTGAGCCCGGCCGACCGCGCGCGGGCGCGCGCGCCCGCGTTCTGGCTCCGCACGGGGACGCCGAGCCGCTGGGCCGCGGCGAGCACGACGCCGGTCACGGGGGCGTGGAGGCCGACGTGGTGGTGGGTGTCGAGGTGCGTGGGCGCGCGCTTCACGACCGCCAGGAACCGGTCGATCTGAGCGGCCACCTCGCGCTCGACGTCCTTCGCCTCCGCGCGCGCCGCCGCGTGCCGGGCGTCGCGGACGAATCGTCCCGCCGGATCCACGAGCGAGCGCGCGCCCGTGAGCGGTCGGCCGAGCGTCAGGTTCACGTGAAGGCCGATCCCGAGGCCCGCGGCGCGCGCCTCGGCGAGCTGGTCGCGATCGAGGTCGGCGGTGACGAGCACGGTCGTGCTGGTGACGATGCCATGGCGCCGCGCCGCGAGGATGCCCGCGTTCACGCCGCGCGTGAGCCCGAAGTCGTCGGCGTTGACGATCAGCCGGCGCATCACGCGGTCCCTAGCCCAGAGTACTCATGATCGCCGCCCGCGAGCCGGACGGTGGCACACGGAGCGCAGCCTCGGGAGGGGTCAACGAGACCCGTTCCCGCCGCGTGGCACTCGGACCCCGCGCGTCGGATGGAGCCCAGCCGCACAGGGGCAGCGGACGCGTGCCGCGTGGTCGAGCGACCCCTCCCGAGGCTGCGCTCCGTGTGCCTCCGGCCGTTTCCACGGGGACCGTCCATGAAGACCCCGGGCTAGGACGGGAGCGTCCCCTGGATCACGAAGCGCTCGACCGTCGACGGCGTGTCCGTCGCGGGCACCGTGCCTTCCGGGTCGACCGAACGGATGTGTTCGAGCCGCTCGTAGCCGATCCGCGGGAACGGTTGCGTCTCGCTCGCGACGATCGAGGGCTGGAGGCCGGCCGCCTCGAGCTTCGCGAACGCGGTCTTCTTTCCCAGGAAGGCGAAGATCGTGAAGGCGAGCCGGCCGCCCGGCACCAGATGGCCGGGCGCGCCCGCGATCACGCGGTCGAGGATCTCCCAGCCGTCCACCCCGCCGTTGTCGGCGGCCGCCCCCGCGTCGCGACGCGCGCGGTTGGGCGGCGTCGGCATCTGGGGCGGATTCGTGCAGATCAGGTCGAAGCGCCCGCCGGCGACGGGCGCGTAGCAGTCGCCCAGCCGCGCGTCCACGCTGACACCGTTCAGCAGGGCGTTGGTGCGGATCGCGTCCACGGCCTCGGGCACCACGTCCGTCGCGACGACCGAGGCTCCGGCCTTCGCCAGGACGACCGCGGCGAGTCCGACCCCGCTGCCGATCTCGAGGACGCGCTCGCCCGGGCGCACGGCGAGGTGCTCGCAGAAGAACAGCGACCCCGCCTTGGGTGGCTGCACCCGGTCCGAGATGCGGAACATGCACCCGCGCCAGGCGAAGAGGTGGACGCCCGCCTCGCTACTTTCCAAGGACCTTCCGGAAGTACAGGCGGAGCGCTTCCTTCAACTGGGCGCGCGCCCCGCCTTCTTGACGCCGTCGAGCTCAGCCGTCAGGCCGCACCGTTCGTCGGACTCCGTGAAGACGATCTTCGCCCGCGTGAACGTGCCGTCGTCGCGCGCGACCTGCTCCACGGTCTCGACGATGACCCGCTTGATCTCTTCCGCCTCCGCCGCCGGCACCGTCGAGAACGCCGCCGTCAGGTTAACTTCCGCCATCGGTCCAGACCTTCAGGATGTCGGCGTGCGTCTTGGCCGCGTTCGCGCGGATCGCGAAGCTGATCGCTTCGCGCACCTCGTCTTCGGTCGCCCCCGATGCCCTGGCACCTGCCAGGTCGCGCTTCGCTCAGTGGGTGTTGCCCGCGGCGAGATTCGCCGCGAGGTAGCAGAGGAACGCCGTCTTGGAGTCGAGCGCGCCCTTCTTGTACTTCCAGCTCGCGATGACTTTCTCCTCGAGCACCGGCATGCATGCCCTCCTTGTGAGGCTTCGGTCTCAGGCCACCCTCGGTGGCACCGGCTCCATGCTGCGCGACAACAGGTTCAGTATCCTGCCGCCGCGGCGGTCCGCAAGTGGTCGAGCCCCGCCTCGAGCCCCCGCCGGGTCACGCGGATCCCGACAGGCTTGGCGAAGTTCATGGTCGCGTAGCTCTCCGTCCGCGGGGCGACCCGGTGCCCGAGGCGCCGGAGACCCGTCAGCGCCTTCTCGCCGACGCGGTCGTCCACGAGCAGCTCGCCTCCCTCGTCGTGCACGCGCGGCGCCTCGATCGCCGCCTGGAGCGAGCCCCGACCGGCGGCGAGATTCGCGAGCACCTGCGCGATCGCGGAGATGATGCGGCGCCCGCCCGGCGCGCCGAGCGTCAGGCACGGCTCGCCCTTCCTGAACGCGAGCAGCGGGACCATGTTCACGAGCGCCCGCTTGCCCGGCGCGACCGAGTTCGGCTTCCCGGGCTCGGGGTCGAACCAGATCATCCCGTTGTTCAGGAGGATGCCGGTGCCGGGGACGACCACGCGGGACCCGAAGAGCGACACGGCCGTGTGGGTCAGCGCGACCATGTTCCGCTGCCGGTCCACCACCGAGATGTGCGTCGTGCAATCGGCTCCGGCGGGCCGCGCGCCCTGAGGGCGAGGGGTGGGAGCCTCTCCGAGACCCGTCGTCATCGTGGTCGAGGCGGGGCTGGCCGCCCTCGCCGGCCTGGAGCGGCGGAGCCCGGACGCGATCGCCCGCGCGTACGTCTTGGACGTCAGCTCCTCCCACGGCGCCTTGACGAGAGCGGCGTCGCCGAGATGCGTGAAGCGGTCGCCGAACGCGCGGCGCGAAGCCTCGGCGCGGACGTGAAGGCCGCCGGTCGTTTCCCAGCCTACTTGCCCGGGCGGGAGCTCGGCGAGGATGTTGAGCATCTCGAGCGCCGTGATCCCGCCCGTCGCCCCGGGCGAGAGCACGAGGTCGAGGTCGCGGTAGCGGCCGGTGAGCGGCGGGCCCACACGCGCCTCGTACGCGGCCAGGTCGTCCATCGTGATGAGGCCGCCGTGGGCCTTCATCTCGTCGTGGATCGCCTGGGCGATGGCGCCGCGATAGAACGCCGCCGGCCCCTCCTTCGCGATGAGCGCGAGGCTCCGGGCGAGATCCGGATAGCTCACGCGGTCGCCGGCCTCCATGGACGGCGGGCGGTGGATCCACCGGCCGTCGCGGAGGTAGGTGCGCGCCGTCTCGGCAAACGGCGCGAGCTCGTCCAGGTGGCGCGCCGTGGTGAGCGCCTGGTACCAATCGGGCTCGAACCCCGCGCGCGCCAGCGCGATCGCCGGCTGGAGCACGTCGGCGAGCTCCATCGTGCCCCAGCGCCCGAGCGCCAGCGCGAGCCCGGCGACCGACCCCGGCACCGCCACGGACAGGGAGCCGTACTCGTTGGCCGCGTTCTCGACGCGAGGCCACGGGAAGAGCGCCTCGGAGACGCCGCCGATCAGGCGGAACATGGACTCGCTCGCACGCACGGGCGCCTGGCCGTTGAAGTCCAGCGCCACCGTCTCGCCCTTCTTCTCGAGGTGCACGAGCATCGTGCCCGAGCCGCCGATCGTGGACATGAAGGGCTCGACCACCGTCATCGCGAACGCGGTCGCGACGGCGGCGTCCACGGCGTTGCCGCCGTCCTCGAGGATCTTCGCGCCGACGCGCGCGCCGACCGGGTGCTCGGCCGCCACGAGACCGTGGGGGGCGAGCGGCGTGCGCTTGGTCACGACCAGCCGGGATTCGATCATCGCGGGGCCTTTCCGAGGACGCCGTGTTACTGGAAGCGCTCGGCGTACTGCGTGATGTCCACGACCTTGGTCTCGCTGAAGTAGAGACGCCAGCCCTGCGGGTAGAGCCACGCCTCCGTCACGTTCTTGGGCTTGATGAGGGGCCAGTAGCGCCGCGCGAGCTTCTCGATCTCCGCGGTGTCCTTGGTGGCGACCACCGGGGCCCCCAGCAGGATCACGACCTGCTCCTTCGTCATGCCCACGGTCACCTGGCGCACGAACTGGAAGATCTGGACGTCGGCGGAGTTGGCGATCGCCGGGTGCTGGTTGAGGTACTGCGAAATGCGGCGGTCGATCTGGATCTCCCACTGGTGCTTCTCGTCGAACGTGGGCTCGCGGCCGGTCACCAGCACGACCCCGGCGGTCCAGATCTCCTGCGCCGTCGGCCCCTGGAACACCCGCTGTTCGGTCGTCGTCAGCTGAGCGCACGCCGCCACCCCGGTCAAAAGGGCCACGGTGAGGGCGAGCGTCCGGCTCACGCCCCGGATCATATCAGGGCCGACTCCAGCACGATGCCCCGATCGATCGTCCGGGCGACCTGGGCCAGGAGCCGGCGCGTCTCGACGGGCACCTCGGCGCTCTCCGCGAGCTGGCGCAGGAGGTCGATGAGCCGGCGCATCGCGCGGATCAGGTCGCCCTCGTGGCCGCCGAAAGACTCCTCGACGAGCCCGGACCAGTCGTCGTCGCCGGACGCCCAGCGGAAGACCGCGGGCATGAAGCCCGCGTGGACGGCGACGGGCATCTGGAGATGGCGCTGGCGCTGCGCTTCGTGGACCGTGTGGGCGAGGCTCAGGAGCTGCTCGAGGCGGCGCTTGAGCTTCGGCCGCTTCCGGAGGAAGTCGCGCGCGACCGCCGGCGCGCCCGAGCGCGCCTCCTCGATGAGCGCCGAACCGACCGCCGCCGCCTCGGCCGCCGTGAGGTCGTGGAAGACCCCGCGGAACACGCTCTCGGCGACCAGCAGCTCGTTGTCGTGCCGGAGGCTCGCGATCAGCCGTCCCCGCGGCTCGAGGCGGCGGTCGCGGACCGCGCCGAACTGCTCGAGCGTCTCCACCACGCGCAGGAACTCCTGCCAGTAGGCGCTCCTGAAATGCTCCAGCGCGCGGTGGCGCGCGCCGAACCGCTCGGTGAGCGTTTCGAGCTCCCGCCACTCGCGGTCGCACGTGGGCTGGGCCCCCCAGGGGCACCGGTGGCACTCGATGGCGGCGAGCACCGCCTCGGGCCCCTGGGCCCGCTCGCGCTCGATCAGCTCCGCGACCGAGAGCTTGGCGAGCTCGGCGGCCAGATGGCGGAGGCCGCGCCCGTCATGGGGACGCCCCTCGGCGGCCCGATCGAGGTCGCGTGGGACGTGGAGCGGCGGCGTCGCCCAGAACACGCGCTTGACGACGCCGCTCTTCACGCGGACGACGGCGCCGTGGGCCAGGAGCGCGTCGAGCAGCACCCGGTGGCCGCGCACGGCGTGCACGCGGAGGATCATCGCGAGGCTCGGCGCGCCCTTGCGGCGGACGAGCGCCAGGCGCCCGGGCTCCGCCTCGCCGACGCCACGCTCGCCCCGGCGGGCGCCGCGGCCGAGCGCCTGACGCCGGGCCTCCGCTTCCTGGCGCGCGCGCCGGTAGCGGCCGATGCGCTGGAAGTCGCCGCACGGCGCCTCGTAGCGCTTCACCTCCGCGAGCGCCCCGTCCAGGCCGCGGACCTCGGTCTCCATCTCGCGGATGCGCTTGAGGTTCTGGTACTGGCCGAAGGAGGACTCGATCCGCCGTCGGAGGACGTCGGGCTCGGCGCCGGTGCCGAGCAGCAGGGCGGCGGAGCCGTAGCCGAGCTTGAACCGGCTCTCGATCGGCTCGGGCGAGCCGTCGACCACGTGCAGGACGGATTCCACGCCGTCTCTGGCGTCGAGAGCGATCACGCACTCCCCTTCGGCGTCGATCCCGCGCCGGCCGGCGCGGCCCGCCATCTGAGTCAGCTCGTTGTGGGAGAGCGCGCGGAAGCCGCGGTCGGTGCGCTTGGTGAGCCCCTGCAGGACGACCGCGCGCGCGGGCATGTGGATGCCGAGCGACATCGTCTCGGTGGCGAAGACCACCTTGCAGAGCCCGCGCTCGAAGAGCGTCTCGATGAGGCGCTTGAGCCCGGGCAGGATCCCGGCGTGGTGCATCGCGACGCCGATCCTGAGCCCCTGGAACACGGCCTGCGACAGCGACGACTCCCCCAGGGTCGGGCTCTCCTGGAGCGCCTGGTTGATGGCGTGATCCACCTCGTACTGCTGCTCGGTCGCGAGGAGGCTCCGGCCCTCGGCGAGGGCGTCCTCCATCGCGCGCTCGCAGCCGGCGCGGCTGAAGATGAAGTAGATCGCGGGGAGCCACCGCCGCGCCTCGAGCGCCTCGATCAGGACCGTCGGGTCCACCACGCGGCGCGTGTACCAGCGGCCGCGGTCGTCGGGCCCGCCCCGCTCGTCGCCCACGACGCGTGCGCGGCCGCGGCGCACTTCGTCGAGCTCGTGGATCTCGCCCGCGAGGTCGGCGATCACGTAGCGGAGTGGCACCGGCCGGTGCGGGTGGTAGATGGGCAGGATCGGCCGGTGCACGATCGAGATCCAGTCGGCGATCTCCTTGACGTTGGCGACCGTCGCCGAGAGGCCGACGAGGAGCACCTCCCGGGGCGCGCCGATGATGATCTCCTCCCACACCGTGCCGCGACCCTCGTCGCCCATGTAGTGGCACTCGTCGAGCACGATGGTGCTGAGGTCCTCGAGCCCCCCGCCGTAGAGCGCGTTTCGCAGGATCTCGGTCGTCATCACGAGCACGGGGGCGTGCGGGTTCACCTTGACGTCGCCCGTGAGGATGCCGACCCGGGCCTCGCCGAACATCCTGGTGAAGTCGGCGAACTTCTGGTTCGAGAGCGCCTTGAGCGGGGTCGTGTACGCCAGACGTCGCCCGGCCTCGAGGGCCGCGTGGATGGCGAACTCGGCGACGAGCGTCTTCCCGGCCCCGGTCGGCGCCGAGACGATGACCGACTGGCCGGCTTCGATCGTCTGGATGGCTTCGAGCTGGAAGTCGTCGAACCTGAACGGATACCGGCCACGGAATCGGTCGAGGAGCGTCATGCCGCTCCCACGGTACCACGCGCCTTGACGTAAGGACTGAAATGTCCGCTCGTGTTTGACGAGTGATCCGTCCGCTTTCAGACGCCCGGGCCCACGGGCAGGCGGGGACCGAGACGGCGGCGGTGAAGCCTCGAGGCCCCGACGCCAGGCCGCGCGAGCGGTTCGTCACGCTGAGCATCCCGAAGTACGTCGAGCGGACCGACGAGCTGGCTGGTACGCTGGGCGTCGCCCTATGATCGTCTTCCATGTCGCCATCACCGCTGCCGGGGATTACCTCACGCGCCGCGAGGCGCACCGCCGCGCTCACATCGAGCGCCTGCAGGGGCTGCGCGCCGCCGGCATCCTGATCGGCGGCGGCCCCGCGCCCGACGGCCGGACGGCCGATATCGTCTACCGGCTCCAGCAGCCGGCGCAGCTCGAGAACGCGATCGAGGAGGACCCCTACTGGACGGGCGGCGTGTGGACCGAGTACACGCCGCGGAGCTTCGCCCAGTTCGTCGAGCCGTGGGAGCTGGTGCCGGTCGTGCTCGACGGCTCGCGGAAGGTGACGATCGTCGAAGGCTCGACGGCCGACCACGACATGGCCCAGTTCGCGCTGATCGAGATGCGGGGGGCGGGCCGGGTGCACTTCGGGGGGTTCTTCGAGAACGGCGGCACCCTGGCGCTGGCGAATGCCGCCGATCCCGAGCAGGCGCGGGGCTGGTTCGAAGAGACGGGCTTCTGGAAGCCGGACGCGCTGACCGCGCGCCCACTCCTGCACGTCCTATAGGAGGACCCGACCATGGCTGACGAGTTCGAGTACATCTCGCGCGCCCGCCTCGAATACCGCGAGGGCTACCGCCACGCCTTCCTCGGGGAGGTGCCCGAGCCCGTCGTCTACGGCGTCCAGGGGAAGCTTCGCGAGTACTACGGCGTGAAGGAAGGGCCGCCCGTCGCCTCCACGCTCGACCACATCGTCGCCGCCGTCGCCGGCTGAATGTACGGCACGCTGCGCGGCGCCCTGGCAGGGCGCAAGATCGCCTTCGACCGCGATTCGTTCAAGGCCACGGTCGAGGGCCGCATCGTCGGCATCGGCAAGACCATTCGCGTCAAGTCGATCCACGTCCACTACGGCCGAGCGCGCGCTCGCGCTGCACCCCCAGGGCTGCCCGGCCCACGAGAGCGTCAGGGGCGCCATCGAGGTGACCTGGGACGCCACGCTGCGCGCCGGCGCCGAGGTCGTGGCGGCGCGCAGCGTGGGGCCCGGCGCCCCGCCCGCCTAGCCTGGACGACTCATGGACGCCGAACGCGCGAGACGAGCGGCGGTCCGTCGACTCGGCGATCCAAGTCAGTCTCGACGTCCCGTAGCCCCGGGAAAGGCCCCGGAGCGGTCAGCGCGCGGTCGAGAACCCCCCGTCGGGGATGTCGAGCGCGCTCCGGTCGCCGCCGGTGATCGCGCTCACCTTGGTGTGGACGCCCGGCAGCACGTAGTTGACGAAGTGCTTCGCGGCCATCGCCTTGCCGCGCGCGAAGTCGAACTCCTCCTGGCCGTGCTCGTCGTCCGCGGCGCCGTGGCCGGCCCCGGCGACGACGGCCGCCTCGAGGAGCAGATGGGCAATCGTCACCTCGGCGACGATCTCGAGGAACGCGTTGGCGACCATCGTCACCTGGTCGAGCTTGCCGCCCATGAAGAACTCGAGGAGCGCCCCGGCGGCGCGCTGGAGGGCCGCCGCGGCCTCGCCGAGCGCCCGCACCTCGGCGGCGAGGCCCGGGCGCGCCCCGTGCTCGGCGACGAAGCCGCCGATCTCCTTGAGGAAGGCGGTGAGGTTCTCGCCGCCGCGCGACTGGAGCTTCCGCGCGACGAGGTCGAGCGCCTGGATGTGGTTGGTCCCCTCGTAGATCGAGAAGATCTTCGCGTCGCGGAGGTACTGCTCGACGGGGTGGTCCTGGACGTAGCCGGCGCCCCCGTAGATCTGGATCGCCATCTCGCAGATGCGGAACGCCTGATCGGCGCAGTACGCCTTCACGACGGGCGTCAGGAGGTCCACCTGGCCCTCGTGGTACGCGGCCTGGCCCTCGTCGGTGGCGGCGAGCGCCGCGGCGAGGTCGGCGTGCAGGGCCAGCTTGACGGCGAGCGTCCGCATGCCCTCCACCTTGGCCTTCATCTCGAGCAGCATGCGCCGGATGTCGGCGTGCTCGATGATGGGCACGCGCGGCGCGGTCGGGTCCTTGAAGTGGCGCACCGAGGAGCCCTGCAGCCGCTCGCGCGCATAGGCCAGCGCGTTCAAGTACGCCGCGGAGGCCACCGCGATCCCCTGCACGCCGACGGCGATCCGGGCGCCGTTCATCATACGGAACATCTGGCGCATGCCTTCGTGGGGCCGGCCGCCGACGAGGATGCCGCGGCACCGGCCGTTCTCGCCAAAGTTCAGGACGGCCGTCGCGGACGCCTTGATGCCGAGCTTGTGCTCGATGGACGCCGTCGCGACGTCGTTCGGCGCGCCCAGGCTGCCGTCCTCGTTGACCCAGATCTTCGGCACGATGAAGAGCGAGAGCCCCTTGGTGCCGGCCGGCGCGCCCTCGATCCGGGCGAGGACGAGGTGGACGATGTTCTCCGAGAGGTCGTGGTCCCCCGACGAGATGAAGCACTTGGTCCCGCTGAGCGCGTAGACGTTGCCCTCGAGATGCCGGGCCCGCGTCCTGGTCGCGCCGACGTCGGAGCCCGCGTGCGGCTCCGTGAGGCACATCGTGCCCGCGAAGCGTCCGTCGAGCATCGGCGGCAGGAAGCGCTGCTGGTCCTCGGGCAGCGCGCAGTGCTCGAGCAGGTCGGCGGCGCCGTGGGTGAGGCCGGGGTACATGTTGAAGGCGGTGTTGGCGCCGCTCTGGAGCTCCGCGAGGATCACGCCGATCGCGTGCGGGCCGCCGAAGCCGCCCGCCTTCACCGGGATCGTGAAGGACATGAGGCCGAGCTCGAAGAGCTTCTTCCACGCCTCCTTGAAGCCCGGCGGGGTGCTGACACGCCCGTCCGCCAGGCGGCAGCCGGTCCGGTCGCCCGACGCGTTCAGCGGGCCCGTCACCTCGGTGGCGAAGCGGAAGCACTGGTCGATGATCGCGTCGCACTCCTCGCGCGAGAGGTGCGCGTACGTCTCGAGCTCGAAGAGCCGCTGGACCTTGAGGTGCTCGTAGAGCGTGAACCGGATCGCGCGAAGGTCCGCCTTGTACATCCCGTCCCTCCTACGCCGCGCCCGCCACGGCGAGGACCCGCCGCATCCGCTCGACGGCGAGGTCGGGATCGCGCAGGAGCCCGGCGCGGTCCATCAGGACGAACTGCTCGGCCAGGTGGACGACCGACCGCGCGCCCTCGAGCCCCCCGACCATGCGGAAGTGCGACTGGTGGCCGTTGAGGTAGGCGGCGAAGACGACGCCCGTCTTGTAGAAGCGCGTCGGAGCCCCGAAGACGTGGCGCGAGAGCGGCAGCGTCGGGGCGAGGATCGCGTCGAACCGGGCCACGTCGCCGGCGTCGAGCGCACGCAGCGCGGCCGAGGCCGCCGGAGCGATGACGTCGAAGATCCCGAGGAGGGCGTCGCTGTACCCCTGCGCGTCGCCGCGGATCGTCGTCGGGTAGTCGAAGTCGTCGCCGCTGTACATGTGGACGCCCCGGGGGAAGCGGCGCCGCATGGCGATCTCGCGCTGCTGGTCGAGGAGCGAGATCTTGACGCCGTCGATCCGCGCCGCGTGGTCGTGGACGATCGCGAGCAGCGTCTCGCTGGCCTGGTCCAGGTCCGGCGAGCCCCAGTAGCCGGCGAGCGCAGGATCGAACATGTCGCCGAGCCAGTGGATGATCACGGGCTCCCTCACCTGGACCAGGATCCTCCCGTAGACCTTCACGTAGTCGTCGGGACTCTTGGCGCACGCGGCGAGAGCGCGGCTCGCCATGAGGATGATCCGGCCCCCGCACGACTCGATCCAGGCGCACTGCTCCTCGTACGCCACCTCAACGTCGGCGAGCGTCGCGCGGGGGGACGGCTCGAGGTGGTCGGTCCCCGCGCCGCTCGCGAGGACCGCGCCGGGCATGGCCCGCGCCTCGGCGACCGACCGGCGGATGAGCTCCTTCGCCGTGGCCCAGTCGAAGCCCATGCCGCGCTGCGAGGTGTCCATCGCCTCGGCGACGGCGAGGCCGAGCGACCAGAGGTAGCGCCGGTAGCCGAGCGTCGCCTCCCAGTCCAGGCGCGTTTCGAGCGTGGGGGAGATGTTGGCCAGCGGATCGGCGACCACGTGCGCCGCGGCGAACGCGATGCGGCTCCTGATGGGCCCGGCGGTGGCGGCAAGGGGCTTGTGGCGGCCCGGCGTGTACGGGGCCAGGCGTCCATCGGCGCGCGGCAGGCGGAGCGTGCGGCTCATCGCGTGTCTCCTCCGAGCGTTAGTCTAGCACCGGTCGCCCGGACCGCCGTATTGACACCCGCGCCCGGTGTTGCGTATGGTTAGCGCACTTTCCCACGGGTCCCGCCGCAGTGAAGCCCAAGGAGGCTGGCATGGCAAGCAAAGCGTCCGACAAGAACCGCACCAAGTTCCTCCTGGACGAGAAGGACATCCCGACGAAGTGGTACAACATCCAGGCCGACCTCAAGACGCCGGCCCCGCCCGTCCTGCACCCCGGCACCGGACAGCCGATCGGCCCGCAAGACCTGGCACCGCTCTTCCCGATGGAGCTGATCAAGCAGGAGGTCAGCCAGGAACGCTGGATCGAGATCCCCGACGGCGTCCGCGACGTGTTCAGGCTGTGGCGGCCGAGCCCGCTCCACCGCGCGCGCCGCCTGGAGAAAACGCTCGGCACGCCCGCGCACATCTACTACAAGTACGAAGGCGTCAGTCCGGCCGGGAGTCACAAGCCGAATACCGCGGTGGCCCAGGCGTATTACAACAAGAAACAGGGGGTGGCCCGTCTCTCCACCGAGACGGGCGCCGGCCAGTGGGGCTCCGCGCTCGCGATGGCGTGTCAGATGTTCGGGCTGCAGTGCAAGGTCTACATGGTGAAGGTCTCCTACCAGCAAAAGCCCTACCGCCGGATCATGATGGAGACCTGGGGCGCGCAGGTCGTGCCGAGCCCGAGCCCCGACACCCAGGCGGGCAAGAAGGTCCTCCAGGAGGATCCGAACTCGCCCGGCAGCCTCGGCATCGCCATCAGCGAGGCGGTGGAGGACGCGGCGACGCGCGACGACACCAAGTACTCGCTCGGGAGCGTGCTGAACCACGTCCTCATGCACCAGACGATCGTCGGGCTCGAGGCCAAGCGGCAGCTCGAGAAGGCGGACGACGAGGCCGACATCCTGGTGGGCTGCGTGGGCGGCGGGTCGAACTTCGCGGGCTTCGCGTTCCCGTTCGCGGCCGACAAGCTCGCTGGCCGGAAGAAGAAGCTCCGCATCGTCGCCGTCGAGCCCTCCGCGTGCCCGAGCCTCACCAAGGGCAAGTACGTCTACGACTTCGGCGACACGGTGGGCCTCACGCCGCTCGTGAAGATGCATACGCTCGGCCACTCCTTCGTGCCGGCGCCGCTCCACGCGGGCGGCCTCCGGTACCACGGCATGGCGCCGCTCCTCTGCAAGCTCTACGACGAGGGCGTCATCGAGGCGGTGGCGGTTCCCCAGGTCTCCACGTTCGAGGCGGCGGTCCGGTTCGCGCGCGCGGAGGGCATCATCCCGGCCCCCGAGTCGGCGCACGCGATCCGCGTCGTCATCGACGAGGCCGAACGCTGCAAGACGGAAGGCAAGCGGCGCACGATCGCCTTCAACCTGTCGGGCCACGGCCACTTCGACCTCGGCGCCTACGAGGCCTTCCTCAGCGGCAAGCTCCAGGACTACGAGTACCCGGCGGAGAAGATCGAGGAGGCGCTGCGGCACCTGCCGAAGGTCAAGGCGTAGGAGGGGCGGCGATGAACGTCGGACGCCGTGAGTTCCTGAAGACGGGCGCCGCCGCCGCGCTGCTCGGGACGCCCGCGGTGCTGCGCGCGCAGGGCAAGGGCAAGGTCCGCCTCGCCTATCTCCAGCTCGGCTGGGCGGCGACGGAGATCATCCACAAGGAGGACTTGCTCGGCAAGCGCGGCTGGCAGGCCGAATACTCGATCGTGGCGGGCGCGCCCGGCCCGCTCCTGAACCAGCTCGCCTCGAAGAACGTGGACGCGATCGACATGTCGTTCGCGCTCGCCGCCAAGGCGTTCGAGGACGGCGTGCCGCTCAAGGTGACGGGCGTGGCGACCGCGGTGCTCGGCGCCATCGTCGCGCGCAAGGGCGCCGGGCTCTCCAAGGTCGAGGACCTCAAGGGCCGGAGGATCGCGGCGATCGTCGGCACATCGACGTTCTTCGATATCCGGGCGCTGACCCTGAAGGGGTACGGGTTCGACCTCCAAAAAGACACGCAGATCGTGACGGCAACGTCGCCGCCCGACATGGTGACGTTATTGGGCAAGAAGGACGTCGACGCGATCATCGCCTGGCAGCCCATTACGGATGCCGTCGTGTTCCGGGGCGAGGGCGTCTACCTCGCGAAGCAGATCGACCTCTGGCGGAAGGCCACGGGCCGGCCGTCGGGCTTCCCCGTCCACGTCTGCTACCTCGTGCACGCCGATTTTCTCGGCAAGAACCCGGCGATCGCCAAAGACCTGAACGACGCGCAGAAGGACGCGGTGGACATCTGGTACAACAAGCCGGCGCGCGCGATGGAGATCGTCGCCGAGGTCACGAAGCTCCCGAAGGACGTAATCCAGGTCGCCCACCGGGAGACCGTGCGTATGCTCCACGGCCTGCCCGACGAGCAGGTGGACACGCTCATCGCGCAGCTCAAGATCAACAAGGAGTTCGGCTTCCTGAAATCCGACGTCTGGGACAGCCCCGACCGGATCCGCCGCGAGTTCTTCCACCGCGTCTGACGTTGACCGGGCCGTCCCGCAACGGGACGGCCCGCGCAGGCTTGTGGCCAACGGTCCCCACGGGTATCATTCTAGAGTATCTCGATCCGATACCCTAGGAGGTGGCCTATGGGAGCAATCTCACTGAAATTGCCCGACGATCTCCTCAACGCGAGCGGCCGGTGTGCGAGCGCTCTCAAGCTGTCGAGGGCGGCCTACATCCGCCGCGCGGTCGAGCGCATGAACCGGGAAACGCGCGCCCGGCTCCGCGCTCGACGGCTCGCCGAAGCCTCGCGAAAGGTCCGCGGAGAGAGCATGAAGGTGAACGCCGAGTTCGCGGCGGTCGAGCGCGCCCCAGATGCCTGACCGTGGCGAGGTATGGCTCGCGAACCTCGATCCCCGACGCGGCACGGAGCCGGGCAAGACGCGGCCCGTCCTGGTCGTCCAGTCGCAGGCGTTGCTGGACGCCGGGCACCCCTCAACAATCGTCGTTCCGCTGACGACGACCCTGGTCGACGACGCCGAGCCGCTCCGCATCCGCGTGCGCCGCACCGGGCGGCTGCGTCGCGACTCGGATCTGCTGATCGACCAGCTCCGCGCCATCGACAACCGGCGTCTGGTCGGCCGTCCGCTCTGCCACGCCCCCGGCGCGTTGATGGCTCGGGTGGGCGACGCCATCCGCGACGTCCTCGACCTCGTCGAGTGAAATCGAGACGGCCACCCTCCCGGCCCTGGTCCACGACCGCCGGAGGCCGTCCATGAGCGAGCGTGATCTCGCCACCCGGCTGCATCTCCCCACCCTCGGCGTGACGGCCGTCATCGTCGCCGGCTGGTCGCTCCTGTCCTGGCGCTACGGCGCCTACGTCCTCCCCTCGCCCCTATCGGTCGTCCGCGGGGTCGGCGAGATCCTCCTCGTCGGCTTCGGCGGCGCGGTCGTGATCGCGCTCCTGACGGGCCTCGCGTCGTTCCTCTCACCCCGCGCGCGGTCCGTCGTCCACGACTTCCTCGCCGTCCTCAACGCGACGTCGGTCTTCGTGTGGATCGTCATCTCGATCATCTGGTTCGGGCTCTCCAACTGGGCGCCGATCTTCACGACGTTCATGATCACCCTGCCCGTCGTCGCGTCGAACATCGTGGAGGGCGTCGAGAACGTGGACCGGCGGCTCCTGGAGATGGGCGACGTGTACCGGCTCTCGGGGCGGGAGAAGTTCCGGGCGATCGTGATTCCGTCCACGCTCCCCTATCTCGTCGCCGGCATGAAGGTCGGCTTCGGCCTCGCGCTGAAGGTGTCCGTGGTCGCCGAGATCTTCGGCGTCACCTCCGGCATCGGCTACATCATGAACTACAGCCGCGAGATCCTCGCCACGCAGATGGTCTTCGTGTGGGCGCTCGTGATGATCCTCGTGATGATGGTGACCGACAAGCTGGTGTTCGACTCGCTCTCGCGGCGGTTGGCGCGATGGCGATGAAGCTGCAGGTCGTGGGAGTCGGCAAGGACTATCTGATCCCGGTCATCGAGCGCGTCTCGTTCAGCGTCGAGGCAGGCGAGTTCGTGTGTCTCCTCGGTCCGAACGGGTGTGGCAAGACCACGCTGCTCCGGATCATCGGCGGGCTCGAGCCTGCCACGCGGGGCACCGTCCTGCTCGACGACCGGCCCGTCGTGGCGGGCGACGCCCACAGCCGCAAGGTCGGCGTCGTCTTCCAGGAAGACCGGCTGCTCCCGTGGATGACGCTGGCCGAGAACGTCGCCCTGGTGCTCAAGCCCCTCGGCCTGCCGGCCGCCGAGCGCCGGGCGATCGCCCGGCGCCACCTCGGCCTCGCGGGCCTCGCGGGCTTCGAGGACTACTATCCGGGGCGGACGAGCGGGGGCATGCGCCAGCGGGCGGCGATCGCGCGGGCGCTCGCGATCGAGCCCGACGTGCTCCTCATGGACGAGCCCTTCGGCGCGCTCGACGCCCAGAACCGCCGCATCATGCAGAACGAGGTGCGGCGGATCTGGAAGGAGACGAGGCGGACGATCCTCTTCGTGACTCACTCGATCGAAGAGGCGGTGGCGATCGGCACCACCTTGATCATGATGTCGGCGCGTCCCTCGCGCCTCCGCGAGACGATCCGGAACGACGGCCGCATCGAGCGCGCGAAGCTGATCGACGACCTGAACACGATGATCATGGAAGAAGTCGAGCGCCAGCAGGGCGGCGCACCCTCATGATCTCGACGCTCACCCGAGGAGGAACCACCGTATGATCAAGCCCTACACCGCCGTCGGCCTCATCCCCACCGTGCGCGGCATCCGGAAGCGCAACGACATCAAGCTCAACCTCGAGCACCTGTCGCACCTGGTGAAGGCCGCCTCCTGGCTGTCGAGCCTCGATCTCCCGGTCAGGCTCATCGCGTTTCCGGAGGGCGCGCTCCAGGGATTCAACGATCGCCAAGGAGTACAACGCCTTCGTCATGGCGCAGGCCAAGGCGCGCCACCCCGACTGGAAGGACCGCTTCTTCAACGTCGGGTTCATCATCAACCCGCGCGGGAAGGTGATCCTCAAGCACTATAAGGTCTCGCCGCTCTTCCCTGTGGAGCACTCGGTCTGTCCTCACGACGTGTATGACTGGTGGATCGAGAAGTATGGTCGGACGCTCGATGCGTTCTGGCCGGTGGTGGACACCGAGATCGGGCGGCTCGGCATCATGATGGCGAACGAGGGCTCGTATCCCGAGAACGCGCGGGCGCTCGCGCTGAACGGCGCCGAGGTGGTCTACCGCGCCTCCTACCCGCATCCGGCGACGGGCAACGAGTTCTTCGAGATCCAGAGCCGCGCGCGCGCGCTCGACAACAACCTGTACATCGTCGCCCCCAACATGGGGACCTACTACCTCTTCCCCGAGGAGACGACGCCCATCGACACCTTCGGCGGGCGCAGCTTCATCATCAACTACCGGGGCCAGATCGTCGGGCGCCAGGACTATGGCGCGGGCTCGACGTACGTGGGCGGCCCGATCGACATCGAGGCGCTTCGCGACCACCGGGCGCGCGCCCAGTGGGACAACTACCTGAAGGATCTCCGCACGGAGCTCTACCAGATCGTCTACGAGCAGCCGATCTACCCGAAGAACCTCTATCTCAAGCGCGCGCCGATGAAGCACGCCGAGTACCGCGAGAAGGTCATCAAGCGCCAGATCAAGCTCATGCACGACCGCGGGATCTGGAAGAAGCCCGAGCGCTAACGCTTCGCGTCAGGACGGCGCCGATCGAAGGCAGTTTGCCTGGTGATCGGGCGTGCTGCCCTGCACCGGCGCCGATCCCCGTCCGCTAACCTGTTGATTTCCGGAACGTGGAGTCCCTGGCATGAGCTCTGCTTGACAAGCAACACCAGAAGTAAACGACCGGACGGGGCCTCAAGGCGCCCTAGAGGTGATGCGATGACGATGGACCTCTGGTACGACCTGGCTGCACGAGAGCTTCCCGGCCAGGACGAGGACGTGCTCGAGAAGCTCAAGCTGGGGGACATGCACGAGCCGGTGCAGGAGGCCGAGCCCGAAGCGGTCGAGGCGGTAGACTTCTTCTAAGGACCTGCGCTCCCGAAGTTCTACCGCATCAGCCCGCGGATCGCGGCCACCCGCGCGCCCGCGGCCACCACGGCGATCCGGACCGTCCCGTGCCGAGCTGCGCGATGATCGCGGCGGTGACCCGCTCGCAGTCGGCAGCGTCGAGCGCTGACGTCCCGACGGTGAATACCTCCACGTGGCGGGCCCACGGCCGCCAGTCGAGCTTGTCCGCGGTGAAGAGCACGACCGACGGCACGCCGAGCGCGGATGCCAGGTGGCTCACGCCCGAGTCGTTTCCCAGGTAGGCGGTCGCGCCGCGCAACATCCCCGCGAGGGCCGGGAGCGACGGCTCCTTCAGGACGATCGTCGGCCCGCGGAGCCTCGCCTCGAGGGCGGCCACGGCCTCGGCATCGGCGGGACCCTGGTGAACGGCGAGGGTGATTCGCCCCCGCGCTGCCAGCCGCTCGAGGACGGCGGCGAATCCCTCGGCGGGCCAGCGCTTGGCAATCCCGCCCGCGCCCGGGTGAACCACGACGAGCGGCGTGTCGCCGTCCCATCCCGAATCGCGCAGGGCTCGACGACCCTCTTCGGTGAGCCGTGCCGGCACGGGCACGGGCGTCCGCCAGCGGTCGGCATGCGCGAGCGGCGCGCCGACCGTCGCCAGCAGGTGCCGCCAGACGAGTCGTCCCGCCTCCGACGACGGCGCGACGACGGCGTCCGGAACGAGCGCGGTGAGTCGCGTGACGAACTCCGGGTCACGGGAGCCGAACCACGAGACGACCGGAGCGGGGACCGCAGGGCCGGCTTGGACCGAGGGGGGCCGGAGAACGACGCGGAGTGGCCCCGCATCGCCACGTTCGATCGTTTCTTCTCTGAACAGCGCGTCGAGGTGAAGCGACTCGAACGCGACCGCCCGATCCACCAGACCGATCGCCCGGAGCAGCTCGCCGATCCGCGGCTGGGCGGCGAGCACGAGGGGGCTGTCAGGTCGGCCGTGCGCGAGCGCACGGAGCGCCGGGATGGCGAGCAGGACGTCGCCCAGCGCGCCGGGATGAATGACGAGCGTCAGGGGCGGAGCAGCGCCAGCACGGCGTCGTGGAGCCGGCCGTTGGTGGCGAGCGCCGTGCCCGTGTAGATCGTGGGGCGCCCCTCCCAGTCCGTGAAGCGGCCGCCCGCCTCCTCCACGAGGAGCTTCGGCGCCGCCAGGTCCCAGGGCTTCAGGTCGAGCTCGGCGTAGATCTCGACCTTGCCCTCGGCGACGAGCCCGTAGCCCATGTAGTCGCCGAAGCCGCGCTGCCGGTCGGTCGCATCCACGAGCCGCACGAAGCCGTCCCAGTAGCCGGTCTTCCTGACGGCGCCGAGCCCCGCGTGGCAGAGACACGCGCGGTCGAGCCCGGCGATGTCGGAGACGCGGATCGGCGCGCCGTTCAGGAAGGCGCCCCCGCCCCGGCGGGCGGTATAGAGGTCGCCGGTCACCGGGTTGTGGATCACGCCCACCGTGATCTCCCCGCCCTCCTCGAGCGCGATCAGCGTCGCCCAGATCGGGATGCCGCGGACGAAGTTCTTCGTGCCGTCGATCGGGTCGATGATCCAGCGCCGGTCCTGGGCGCCGCGACCGCCGAACTCCTCGCCGAGCACCCCGTAGTCCGGGAACGCGCGGCCCAGGATCTCGACGATCGCCCGCTCGGCCTCGCAGTCCGCCTGCGTCACGGGCGTGTCGTCGGTCTTGAGCGCGACCTCGAAGCCGCCGCGGTCGTACTTGAGGGCGATCCGGCCCGCCGCGCGCGCCGCGTCCACGGCCGCCTCCAGCGCCCGCTGGCTCACCTACGTCGTCTCTTCGGCGGGGAAGGGCTCGCCGCGCTCGGCGAGAACCTTCGCATACACTTCGAGCGCGTCGACGACGACGGGCATCCCGCCGTAGGTGACCATCTGGAAGATCGCCTCGGCCACCTCCTGGCGCGTCGCGCCCACGTTGAGCGCCGCGTGGATGTGGGCGCGCACCTCGTTGGGCCGATGGAGCGCCGTCAGCGCGGCCAGGGCGCAGAGCTCGCGCTGCTTCTGCGAGAGGACCTCCCGGCTGTAGAGGACCCCGGTGAAGAACACCGAGAGCTCGCGCGCGAGCCCCTTGTCGAACTTCTTCCACAGCTCGAACCCGGCGCCCCCTTTCACCGTGTGGAACAGCATCTGGCGCCCTCGGCCGCACGCTCAACGTACAGGGAGTACGCCTCGCGTGCGGCCAGCGGGCGCCGCCTTGCATCTGGACCTTTTTGAGCAGCCTGCAGGTGTTTCAGCACCCTGTTAGAGCGTCTCGAGGATTCTGACGAGCGCGTCGGGCTCGGAGAGCATCGGCCCGTGGGCGCAGTCGAGGTCGATGGGCGTGACGCCGAGCCGCGCCGCGTACTCGGCGGCCTTCGCCGGGATGATCGCCGCGTCGCCGAGGCAGCGGACGTACGTCCGCGGCACGCTCATCGCGTAGAACCGCTGCATGTCCACGCGCTCGACCCACGGCCTGAGCGGCTGGGGCGTGAGCCGGGCGAGCGCGCCGGTGACACGCAGGTCGCCGACGGGCAGGTCGGTCATCCAGCGCGCGCGCGCGGGCACGAGCTCGGCGACCTTCGGGATGACGATGCCGCCCATCGAGTGGCCGACGACGATCGCCCGGCTGAACCCGGCGAGGCTCATCGCGTCGGCGACGGCCCGCGCGTACCCGCCGACGGAGGCGCGCCTCCGCTCATGGGCGCGGCGCCCGTGGCCGGGGAGGTCCACCGCGAGCGTCGCGTGCCCCGCCCGGTCGAGGCGCGCCTGGACGAGCTCCCAGCACCAGGCGCCGTGGCTCATGCCGTGGACGAACACGAATTCCTTCTTCACGCGTTGCTCCAGTCGATCGGTGCGTTCATGGTACCCTCCTCGGAGAGCGTCGCGCCGTCACAATATCGCAGCGACGGGGAACCGCACAATGCTGAATCCGCACATCTTCCGCGCCTACGACGTGCGCGGGCTGGTCGGCACCGACATCACGCCAGATGTATTCTTGCAGGTCGGCGCCGCCTACGGCACGCTCGTCCGCCGGAAGGGCGGCCGCCGGGTCGCCGTCGGCCAGGACAACCGGCTGTCCTCCACGGAACTCAAGGCCGCGTTCGTCAACGGCGTGCGCGTGGCCGGCGTCGACGTCGTGGACATCGGCCAGGTCCCCACGCCGATGCTCTACTTCGCCACCGCGCACTGGAAGCTCGACGGCGGCGCCAACATCACGGGCAGCCACAACCCGGTCGAGTACAACGGCGTCAAGATGGTCCACGCCGGCGCCCTGCCGCTCACGGAGGACGAGATCCAACACCTCCGCAAGCTCGCGGAGAGCGGCGACTTCGAGCGCGGCGAGGGCGGGCTCGACCGGCTCTCCCCACGCGACGACTACTTCGACACCGTGAGCCGCCTGGTCAGGCCCGCGCGGCGCCTCAGGGTCGTCGTCGACGCCGGCAACGGCGTCGCCGGCCTCTACGCGCCCGCGCTCCTGCGGCGCATCGGCTGCGACGTCGTCGAGCTCCACTGCGAGTCCGACGGCCGCTTCCCGAACCACCTGCCCGACCCCGAGGACGAGAAGAACGTCGTGGATCTCCAGGCGAAGGTGGTGGAGGCGCGGGCCGACCTCGGCGTCGCGTACGACGGCGACGCCGACCGCGTCGGCGTCATCGACGAGCGCGGCGAGCGCCACGAGGCGGACCTGCTCCTGATCCTCCTCGCGCGCGACCTCCTGGCGCGCCATCCGGGCGAAAAGATCGTCTTCGACGTGAAGTCCTCCCAGTCGCTCGTCGCGGACATCGAGCAGCACGGCGGCGTGCCCGTCATGTGGAAGACGGGCCACTCCCACCTCAAGCGCAAGATGCGCGAGGACCGGATCCTCCTCGGCGGCGAGGTCAGCGGCCACATGTTCTTCGCCGAGAACTACTACGGCGTGGACGACGGGATCCTCGCCTCGTGCAAGATCATCGAGGTCGTCGCGCGCGCCGCCGAGCCGGCCTCCCGCCTCTTCGCCGCGGTGCCCCACCTCCGGGCCACGCCGGAACTCAAGGCCCCCTGCCCCGACGGCGAGAAGTTCCGCGTGGTCGAGGAGCTGACGCGGGAGCTCAAGCAGCGCTACGAGACGATCGACATCGACGGCGCGCGCGTGCTCTTCCCCGGGGGCGGCTGGGGGCTCGTCCGCGCCTCCAACACGAACCCCTACCTCACGCTCCGGTTCGAGGCGCGGACCGACGCCGAGATTGCGGCGATGAAGCGCGTCATCTACGACGCGCTCCGCCGCTACCCGTTCGTCACGCTCCCCGACTGATTACATGGGGGGCCTCGAAGGGCCCCCCAAGCCCCCCGGCGCTCGGGGCGCCCCGGCGCAGCCGTGGCGCCCCTCGACAACGCGATTCGTTCACAGGCTCTGAGGGGACGCGCGCCGGGCGGGGCGAGCCCCGTCAGCGGGAAGCGAGGAGGAACCGGACGGCGGCGAGGACGTCGGTGGCCCGCGGGCAGTCGCGCGCTCCCCAGTGGCCGCCGGGGTCGAGCAGGATCGCATCCATGCCCGTCGCCCGCGCGCCGCGCACGTCCACCGTGTAGAGGTCGCCGATATACACCGCCTCGCCCGGCGCCACGCCGGCCTGCTCGATCGCGAGCGCGAAGATCCGCGGGTCGGGCTTCTCGATGCCGACCTCGAACGAGTCCAGGACGAAGTCGAGGTGGGACGCGAGCCCGAGCGCCTGGAGGATCGAGCGGACCGAGCCGTTGGAGTTCGAGATGACGGCCGCTGCGAGCCCGGCGTGTCGGACCAGGCGCAGCGCCGCGGCGGCCTGCGGGTCGGCGGTGTTCCAGAGGCCGACGGGCGGATTGTACCGGCTCCGCCACTCGGCCACCGCATCCGCGATTCCCGCGTCCGCGATCCCGAGCGCCTCGAGGAGATAGCGCACGTACCGTCCGCCGATCGACCGGCTCTCCGTCGAGACGTCCGGAAACGAACGCGCGAAGATCTCCTCGTCGAGCTGGACGCGCGCCCGCCACTCGGCACGCTGGATTGCCTCGGGCGTCACGCTCACGCCGTGCCGGCCGAGCTCCGCGGCGATGTCGACGTAGTTCATCCGCAAGAGCGTATTGCCGGCGTCGAAGAACACCGCGCGGATCACGTGGAGCACTGTACCGAACGGCGCGCCCGCCTCAAAGCGTTTCCCGATCCGGTACACTAGCCGGGTGTTCGCGCTCGCGCTCGCCGTCCGGTGGATCCACCTCGCCGCCTCGCTCATCCTCGTCGGAGCCTCCGTGATGATCCTGCTCGCGGGCCGCTCCGACCGGCCCACGGCGCTTCGCTGGGAGCGGCGCCTGCTCGTCAGGGCGCGCGCGCTCGCCGGGCTGGCCTTCGTCTCGGGGGTGGCGCTGCTTCTCTTCCAGACGGCGCTCCTCGAAGCGCGCGCGACGGCAGCCTTCGACCCGGCCGCCCTAGGACGGGTGCTCTTCGAGACCCACGGCGGCCGCGTGTGGCTCGTGCGTCACGGCGTGCTCCTCCTGCTCGCGGCGTTTCTCGCTGTCCGCTGGACGGTGGACGAACGCGTCGACTGGGGCGCCGCGCGCGGCGAGACCCTCCTGCTGGGCGGCTCCGCGCTGGTCCTCGCCGGCGCGGCGGGCCACGCCGCTGCCGTCGAACCCGGGACGGCCCTCGCGATCACCGTGGACGGCATCCACCTGCTCGCCGCGGGCGTGTGGGCCGGCGCGCTCATCCCGCTCGCCCTTCTGCTCGGCGCGGCGGGCCGCGAGGAGGGCGCGGACGCGCGGCCGTACGCCGCGCTGGCCGCGCGGCGATTCGCGCGCTGGGCCCTCGTCGCAGTTGTCGTGCTGGCCGGCTCGGGCGTCGCCAACGCGGCGACTCACGTCGGCTCGGTCGCGGCCCTCGTCGGCACGACGTATGGGCGTCTCCTCCTCGCAAAGCTCGCGCTCCTCGTTCCGATCCTCCTTCTCGCGGCCGCGAACCGCCGGCTCCACCTCCCCCGGCTCGCCGGGGACGCCGCGACCGTGGGGCGCCCGGCGATGCGCGCTCTCGCGCGCTTCGTGGCCCTCGAGGGGGCGCTGGCGCTGGCGCTCTTCGCGATCGTCGCGGCCCTGAGCGTCACGCCGCCCGCGCGCCACGACGCGCCGTCCTGGCCGTTTTCCTTGCGCCTCACGACGGCCGTGCTCGAGGGCGCGCCGGGCCTGGCGACGCGCGCGTTCGTCGGGAGCCAGGTCGCCGTGCTCGGCGGGGTGGCGCTGCTCGCCGCGCTCCTGGTGCGCGCGTGGCGGCTGCCGCTCGCGGGCGGCGCCGTCGTCCTCCTCGTCGCGGGCGCGGCGGTGGCGCTCCCGCCGCTCGCGATCGACGCGTATCCGACGACCTATCTGCGCCCGTCCGTCCCCTACCACGCGGGGTCCATCGCGTCGGGCGAGGCGCTCTATCGGGCGAACTGTGCCGTCTGCCACGGCCCGAGCGGCGCGGGTGACGGCCCCGGCGGCCTCCGGCTCCCGCGTCCTCCGGCCGATCTGCGCTCGCCCCACACCGCCCAGCACACGGCGGGCGACCTCTTCTGGTGGATCACCCACGGCATCCCGCGCGGGGAGATGCCGGCGTTCGGCGCGCGGCTCACCGAGGACGAACGCTGGGACCTGATCAACTTCCTCCGCGCCCTGTCCTCCGGCTACGCTGCGCGCGGCCTCGGCCCGGTCGTCGGGGCCGATCGCCCGTGGCTCGTCGCCCCCGACTTCGCCTTCGCCGTCGGGCCCACGCCGCCGCGCGCGCTCAAGGAATACCGGGGGCGGCGGATCGTCCTGCTCGCGCTCTACTCGCTGCCGGGATCGCGCCCGCGGATCTCCCAGCTCGCCGAGCGTTATGCCGTGCTGGCGACGCTCGGCGCCGAGGTGATCGCCGTCCCCGCCGACGGCGCCGCCGACCCCATCCGGCGGCTCGGCGCCGAGCCGAGGATCCTCTTCCCCGTCGTCACCGACGGCGCCGTCGAGATCCTCGCCGCCTACCGCCTCATCGCGGGCCCGGCGCACGCGGAAGTGCTGATCGACCGGCAGGGGTACATCCGCGTGATCGCGCGGAGCGGCGGCGGGGCGGCGGCCGACCCGAACGCGCTGCTCGCCGAGATCCAGCGACTCTACGAGGAGAAGGCGCCGGGCCCGGCGCCGGAGGAGCACGTGCATTGATGCGCGCCTGGAAGGCGGTCGTCCTGATCAACTTCGCCCTGCTGCTCGGCATCGGCGGGGGCTATCTCTTCTGGGGGTTCCGCGCCGCGAAGCTCGAACGGGAGCTCGCCCTGGCCCGGGTGTCGGCGGCCTCCGGCGTCGAGCGCGAGTGGCAGGTCGAGGGCGTGGTGCGCGCGGTGCTGCCCGACATCAACGTGCTCGTCATCACGCATGGCGAGATCCCGGGCTTCATGGCCCCGATGACCATGGGCTTCCGCGCCGCCTCGCCGAAGATTCACGCGTCCGTTCAGCCCGGGGACGCGGTACGATTTATCCTAAGGGGTGTGCCGCCGAACGTGGCGGTCACCGCGATCGAGAAAACCAGGTGAGGAGGCCCGCGGTGCCGAAGCTGATCGTCACGCTGCTCCTGGCCGCGACGCTCTCGGGGGCACTCCCCGCCGCGGCGGCGCAGCTCTTCGTCACGAACACGAAGTCGGACTCGGTGTCCATCATCGACACCGACACGCTCGAAGTCGTCGGCACGATCCCGCTCGGCAAGGGGAAGCCGAACCGCATCGTCTTCCATCCGGAGGGCAGAGTCGCCTGGGTCGTCTACGACAAGAGCCGCGATCTCGGCGTGATCGACGCGGAGGCGCGAAAGCTCGTCCGGCGCGTGAAGGTCGGCGGCAACCCCTACAACCTCGCGTTCACGCCGGACGGCCTCCACCTCCTCGTGCTCGACTGGTCGAGCGACACGAGTGAGGACGCGGTCATCTTCTACGACCTCAGGGCGGAGAAGGTCGACGGGCGCGTGGAGGTCTCCACGTGGCCCGCCCACGGCGTCTTCTCGCGCGACGGCAAGCTCCTCTACGTCTCGGGCGAGACGGCGGGCGACGTGACCGTCATCGAGGTGGCGGCGCGGACGATCGTCACCCGCATCGTCCACGGGGGCGGCGACGCCATGGGCCTGGCGCTCGCCGCCGACGGCAGGACGCTCTACGCCGCCGCGGGTGAGAACAAGGCGATCCTCAAGATCGACACGGCGACGCACACGACCGTCGGGGAGATCGCGCTGCCCGGGATCGTCCACGAGGCCACGCTGACGCTCGACGGCAAGTTCCTCTACGCAACGCTCCGGAAGGCCAACACGATCGTGGTCGTCCGCACCGAGGACGACAAGATCGTCGCGACCATCCCGCAGAAGGGTTACCCCGACCTCGTGACGATGGAGCCGTCGGGGCAGTGGGCACTCGTCACCAACCGCTACGCGGATCTCGTCGCCGTGATCGACGTCAGGACGCACAAGCAGGTCAGGGCGATCCCGGTCGGCCGGGCGCCGCACGGCATGGCGCTCCGCCCGCGCTACTAGCGCCCGTGTGCGAAATCAGGTCAACGACGGCGTGGCGGGGCCGACGGGCGCGGGCGACAGGGGTCGCGGGACCACGCGGCACGCGCCCGCTGCCCCGGTGCGGCTGGGCTCCAGCCGGGCGCGCCCGGTCCGCTCTGCCCGAGGCGGGAACGGGTCCCGCGACCCCTGTCGCCCGCGCCCATCGGCCCTGGGCCCGGTTCTCAACATGAGTTCAGCGACGGGACGCTAGTGCTGCCGGCCGCCGTCGCCTGGGCGGATCACGGCGGGCCCCTCCGCGACGCGCCGATGAGCCCGCTCGCCTCCGCGCTGGTCTTCGCGGGGCTCGCGCTGCTCGTCGGCGCGGTCGTCGTGGTCGTCATCGCCCTCCTCACGCGACGGCCCGAGTCACGGCCCGATGCGAAGGAATGAGCGACGCGCGCCGCGCTCGGGCCACCCTCGGCGCAAGCCGGCCTCGCGGCCCCCGCTACAAATGAGCGACGCGCGCCGTGCTCGGGCCACCCTCGGCGCAAGTCGGCCTCGCGGCCCTCGCAACAAATGAGCCGCCGGCTGCCCGCGGCGCTCGCGCTCGCGCTGCTCCTGCCCGCGCCCGCAGAGGGCCACGCCTTCCTCGTCAAGGCGTCGCCCGCGCGTCGCGCCGTGCTGTCGCACCCGCCCGCGCGCGTCGAGCTCTGGTTCAGCGAGCGCCTCGAGCCCGCGTACTCGAGCGTGACCGTCACGGACGCGGCAGGCACGCGTGTGGACTTCCGCGACGTGACGGTCGGCCCCGACGACCCTCGCCGGCTCACCGTGTCGCTGCCGCCGCTCATGCCCGGGCGCTACGTCGTCACCTTTCGGGTGCTCTCGGTGGACGGCCACGTGGTCGAGTCGAGCTTCCCGTTCACGGTGAAGTAACCGATCCTGATACACTTCGGACGATGGTGACTCCCGTCCATCCCCGCGCGGTCCTGCTCGTCTCGAGCGCATGCTTCGTGCTGCTGGCGCTCGCCGTCGTGGTCGCTGGAACCCCGCCCGGGGACGGCTCCACCCGTGACGCCCTCCTGGCCTCAGCCTCACCGCCCGTCCTCGCGGCGATGCGCGTGATCAACGACGCGGGAAGTTGGAAGCTCCTCCTGCCCGCGACGCTCCTCCTGGTCCTCGTCTATCGCCGCGCGCGCGAACACTGGTGGGTCTGGCTCGGGCTGATGATCGCGGCGCCCGCGACCGAAGGTCTCCTGAAACTCGTCATCGGCCGGCAGCGCCCCGAGGATGCCTCGATGAGCTTCCCGAGCGGCCACGCGACGGCGGCGGCAGCGTTCTTCGGCGCGCTGATCTACCTGGCTGAGCCGCTCCCGCCGCTGGTGCGGCGATGCGTGAGGGCGGCAGCGGTTGCGGTGATCGTGCTCGTCGCCACCGCGCGCGTGATCCTCCGCGCCCACTGGCCATCCGACGCGCTGGCTGGAATCGCGCTGGGCCTCGCCTTCGCCTCCGTCGCCGCGCTGCTCGCCCGCCGCTCGCGAGTCACCCAAGGCCCGTAGCTTCCTGCGACGACGTGCGACGTGCGATACCGGCGAGGCGATGTCGGCGCGGCTGGCGCGAGGGCGACCGGGGATCCCCTCGATCTCGGCCCCCCTCGCGACGAACGGCCATCGCGCCAGGTCGGTCGGGCGCTCGCCAAGCTCCGAAACGCGCGATCTATTTCGGGGCCCGCACTGGCCCTTCGCGAAGACCTGGCCGCCCCGATGACCTACGATCGCCGGCTCGTCGCTGCCGCTGAACACGCGGACATCGAGTCGATGTTCGCCGCCTGCGCCCCGACACGATGACCCGGATCAAGGAGTTGAAGCGTCAGCTCGAGGTTGCGCTGGAGGTCATCGAGGCCCTGGACGCAGACCTGGCGGCCGGGCGGCTCGACGTCGAGGAGCACAGCCGCCAGCGGGCTGAGCGCGAGCGCCAAGCCGGTCAGCTCTTCGTGAGTCTCCGCCGAGCCCAGCGCGAGGCCCTGGAGCGGCGGACGCAGCAGCCGCCGGCGACGGCGGAGCCGCGCGCGGCCTGGCTTCGCAATCCGCTCGCGCTGGCGGCAGCCGCGGTGCTCCTGGTCGTCGTCGGCCTCGGTGGAGGCCTGGCGGTCGGGCGATGGTTCGGCGGGTCGCGGGGCGCCGGGGCGCCCGCCGGCGCTGCGTCCCCTGCGCCGGCGGGCGTCCCCTCGGCGATCATGACCGAGATCGAGCTCCAGGCGCTCCGCCAGGCGGCGGCCCGCGAGGACGCGCCGACCCCGAGCCTGCTCCAGCTCGCGCACGCGGCACTCGACCAGGGCCGGCTCGACGAGGCCCGTCGGGTCTACGAGCGCGTCCTCGGCCGCGAGCCGCGGAACGTCGAGGCGATCACCCACGTCGGGGGTGTGCTTTTCCAGGAAGGGCGCGTGGACGACGCACTGGCGAAAGTCGAGGAGGCGCTCCGCATCGATCCCCGGTACATCCACGCCCACTGGGACCGCACGCAGTACCTCTTCTACGGCAAGCGGGATTTCCCCGCCGCCGTCAAGGCGGCGGAGGCGTTCCTGGCGGTCGCGCCCCAGGGACCGGACGCCGACAACGTGCGGAAGCTGATGGCCGAGGCGCGACAGCGGGCGGGCAAGGGCGCCCCTCTTCAGCCGCCGGCGCGGTGAGCCCGAGATCCGGGTCCGCCGTGCCGCCGCGCTGGCTCGTCCTTCCGGTCTAAGATAGGGCCCGGCTCGCGGCCCGCGCACTGCGGCGACCCAGGGAGGGACGGGCGTCATGCTGAAACAGCCATCGTCGGAATACCGAGGCTTCCGCACCGCCGGGATCCGGCTGCGGGACGAGATGCTGCCGCAGCTCGCCCGGCTCTCGGCCGGCCGGACGCAACCGATGCTGCCGGCGCTCCACGCCTTCGACAAGGCGCACGCGGTGATGCTCGCCGAGGAGGGGCTCATCCCGCGGCAGGCGGGCGCCGCCATCCTGCGCGCGCTGCGCCAGATGGAGAAGGACGGCGTGGTGGAGGTCCGCACGCGCGTGGGCGGCGGGCTCCACTCGGGCGAGCAGTACCTGATCCGCACGCTCGGCGAGGAGATCGGGGGCCGGCTGCATCTGGCGCGGAGCTCCGGCGACCTCAGCTCGGTCGGCATCAACGTGCTCCAGCGCGAGAAGCTCCTCGCCCTGCTCCGCGCCGTGAACCGGCTGCGCCGCGTGCTCGTCGACCTTGCGAGCGCGCACACGGACACGATCCTGCCCGGCTACAGCTTCGGGCAGCACGCGCAGCCGATGACGCTCGCCCACCTGTGGCTGTCGTGGGCGGCGACGCTCGCGCGCGACTTCGAGCGGTTGCACGGCGCCTACCGCCGGGTCAACGTGAGCCCGGCGGGCGCGGCGATCATGGTCGGCTCCGACTTCCCGGTCAACCGCGCGCGCACCGCCGAGCTGCTCGGGTTCGACGCCCTCCACGAGAACTGCGCCGACGCGATCCTCGAGCTCACCGCGGACGACAGCCTCGAGGTGCCGATGGCCGTCGCCACCCTCTACCACTCGATGGCGAAGTGGGCGGACGACCTCATCCTCTGGAGCACGAGCGAGTTTGGCTTCGTCGACATCCCCGACCGGTTCTGCAACACCTCCTCGATCATGATGCAGAAGAAGAACGTGATCGGGCCGGCCGAGGTGAAGGGCGCCTCCGCCGAGGCGCTCGGGTGCGTGGTGACTTCCTATCACGCCCTCAAAGGCGCGACCGGCCTGCCCGTCACCGAGCGCTACTACGCACTCGAGATGCTCTGGCGCGTCGCCGACAACGGCGTCCGCGACCTCGGGTGGTTCTGCGACCTGCTCCCCGCCCTCCACGTCCGCGCCGCGCACATGCGCGAGCAGGCGTGGCGCCACTGGGCGACCGCGACGGACCTGGCCGGCGCGCTCGTCCGCGAGCGCGACCTGCCGTGGCGCACGGCGCACCAGATCGTCGGCCTCCTGGTCCGGCTCGCGGAGGAGCGCGGCCTCGGGCCCGCGGAGGTCAGTCCCGGGCTCCTCGACGAGGCGGCCGTCGCCTACCACGGCGTCCCCGCCGGGCTCGACGCGGCGCAGATCCGCGCGGCGCTCGACCCCGCGCGGTTCATCGCCGCCCGCACGGTGCGGGGCGGCCCGGCACCGTCGGAGTCCCTCCGCCAGGCGCATCTCTTCGAGCAGGCGCTCGCCGACGACGAGCGGACCGTCGCCGCCGTCGAAGCACGCCTCGCGGAGGCCGCGAGCAATCTCGAGGCGGCCGTGGACACCATCATCGGGGCGAGTGACGGCACGTAGGCCGCGGACGATCGTCGCGGCGCGGGCGCCTGCCGGGGGCCCGGTGCGCTCGCGCAGGCTCAGATACCGCCCCACCCCTGAGCCCGGCGTTCACCCGTGCGGACGCAGTGCTGCTGCACCACCTCCGGGGGAACCGCGCGTCAGGAGCCTGCGCCGCGCTCAGTAGCTCTTCGGCAGGCCGAGCACGTGCTCGGAGAGATAGTTGAGCACCATCTGCTGGGAGACGGGCGCGATCTTGTAGAGGCGGATCTCGCGCCAGAGCCGCTCGACGTAGAACTCCTTGGCGTAGCCGTAGCCGCCGTGGGTCTGGAGCGCCGCGTCGCACGCCTCGAAGCCCGCCTCGGCGGCCAGGAGCTTCGCGGTGTTCGCCTCGGCGCCGCACGGCCGGCCGTTGTCGAACAGCCAGGCCGCCTTGAGACACATCAGCTCGGCCTGCTCGAGCTTGGCCCAGGCGAGCGCCAGGGGGTGCGCGATCGCCTGGTTCTGGCCGATCGGCCGGTCGAAGACGACGCGGTCCTTGGCGTACTGGACGGCGCGCTCGAGCGCGGCCCGCCCGATGCCGACCGCCTCGATCCCGGTCAGGATGCGCTCGGGGTTGAGCGAGTCGAGGAGATGGTAGAACCCCTTGCCGACCTCGCCGACGACGTTCTCGACGGGGACCTCGAGGCCGTCGATGAAGATCTCGTTCGAGTCCACCGCGGCGCGGCCGAGCTTCTCGATCTCGCGCACCGTGATCTTCGAGCGGTCGAACTCGGTGAAGAAGAGCGTCATCCCGCCGAAGGGCTTCGCGGCCTCCCGCGGCGCCGTGCGCGCCAGCAGCAGCATGTGGGTCGCCTCGCGCGCGTTGGTGTTCCACACCTTCCGCCCGTTGACGATGAAGCGGTCGCCCGCGTGCTCCGCCCGCGTCACGATGCGGGAGGTGTCGGTCCCCGCGTTCGGCTCGGTGACGCCGAATGACATGACGATCTCGCCCGTCGCGATCCGCGGCAGGTACTTCTGCTTGAGCGCCTCGGCGCCGTGCTTCACCACGGGCATCGGCGGAAAGACGTAGAAGTGGATCGGCGACGCCCCGGAGGTGCCCGCGCCGGCGGCGCAGATCTCGTACAGCATGAGGCTCGCTTCGGTGACGCCGAGGCCCGACCCGCCGTACTCCTCGGGGATGATCATGCCGAGCCAGCCCGCCTGGGCGAAGGTCTTCACCCAGTCCCACGGGTACTCCGCCTTCTTGTCCTTCTCGAGCCAGTAGTCGAGCGAGAAGGAGCGCGCGAGCGCCGCGACCTCCTTCCGGATCAGCTCCTGTTGCTCCGTCAGCGCGAAGTCCATCCTACTTTCTCCCCCTGCCGGCCTGCCGCGCGCGCTGGGCGCGCTCCCGCGCCAAGTCCGCCTCGACGGCCGCCAGGCGCTCCTCGACCGCCTTCACCTTCTCGGCCGCGCTGCGCGCCTCCGTCTGGGCGGCCTCGAGCTGGCGCTCGACCGCCTGGGTGGCGGCGCGCGCGTCGGTGAGCTGCTTCTCCAGACGCTGGGTGCCGGTGCCCCACCAGAGGTAGCCGACAAGCAGACCGATCACGAGCGCCACGACGCCGACGATCGTCACTGTCCTGTTCACGCTGGACCTCCTTGGCCCTGGGTGGGCACTCCATAATGCGCGCCCGGACGGCTCCGGACAAGACCCACCTTGCCCGGCGGTACCAGAGTGCTAGAATCGCGGCGCCATGGCGGTCCAGACCCTCCACGCCTTGCAGAACGGCTTCATGGGCTTCGAACGCGCGGGGCTCTTCTACGGCGAGTTCTCGGCCGAGCGCGTCCAGATTCCCATCCCCTGCTGGCTCGTCCGCACGTCCGACGCCCTCATCCTCTTCGACACGGGGCTCTCGCCGCGCGCCATCCCGGGCCTCATGCGCAACGACCCGATGGCGCGCTTCACCGAGGAGGACCTCCTCGTCCACCGGCTGGAGGCGCTCAGCCTGCTGCCCGACGACGTGGACCTGGTCGTGCTCTCGCATCTCCACTACGACCACGCGGGCGGCGCCCAGCTCTTCCCGAGCTCAGAGCTGATTGTCCAGAAGGACGAGTACGGGTACGCGCATTACCCCGCCTCGATCTTCGAGAGCTTCTACTACCGGAAGAACTTCGACCTCCCCGGGTACCGCTGGCGCCTGCTCGACGGCGACACCGAGCTCCTGCCGGGCGTCACGGCGCTGCGCACCGACGGCCACACCCCGGGCCACCAGTCGCTGCTCGTCGAGCTGCCGCAGAGCGGTCCGGTGATCCTCGCCGCGGATTCGTGCTACTGGCAGGAGCACGTCGAGAAGGAACGCGTGCCCGGCGTCGTCTGGAACCCGACGCAGGCGCTCCACTCGATCAAGAAGCTGAAGACGATCGCGCGCCTGACCGGCGGCAGGATCTTCCCCGGCCACGATCCGAACTTCTGGGAAACCGTCAAACAGTCTCCGGACGCGTACCGCTAGAACAGGAGGATCCCGTGACTCCACGCGTACTCTCGATCGCAATCCTGGCCGGCGTCTTCGCCCTGAGCCTGGCCGCCCCCGCCGCGGCGCAGACCCGCGAGCTCGTCCTGGGCAACATCAACCCGCCCAAGCACGGCACCAGCCAGGCCTCCCAGCAGTTCGCCGACAAGGTCGCCGAGCTGACCGGCGGGAAGGTCAAGATCATCCACCACCACTCGGGCGCCCTCGGCGGCGAGCGCGAGGTGGCCCAGCAGATCCAGCTCGGGGCCGTGGACTTCGGGCCGATCACCACGGCGCCGCTCTCGACGCTGGTGCCCGAGATGTCGGTCTTCCAGCTCCCCTACATCTTCCGCGACTACCAGCACGTGTACGCGGCGCTCGACGGGAGCGATGTCATCCGGAAGTACTACGAGCCGGTGCTCGACAAGAAGGGGTTCAAACTGATCGGCTTCATCGCAGCCGGCTACCGCGGCATCTACGGCCACCACCCGATCAACGGGATCGCCGACGTCCGGGGCAAGAAGATCCGCGTCCAGGAGGACAAGATCCTCGTCGCGACCTTCAAGGCGCTCGGGATGATCTCGACGCCGATCGCCTTCCCCGAGGTGGCGACGGCGCTCCAGACGAAGGTGATCGACTTCGCCGAGGGCGGGATCAACACTTTCTACCACAACAAGTTCTACGACATCGTGAAGAACGTCGCCGACGTGCGCCACACCCACCAGGCGATTGCGCTCATCATGTCGAAAGCCTCGTGGTCCAAGCAGGACGCCGCCACCCAGAAGGCGGTCACGGAGGCCTGGGACCACGCCCGCCAGTTCAACCGCAAGTTCATCCTCGACGAGGACAAGGGCATCCAGGAGCAGGTCCGCGCCAAGGGCGTCAGCATCACCAAGCCCGACGCCACGCCCTTCCGCGAGGCGACGAAGAGCGTGTACGAGGAGTTCTACGCGACACCGGCGGGCAAGGACGCCCGCAGGGTCGTCGACCACATCCTGAGCATCAAGTAGGCGTGCCCGGCCCTGACCGGCCGTTCGGGGCCTGGGGCGCCCGGCTCTACGACGGCCTCGGCCTGCTCGGCGGGGTCGTCCTCGCCGCGATGGCCCTGGCCGTGTTCGTGCAGGTCCTGCTGCGCTACGTCTTCACCTACGCGCTGGACGGCCTCGACGAGGTGCCGCGCTATCTCTTCGTCTGGCTCGTCATGGTCGGCGCCGCCGCCGCCATGCACCGCGGCGAGCACACCGCGCTCGACTACTTCCAGAAGCGCCTGCCGCCGCGCGGCCGGGCGCTCGCCGTCGTCGTCACCAACGGGGTCGGCATGCTCCTCTTCCTCTCGCTCATCAAGACGAGCTTCGTGCTCGTCCCGAACTCGAACCTCCAGTCGAGCGCCGGGCTCGGCCTGCCCCTCGGCTACGTGTACGCCGCGGTCCCGGTCGGCGCCGCGCTGATCCTCCTGCCGATGGCGTGGCGGTTCGCCGGCGCCGTGCATGAGCTGTGGCAGAGACCCTCCTGATCGTCTTCGTCGTCTTCGTGCTGCTCGGGATGCCGGTCTCGATCGCCCTCGGCGTCGGCACGCTCGCCGCCGCCATGCTGTATCCCGCACTCAACCCGATCATCATCCCCACGCGCTTCGTGGGCCTGCTCTCGGACTCGTTCCTGCTCCTCTCGGCGCCGCTCTTCATCCTCGCGGGCAACATCGCCGCGCGCGGCGGCGTGGCGCGCGCCATCATCGACCTCGCGACCGTGCTGGTGGGCCGCTTCCGGGGCGGCCTCGCCTACGTCAACATCCTCGACTCGATGATCTTCGGCGGCATCTCGGGCTCGGCGGTGGCTGACGTCTCCGCGCTCGGCACGTTCCTGATCCCGCAGATGGTCCGCAAGGGCTACGACCGCGACTTCGCCACGGTGCTGACGATCTGCACGGCGATCCTCGCGCCGATCGTTCCGCCGTCCATCGTCGCGGTGATCTACGCGTGGATGGCCGACGAGTCCGTCGCCGCCATCTTCGCCGGCGGCTACCTGCCGGGGCTGCTCGTGGCGATCGGCATGGCGGTGCCGACCTTCGTCATCGCCAGGCAGCGGAACTATCCCAGGGAGCCGCGCCCCACGCTGGCCTCGTTCACCCTGGCCGTGCGCGACGCGCTGCCGGGCCTCCTGATCCCGATCATCATCATGGGCGGCATCCTCGCCGGCTGGTTCACGCCCACCGAGGCCGCCGCGGTCGCGGTCGTCTACGCGCTCGCCGTGCCTCCGCTCTTCTACCGGGAGCTGTCGTGGCGGGAGGTGCCGGGGATCTTCGCCGACTCGGCGCGCCTCAGCGGCGTCATCGGCCTCATCATCGGGCTCGTCGGGGCGTTCGGCTGGGTGCTGACCTACTCGAAGTTCCCGTTCCGCGTCGCCGAGTTCATCGGCGCCTTCGCGCCCACGTGGTGGCTCTTCATGATGTTCGTGATGGTGCTCTACGTCTTCCTCGGGACGTTCCTCACGCCGTCGGAGATCATCCTCGTCACCGTGCCGGTGCTGCTGCCCGGCGCGCAGGCGCTCGGCATCCACCCGATCCACTTCGGCATGGTGTGCGTGATCGCCTCGGCGATCGGGCATGTGACGCCGCCCGTCGGCCTCTGCCTCTTCCTCGGCATGGCGATCAGCGGCCTGCCGATGGAGAAACTCGTGAAGCCGCTCGTGCCGTTCCTCGTCGCGATCGTCGCGGTGCTCCTCCTCGTTGCCTTCGTCCCGGAGACGGTGCTCTTCCTCCCACGCGCCTTCGGCTTCGTCAAGTAGCCACCGGGCGCCCGGCTGGTCCGCGGGCGCCCTCGGCGACCGGGAGCTTCGCCTGTCCACCTGCGGCAGCTTGCCCTCTCGGCCTCTACGTTCCTGCCTCGTCCAGCACCGCGTCCGCGGCCGCGATCAGCGACGGGATGCGGTCGGCGATGCGCGCCATGCGGGGATCGGTGCTCTCGCCGCGCACCCAGCGGCGGTGGAGCTGCTGGACCACGACCACCGTCTTCCAGAGGGCGAAGGCCTCCCACCAGCGCGTGGCCGACACGTCCACGCCGGTCAGCGCGGCGTAGCGCGCGGTGATCTCGGCCCGGGCCGGCAGGCCCATCCGGCTGAGCCCCGGGTTGCTCGCGCGCTGGGCGTGCTCGGGGTCGGCGGGGTCGGGCCAGTAGTTCAGCAGCGTGCCGACGTCGATGAGCGGATCGCCCAGGGTCGTCATGTCCCAGTCGAAGATGGACGCGACGCGGTCCGGATTCGCGGGATCGAACTGGCAGTTGTCGAGCTTCAGATCGTTGTGGACGATGGACACGCGACTCATGGGCGGGATGCTCCGTACGAGCCGCCGGTGCAGCGCGTCCATCGCCGCCGGCGAGTCGTCGAACTTCGCCAGCTCCCAGCGCCTGGCCCAGCCGTTCACCTGGCGCTCGACGAAGCCCTCGGGCCTGCCGAGATCGCCGAGCCCGCACGCCGCGGGCTCCAGCCCGTGCAGCTCGGCCATGGCGTCGACCAGCGCGAAGCCGATCCGGCGGCCGACGTCGCGGTGCGCGCGCATGGAGGCCGGAATGACGGCGCGGACGACCTCGCCGCGCCGCCGCTCCATGACGAAGAAGTCGGCGCCGAGCACGGCGGGGTCGCCGCAGAAGAGGTAGGCGCGGGGAGCGCGGTCGAAGCGGCGCCACAGGCGCGAGAGCACCTGGTACTCGCGCTTCATGTCGTGGGCGCCGGGGGCGATCTGGCCCATGGGCGGCCGGCGCAGCACCAGCTCGTGGGCGCCGACGCGGAGGAGGTACGTGAGGTTGGCGGAGCCGTTCGGGAACTGCAGCACCTCCAGCGGCCCCTCGACGCCGGGCAGCGCGTCGGCGAGCCGCGGGCGCAGCCACGCCTCGAGCCTGCTCCAGTCGAGACGCTCGCCGGGTCGAACGGGCGCGATCTCGGGCGAGGTATCCTCCGGCGGCACGGCGTAGCCATGCTATGCGATAAAGGGGCATGAGCCAAGAAACCCTCCGGACGCTGGCGATGCAGGTGCGCAACCGGCGCTCCTGGTCCGGCGCTCCCTCGGCTTCGTCAAGGAGCCGCCGGGCGCCGGCGCCGGTCGATCGCGGCCAGGACGAACAGGAGCCAGGCCGCGCCGCCCGTGAGCCCGCCCGCGACGTCGCTCGCCCAGTGGACCCGGAGGTAGAGCCGGCTGTAGGCGACGGCCGCGATCAGCAGGCACGCCGCGAGCGTTCCGGCCCAGCGCCAGCCGCGCGAGACGGGAACGGTCCAGAGGACGTAGATCAGGGCGCCGAAGAAGATGGCGGCGCCGAGCGCGTGCCCGCTCGGGAAGCCGTACTGGGTGAGGCGCGGGCGCGGGCGAGCGACGAGCCACTTGCTCAGCACGTTCAGGAGGAACCCGCCCGCGACGAGGGCCGGCAGCGCACGCGCGAGCGGATGGCCCGCGCGCCGGAGCAGCCACCAGCCGGGCACCGCGAGCAGCGCCAGCACGTAGCCCGAGCCGAGCAGGGTCAGCGCGCGCACCGGCGCCTCGAGGACCGGATGGCGTCCACCCTGAACGAGGGCCTGCACCGTATAGTCCAGTGAGAAGAGCCGCCCGGTGGCGGCGAAGGCGGCGAGCGCGAGGAATGCGAGGGCGAGGAGGACCGCGAGGACGAGGACCGCTCCCGGGAGCTTCACCGGCGACGATTATGGCATGAGCCTCACCCGCGACATCGACGAGCGGCTCCTGGCTCTCGACTGG
>JACPCG010000164.1 GCA_016179925.1 Candidatus Rokuibacteriota bacterium | reverse complement strand
CACCTCGCCCAGATCCGCGACGTCAAGCGCGCGCCGGGGTTCCCGAAGGCGTGAGGGCGTGAAGGTCATCCTGCGCAACCCGCGCCGGGAGGTCGAGGTGGCGGGCGGGCGCCGCGTGAAGGACGTCCTCCGCGAGCTCGACATCATCCCCGAGACCGTGCTGGTGATCCGCGGCGACGATCTCATCACCGCCGATCAGGTCGTGCGCGACGACGAAACGATCGAGCTCCGGCCGGTCATGTCCGGGGGGTTGACGTGATGGCGATAGCGGGACGGAGCCGGCCCGCGTCTGGCTCAGGCCACCCACGGAGTGCACCGGCCTCGCGGACCCCGCTACAACGGAACCAGCCGGCGCCTTTCTCAGGCCACCCACGGTTCAAGCCGGCCTCGCGGACCCCGCTACAATGAAGTGCACCAAGTGCCGCGGCNTCGAGCGGGACGAGCACGTGCTGGTCGCCGTCTCCGGCGGCAAGGACTCGCTCGCCCTCTGGGACGTCCTGATCGAGGAGGGCTACCGGACGACCGGGCTCCATCTCGACCTCGGGATCTTCGACTACTCCGTGGCGTCGAAGGCCAGGTGCGAGACGTTCGCCGCCGCGCACGGGCTCCCGCTGCTCGTCGTGGCCGTCGCCGACGAGGTGGGCGCGCCGGTCCCGGTCATCAAGGATGTCACGCGCCGGCCGCCGTGCTCCGGCTGCGGCCTCTCCAAGCGCTACCTCATGAACCGCGTGGCGCTCGAGCACGGCATTCCCGTCGTCGCCACCGGCCACAACCTCGACGACGAGGCGGCGACGCTCTTCGGCTCGGTCCTGCACTGGCAGACGGAGGCGCTCCCGCGCCAGTCGCCGGCGCTGCCGTCCACGCACGCGAAGCTCGTGCGCCGGGTGAAGCCGCTCTACCGGCTGTCGGAGCGCGAGACCGCGGCGTACGCCTTCTTGCGGAAGATCGACTACATCGTCGAGGAGTGCCCGTTCGCGAAGGGCGCCACGTCCATCACCCACAAGGAGATGCTGAGCCGGCTGGAGGACGTCTCGCCGGGCGCCAAGCACAATTTCCTGTTCGGCTTTCTCGAGAAGGCCCGGCCCGCGTTCGAGCGCGCGGAGGCGGTCACGCTCAACGAGTGCGTCCGCTGCGGCCAGGTCACTACCGGGACGCTCTGCGCCTTCTGCAAGCTCGCCGACCAGGTCAAGCGCCGGGCCTGACGGCTCCTCTGTCTCGCCATCTTCGCGCCTGCCTCGAGCTGGCCGCCGCCATGGCGATCGTCGGCAGCTCCGTGGTCGTCGGCAAGCTCCTCGTCGCGCGCGTCCCCGTCTTCCTCGTCGGCGGACTGCGGCTCCTGCTCGCGTGCCTGGTGCTGGTGCCGGTGCTCCTCGTGGCCGAGCGGGGGCGCCCGCGCCCGGGGGGCCGCGACCTCGCCGTGCTCGCGCTCCAGGCGTTCACCGGCATCTTCCTCTTCACGACGCTCCTGCTCTATGGCCTCACGCAGACGAGCGCCGCGGCGAGCGGCATTGTCACCAGCACGACACCCGCCGTCGCGGGCCTCCTCTCGGTGGTGCTCCTCGGCGAGCGGCTCACGTGGACACGCGCGGGCGGGATCGCGCTCGCCGTCCTCGGTCTCCTCGCCGTCAACCTGGGGGTGCCCGGCGCCTCGGCAGCCGAAGGGTCGAGCCCGGTGCTGGGCAACCTCCTCGTCTTCGGCGCCGTCGTGGGCGAGGCGCTCTTCATCGTCTGCGGGAAAGTGGCGGCCACCCGGGTCCCGCCGCTCAGCGCCGCGGCGACGATCAGCGTGCTCGGGCTCCTCATGTTCCTGCCGTTCGCCGCGTGGGAGGCCGCGCGGTTCGACTTCGCGCGCGTGACCGTGGCCGACTGGGCGGCGCTCGCTTACTACGGCCTCGTCGTGACCGTGCTGGCCTTCGTCCTCTGGGCCCGCGGACTCGCGGTCGTCCCGGCGAGCACGGCGGCGGGGTTCACGGCTGTCTTGCCGGTCAGCGCGGTGGCGCTGTCCTACGCGTTCCTCGGGGAGCCCTTCGCGTGGTCGCACGTGGTCGGCGGCGCCTGCGTCATCGGCGGGATCGGGCTGCTGGCGCGAGGGCGGGCCTAATTGCTAAGCTGTTGGGGATGAGGCTCCCCGGACGCGTCCGCTCGGCGCTCACGCTCACGCGCTTCCAGGCGATCATCGGCATCACCGCGGGGGTCCTCTCGATCGCCGTCACGGGCTGGGGCATCCTCTTCGCCTCGCGGCCGGCCGTCACCAGCGGCGAGGTCGTGACGATCGTCCAGGAGGCGCGGACGGAGAAGCCGGTGGCCGGCGCGACCGTCGAGATCCTCACGTTCCGGGACGCGCTGGTGATGACGCTCGTCACGAAGAACGGCCAGGCGCGCCAGACCCTGAAGGAGGGTGCCTACCGGCTCCGCGCGAGCCACCCGAAGTTCTTGACGGAGGTGCGCCAGATCCAGGTCCTCGCGGGGCAGAGCCAGGAGATCCGCCTGAGGCTCGCCCCGCGCGCTGTCGAGAAGGCCTCACCTTTCGACAAGGCCGGCGAGGCCATCAAGAAGCTCTTCCGGTAGCGACAGGGGGATCGTACCAGTGAGGCCGGCGACGCTGCTGCGCGAGCTCGGGCGCACGGGCGGGCGCTACGGGCTCCGGACCATGTGCATCGGCTTCGGACAGGGCATCGCAACGCTCATCGAAAGGATCTCGACGATGGCGGGATTTCGCTGTGTGAAGTGCGGAAAGGTCGCGATGGCGCAGAAGATCTGCTGCGGCCGCCCGATGAAGAAGGCCTGAGCGGGCACGCGGGCGCCCGGCCGGGAATTCGCGCAGGCCCCGCGGCACCGCTCCGCGTCGCGCCCGAAACGTGGCGTGACTCAAACACGGGTTCGAATCCCGTGAGGCGCGACGGGGAGCGCAAGGGCGCGCTCGCAGTCGTTGCGCCGTCCGGACTGGCCCGCTAAGATGAACCGGCGTTCAGTCATCGTCAGGAGGCCGCCATGAGAGACGCCGTCATCGTTGGAGCCGTGCGCAGCGCTGTCGGCCGCAAGGGCGGCAAGCTCTCGGCCGTCCGGCCGGACGACCTCGCCGCCCACGTCCTGAAGGAGCTGGTCGCCCGCGTCAAGGTGGACCCGACGGAAGTGGAGGACGTGATCCTCGGTTGCGTGGACCAGCTCGGCGAGCAGGGCTTCAACATCGCCCGGAACGCGGCGCTGATCGCGGGCTTCCCGCTGGACGTCTGCGGCACGACGCTCGACCGCATGTGCGGCTCCGGGCAGCAGGCCGCCAATTTCGCCGCGATGGGCGTGATGGCGGGGCAGTACGACTGCGTCGTCGCGGGGGGCGTCGAGCACATGACGCGCGTGCCGATGGGCTCGAACGCCATGGGCCCCGGCGAGGGGCCGCTGTCGCCCAAGCTCCAGGAGAAGTTCAACATCGTCCCCCAGGGGATCTCGGCCGAGATGATCGCCGAGCAGTGGGGCCTCAAGCGCGGCGAGCTCGACGAATTCGCCGCCCAGAGCCACGAGAAGGCCGGGCGCGCGATCGCCGAGGGGCGCTTCACGCGCGAGATCGTCCCCGTGACGCTCCCTGACGGGTCGGTCTTCGACACCGACGAGGGCGTCCGCGTGCCCGTGAACCGCGACAAGATGGCGTCGCTGGTCCCGTCGTTCAAGCCGGACGGCGTCGTCACCGCGGCGAACTCCTCGCAGATCTCCGACGGGGCCGCCGCGCTCATGTTCATGTCCGCGGACAGGGCGAAGGCGCTCGGCCTCAGGCCGCGGGCCCGCGTGGTCGCCACCGCGCTCGCCGGCGTGGACCCCGTGATCATGCTGACGGGCCCGATCCCGGCCACCCAGCGCGCGCTCAGGAAGGCCGGGCTCAAGCTCGACGACATCGACCTCTTCGAGATCAACGAGGCGTTCGCCTCCGTGGTGCTCGCGTGGGAGCGCGAGCTCCACCCGGACATGACGAAGGTGAACGTCAACGGCGGCGCGATTGCGCTCGGCCACCCGCTCGGGTGCTCGGGGGCGAAGCTCATGACGACGCTGCTGCACGAGCTGGAGCGGACGGGCACGCGGTACGGGCTCCAGACGATGTGCATCGGCTTCGGCCAGGGGATCGCCACGATCATCGAGCGGCTCTAGCCGCGGCCGGGGCAGGGGGATGGACACCGGGGAGGATCTCCGACCCGTGCTGAGGCAGCAGGCCGCCGGCCTGCTGGGCCGGCTCGCCCCGTCCGACCGCGAAGCGCTGCTGATCAAGAACTGGATGTCGCACGACGCGCGCTGGTTCATGGCGGTGGCCGCGGAGTTCGGCCTGCAGGTCACCAACCGCCTGAACCGGCGCGCCGCGCACGAGGTCGGCAAGGTGGAAGCCCAGCGCATCGTGCGCGCGCTCGGACTGCCGCCCGTCGCGACGCTCGACGACTACCTCCTCGTGCAGGAGGTCTTCATCGGCCTCCTCGGGCCCGCCCTGCTCGACTACCGCGTGACGAAGGCCGGCGACCGCGCGTTTCGGATCCACGTGGCCCGCTGCTTCGCGCACGACAACGCCGCGCGCGCCGGCGTCGCCGGCGGGCTCGCGTGCGGCATCCTCGCCCGGCTCACCGGCTGGCTCGAGGCCCTCGGATTCGCGTACGACACCGAGCCCGGCCTGGACCGATGCCTCATGGCCGGGCGCGAGCCGTGCGTCCATTCCGTGAGTTTCCGGAAATCGGCCCCACCCGCCTGAGAACCGCTATCCACGTATCCACACCTATCCACAAAACGAAAATCGCACGGGCTGACGGGGCCTCGCGGCCGTGACCGCCTGAATCCGCAGTAAACTCGCGGTCCCGCGCAGCGCAGCGGCGCGAGCCACCCATTTGATGCGGCGATTTCGCGGCGGCCTGCGCCGGCACCGCATTTCTCGCGGTCATCTCCGCTGTTGATCTCGGACAGCGCCACCCGTACCTTGGCGGGGTCTTGGAGCAGTCCCGCAGGGCGGTCAATTCACCTCGAGGGTAGTTCGATGAGTGAGCCTCGCGTGCCGCGCGTTCTGGTCGTCGACGACGAGGAGCGTGTTCGCGGCCTCCTGTGCGATCTCCTGGCGGCCTGGGGCTGCCAGGCGGTGGAGGCGGCGAACGGCGCCCAGGCGCTGACGCTGTTCGAGGCAGGCGACTACGATCTCGTCCTCACCGACTACCTGATGCCGGGCGGGACCGGCCTCGACCTGATCCAGGGTGTCCGGGACCGGGACGCGACGATCGGCGTCATCATGTTCACCGCGTCCGCCGCGGATCTCGACCCGGACAGCCGGCGGCTCGAGTTCACGCTGCTGCGCAAGCCCCTGCAGCTCGACGGCCTCAAGACCGCGGTGGGCGAGGCCCTCCACCGGCGCTCGCCAGGAACTCTCGCAGCGCTTCATTGAACTCCGCCGGCTCCTCCATGCAGGAGACGTGGCCCGCGGCGGGCAGCACGACCTTCCGCGCCCCCGCGATCGCGGCGACGTAGGCGTCCGCCATCGCGTGGAACCCCGGCGTGTCGTGCTCGCCCACGAGCACGAGCGTCGGCACGCGGATCTCCGAGAGCCGCTCCCGCGGCCTCGTCGCCGCCCAGCGGAGCGCGGCGGCGCCCGTCCAGTGCCCGCAGTCGTACGCGGCGAGCATGGCGCGGATCGCCGCCCAGACCGCGGGCCTCCCGCGCGCCTTCGCGAACACCCCGTCGGTGAGCCAGTGCTCGCGCGCTCCCGCGCAGTCGCCCGCGCGTGCGAGCGCCACGCACGCGTCCCACGTCTCGAGCCTCGCCGGATAGCCGAGCAGCAGCGCGTCGGCGAGCACGAGCGCGGTGACCCGCGCCGGATGCGCGAGCGCGAAATCGATCGCGACGGCCCCGCCGAGCGAGAGGCCGACGAGCGCCGTCTCGCCGACGCCGCGCGCGTCGAGGGCGCGGGCGATCAGGTCCGGCATCGGCCGCAGGTCGCCGACGTCGGGCGAGCGGCCGAAGCCGGGCAGATCGATCGCGATCGCGCGGTGGGTTCGGCTGAACTCCGCGACCTGGGCGGCCCACGTCCCGCCGTGCAGGCCGAAGCCGTGGAGGAACGTGATCGCGGGGCCGGCGCCCACCGCGGCGGCGTGGAGGGTCACGGCGGGCGGCGGCGGGTCAGGAAGATAGCGCGTCCTGAATCGCCGCGTCCAGGTCGTTCGGGCGGACCGGCTTGAAGAGGCAGCGGCGAATGCGGAGCGCGGCGAGCCGGCCCTGATCCTGCTCGCGTAGCCCCCAGCCAGTGACGAACATGATCGCGACGCGCGGGTCGATCGCGCGGAGCCGCTCGGCGAACTCCCAGCCGTTCATGCCGGCCATCCCGAGGTTGGTCAGCACCGCGTCGAAGCGGCCCGGCGCGTACGCCTCGAGGCCCGCGGCGCCGCCCGGCACGGCGGTCACGGTGTGGCCGGTGCTGCGCAGGAGATCGGCCAGCGTCGCGAGCACCTTGGGCTCGTCGTCCACGAGCAGGACCCGCGCCTGGCGCCGCAGGGCCGTCGGGCCCGTCGGGGCTCCGGTCTCGACCGTCGCGCTCGCCGGGGGGAAGGTCAGCGTGAACGTCGCGCCGCGGCCGGGCTCGCTCTCGACGCGGATCTCGCCGCCGTGACGCCGCACGATCGAGTACGCCATCGAGAGGCCGAGGCCCGAACCCGCCTCCCCCTTGGTCGAGAAGAACGGCTCGAAGATGCGCTGCTTCACGGGCTCCGGCATGCCGATCCCCGTGTCGGCAACCGTGAGCGTCACGCCGCCGCCGCGCTCGGCCCGCGTGGCGATCGCCAGCGTGCCGCCCTCGGGCATCGCGTCGAGCGCGTTCAGGATGAGGTTCGTCATCAGCTCCGTCAGCGCCGCCGGCCGGCCCTTGACGGCCTCCACCGCGCCGAGCTCGAGCCGGAGATCGAGCGGCCGGTTGTCGCGTGCGATCTTCTCCTCCCAGCGGGGGCGCGTGATGGCGACGGCGTCCTGGACGATCTGGTTGACGTCCACGCTCACGAACTGCTCTTCGGGCCGGAGGCGCGCGAAGGTCTGGATGCGGCGCACCGTCTCGGAGCCGTCCAGCGCCGCCGCCTCGACGACCTTGAGCGAGCGGTCCACGAACTCCGCGTCCTGCGGGTTCTGCTTCATGAGCTGGGCGTAGCCGAGGATCGCCTGCAGGAGGTTGTTGAAGTCGTGCGCGATCCCGCCGGCGAGCTGGCCGAGCGCCGTGAGCTTCTCGGACTGGTGGAGCTGCTCTTCCACTTCGCGCTGGGTCGTGATGTCGCGGACGATCGCGATGAGCCCCTCGAGCTCGCCGTGGCGCCCGTGCAGGGCGGAGAGCGTCACGGCGAGCGCCGCCGGCCGCGACTGGCCGGGCCCCGGCGCCGTCTCGAACGCGTACATGGGCGTGCCCCGGGCGAGCCGCTGCTTGGCGTCGGCGTAGTCGGCGCCCGGCAGGAGGTCGGTGATCGGCCGGCCGAGCGCCTGGGAGGGCGCCAGGCCGAAGATGCGCTCGGCCGCGGGGTTCCAGCCGTCGATGCGGTCGTCGGCGGTCACCGAGACGATCGCGTCGCCCGCGGAGGCGATGAGCTTCTCGAGCGAGCGCTTCGTGTCGGCGATCTCGCCGTAGAGGCGCGAGTTCCGCAGCGCGATCGCGAGGTACTCGGAGAGCATCGCGAGGAGCTCGCGCTCGCGCGGGTCGATCGCGCGCCCGGAGGCGCGGTTGTCCACGACGAGATGCCCGAGCGGCCCCTGCGCGTCCTGGATCGTGCAGGCCACCGCGAGAGGGTTCTCGGGCTCCACGCGCGGCGGGGTGTCGGGCGTGATCGCCACGCGGTCGTAGCCGAGCGTGGCGCGGAGCTGCTCGGTGATGGCCTCCGTCAGGTCGCGGGGATCGAGCTGGCCGACGATCGTCCGCGAGATCTCGCGGAGGATCGAGAGCTGGGTGACGCGCAGCGACTGCTCGGCCGCCTCGCGCCGGGCCGCTTCCTCGAGCTCGCGCGTCTTGCCGGACAGCGCGCGCATTTCCTCCACGAGCGTGGCGACCTGGCTGCGCGTGCCGAGGTCCGCCTGCCGGCGCAGGAGCGCGCGGCGGACGACGTCCTCCAGGTCCTGGCGCGAGAAGGGCTTGATGAGGTACTCGAAGGCGCCGTGGGTGAGCGCGTGCTTGACCGTCTCGAGCGAGGCGTAGGCGGTGATCATCACCACCTCGATCGTCGGGTCCGCCTGCTTGACGCGGCGGAGGAGCTCGAGCCCGTCCATCTCGGGCATCTTGATGTCCATGATCACCACGTCCGGCCGGAACCGCTCGAGCTCCTGGAGGGCCGCGCGCCCGTTGTCGGCCGTCTGGATCTGGTAGGCGGGCTTGAGGAGCATGCGGAGCGACTCGCGCGGGCCGAGCTCGTCGTCCACGACGAGGACGCGCGGGCGGGTGGTCGGCGGGGCGACGGTGCTCACGGCGCGGCGGGGGGCAGCAGCACGGTGAACCCGAGCTCGTTGCGGGCCTGCCGGAGGCTGAGATGACCGCCGACGGCCTCGATGAGCCGCTGGCTCACGGCCGGCCCCACGTCGATGAGGCTCTCCTGCACCATCAGCACGGGATCGAAGAGGCGGTGGAGCTTGTCGGGCGGGGCCGTCGCCGTGCGCGAGGCGATCACGATCCGGACGCTCTCGCCGCCGGCCTTCTCCGCGTGGCGCCCGACCGTCACCGACACCCGCGCCTGGTTCGGGGGCGAGTGGTGGGTGAGGTACCAGATGAGGTACGAGAGCGCCTTGCAGAGCTGGGCGACGTCCACCTTGACCATGTGCGGTGACGAGTCGGGCGTGACCTCGAGCTGCAGCGGCTTGCCGAGCCCCTCGTCCGCCAGCTCGATCCCGGTGACGACGTCGTCCACGACGGTGCGCACGTCGACGGTGGTGAAGTTCAGCTCACCCTCGGTGACGAGCGCCGCCAGCTTCTCGAAGACCTCCACGAGCCGCCGGACGTCGCGCCGGACGACGGCGGAGAAGTGCTTGCGGAAGTCGGGCTCGTCGTACCGCTCGCCGATCAGCTCGATGAACGTATTGATCGAGACGAGCGGGTTCTTGATCTCGTCCGCGATGCGGGCGACCACGCGGGTGAGGAGCTGCGTCTGCTCCGCCTGGCGCTTCTGCGTGGCCAGCTCCTTCTGCGCCGTGAGGTCCTCGAAGACCAGCACCGCGCCGAGCGGCGCCAGGTCGTCGCCGCGGACGGGGTACGTCGAGACCTCGAGCCAGAGGTTCCGCAGCGCGAGCTGGATCTCAGTGCGCGCCACCGCGCGGCCCGAGCGGAGCGTGTCGTAGAGCATGTCACCCAGCGGCGAGGGGAGGGAGCGCAGATCCTCGTTGACCACGTGGCGCGCCGGCAGGCCCAGGATCTCCTCGGCGCGCCGGTTCATGGTGCCCACCTTCTGGTCGCGGCCGATCGTGATCACGCCGCTCGACATGTGCTCGAGGATGCGCTCGGTGAACTCCTTCTCGCGCTCGAGCTGGTTGTGGAGCGCGATGTCGCGGATGGCCGTGGCCAGGTGCGTGGCGAGGTCGAAGAGCGTCTCGGTCTCGCGGCGGCCGTAGCTGGAACCGACGACGGGTTGACCCACCACGAGGATCGCGACGAGGTCGCCGTACGCCAGGAGCGGGACGGCGAGGACGCTCTGCAGGAGCCGGAGCTCGCGGACGACCTCGGGGTCGGTCAGCTCGTGCGCCCGCGCCGGCCGGCCCTGAGCGGCGAGCCAGCGCGCCAGCCCGGCGGCCGCCGGCAGGCGCACCGACTCGACGATCTGGGGCGCGAGGCCGCGGTGGGCGACGACCCGGTACTCCCGCGCGTCCGCGTCGGGCAGGAGCAGCGCCGTGCGCGTGGGGCGGACCAGCTCGCCGATCGCGTCGAGGAACATGTCGAGCGCCCGCCGCAGGTCGAAGCCCGCCGCGAAGGCCCGCGCGAACTCCTTCAGCACGCGGGCGAGCGCGGCGCCCTCCCACGGCTCGTCGGGCCCGGCGAGGGGCACCAGCGGCCGGGGCGCCGGGCTCGCGCGCAGCGAGGCGAGCTCGCGCACGAGCCGCACCTTGTCCTGTGCCTGGCGCAGGACGCCGTCGAGGTCGCGCCGGGAGAAGCCTGGGGCGAGCGTGAAGTCCGTCAGCTCGCTCTCGTCCTCGCCCGAGCCGATGGCGACGGTGAGGGCGGTGGGCGTGATCTCCTTCACGCTGGCGGCGAACGCTTCGAGCCCCCGCGGCAGGCCCACCGAGTCCCGCACGACGAGGTCGATGTCGATGAGCCGGAGGATCTTGAGCGCTCCGGCGTCGCTCTGCGCGATGAACGCCGAGTAGTCGTCCAGCGCGTCGAGGAGCCGCGCGCGGAGCGCGTCGTCGGGCGTGATGAGCAGGACCGTGTTCACGCGCCCGCCGTGACCGGCGCCTCGGCCGGCACCGGGAACTCGACCATGAAGACGGCGCCGCCCGTCCGGCGGTTGGCGGCGCTCAGCTTGGCGCCGTGCGTCTGCGCGATCGCCGCGCAGATCGCGAGCCCGAGGCCGGAGCCCCGCTGCTTGGTCGTGAAGAACGGCTCGAAGACGCGCTCGAGGAGCGCGGCGGGCACGCCCGGGCCGGTGTCGATGACGGCCGCCGTCGCCCGGCCCCCGGTCACCGCCAGCTCCACGCGCAGCATCCCGCGGGGCGGCGTCGCCTCGTGCGCGTTCATCAAGAGATTCAGGAAGAGCTGCTCGAGCTCGGCGTGGTCGCCGAGGATCGTGCACGGCTCGAGCCCGAGCGCGACGGAGACGACGATGTCCTTCTCCTCGAAGGCCGCGCGCATCGTCTCGAGGGCGTCGCCGATCGGCAATCTGAGATCCAGCGGGTGGCGCGGCCGGTCGCTCGGCCGCGACAGGGTCCCGAGGCGTTCGAGGAGCCGCTCCATGCGGCCGATCTCGCGGGCGGCGATCCGGCCGAACTCCTCGACGAAGCGCGCGTCCGTGTGGCGCCGCGGCAGGAGCTGGGCGAACGTCTTGATGGCGACGAGCGGGTTCTTGATCTCGTGCGCGATGCCCGAGGCCAGCATCTCGAAGTCCGCGAGCCGCTCGGCGTGCCGCCGGCCGGCCTCCAGCTCCTTGAGCGGCGTGAGGTCGCTAAAGACGGCCACGGCGCCGAGTACTGCGCCTTCCGGGTCGCGCAGGGGCGACGTCGTGCAGATGATCGGCCGCGTCGTGGTACCGTCCGACAGCTCGATCTCGGGCTGCGTGAGCGCGCGCCCCTCGGCGACGCTGGCCTGGAGGGCCTCGCTCAGGCAGGCGGGCAGCATGGTCACGGGTTGGCCGAGGGTCCGATCGGCCGGAATCCCGGTGAGCTGCGCCGCGGCGCGGTTGAAGAGCGCGATCTCGCCCGTCGCCTCGATCGCGACCACACCGCTCTCGATCGTCGCCACGATGTTGGTGATGTACTCGTTCGCGAGCACCACCTGCGCGTAGAGCTGGGCGTTCTTGACGGCGACGCCGGCCTGGTTCGCGAGCGTCATCAGGAGATCGAGGTCCTGGGGGTAGAAGGGATCGCCCGAGAGCTTGGGCCCCACCGCGATCACGCCGATCAGGGTGCTCTCGGAGATGAGGGGGAGCAGCAGCGCCCAGTTGAGCCGGGTGAGCTCCTCGTGGAGCCGCCGCCCGTGCTCGGTCGCCCGCTCGCGCAGGATCTCGTCGGTGACGAGCAGGTCCTTCGAGTCGGTGAGCGCGCGCACGACGGTGGCGGGCGCCCGGTCGGGCGCCTCGAACGCGCTGCTCTTCGGATGCGCCTCGCGCGCTGCCCGCCTGAAGCCGTCGCGATCCTTCAGGTAGATCGCGACGCCCTCGGACTGCGTAGACGTGACCACCGTGTGCGTCAGGAACGGCAGCAGCGCCTTGAGGTCGAGCACGCGCGTGAGCGCCTCGCTCGCCTCCCGCACCGTGCGCTGGTAGTTCGCGTGGGTGCGATACACGTAGCGGTCGAGCAGCCGTCCCACCCCGTCGCGCGTCAGCGGGATGAGCAGGCTCACGCCCGCGATCGTCCCCAGCAGGATGACCAGCTCGTGCGTTTCCAGGTGGAGCGAGAGCCGGGGCCAGGCGAACATAATGAGCGCCGCGACGGGCACGAGTGACACCAGCATCGCGATGGCGAGCGTCAGGCCCCGATGGATGACCAGGCGCAGGTCCATCAGGCGATGGCGGATGATCGCGTGTGCGACGAGGGCCACGAGTACAAGACCAAAATACGGACCAATCCAGCTGTGCATCGAGTGACCGGTTACGAGTGGTGTCAGAAGATTTACAGCGATACCACCCGTTCCCGATAGGAGAAGAGCGGCGCCAAGGTACTGCAGCTGGAGTCTTTCTCGGCCACGCGCTTTGCGCCACTTAGCGAGGCATATGCCAATCGCGCTGGTCCACGTCACAATGAAGTACAGAGCAAACACGGGATAGAGCGGACCGGATTTCCGGTCGATTCCCGCTTCCGTCATCTGTGGATCGTAGGTAATGAGCGATGTCGCCAGGGAAAGAGCCGCGAAGACGCCAGCCGCCAGAAGAGTCGCGCGAACCCAGCTTACTGAAGGCCAGTGGCTGACCGTGGGGTATGAGTATGCAAAGCAAAACAAAGTCGCGGGGATCAGACTTGCGCTTACGAATGTTAGACGGCCCCACACTTCCAGATGGCTTCCGGAGTGCAAGCCTGCGACTCCGAGGACCCACCCGGCACCAGCCACAGTGAAAATGGCGAACCACCGGTTTGTGGTGTTGTCCGGGCGCGCACGCCACACGAATAGGGCCAGGGCAAGTACTAACACCGCAAGAATGAACAGAGAAAAGGAGATCATGTGGCAGCTACATCTGTTGGCACGCAAGGGAACTCAATCTCCGCGACAGTTCCCCCGAGTGGTCCGCGAGGCAGAAGTGCCAAACGTGCCCGATGGAAATCGGCGATCTCACGACAGATTGAAAGCCCGAGCCCAGTTCCGGAAGCCTTTGTTGTGAAGAACGGTTCGAAAATCTTGGGCCGAACAGCCGGGTCGATGCCGGGCCCCTCGTCGATGACACGAACGATGATGGAATCAGACCCAGTGCGACCGACCGGAGTTTCCGCTTCAACAGTGACCGTGCCACCGTCGCGCATGGCTTCGATTGCATTCTTGAGGAGATTAACGAACAACTGAACGAGCTGGCTGGGATCCCCAAGAAGTTTCGGCAATTCGTCCGGGCAGTGTAGTTGGATCTTGACTTGTTGCTCTTGGGCAGCGGGAGAATGAATGGCGACGATGTCATTAAGCAGGGGCGGTAACGCTACGACGCTTAACTTTCCGCCTTCGCTCGGAGCCATGAGCCTCAGGCGGTCCGAGAGACGCACGATGCGATTAACCTCGATAGGCAGCAGTCGTACCATTGTGTCGCGGTACTCGGGATCATCAAATCGATCAGGAAGCATCGCAATGAAGTTAGAGATTGCGGCTAGTGGATTCCTGATCTCGTGTGCGATGCCCGCATAAAATCGGGCCATGACCGCGAAGTGTTCGACGCGGCGCTGGTTCCGCTCAAGCGCCTTTATGGTTGAAAGATCTGTTACGACGGCGAGGGCCCCAGCGATACGTCCCTGATCACCGTGCAAGACTGCCGTTGAGAGAATGGCGTGCACGATCCCACGAATTTCGTGGTCGATCGTAACTTCGACGTCCCGTGGATGCCAGAGGCCACTGACTGCAAGGGCGAGAGCCCAGCCGACCTCAGAAGGGAGGTCGCTTAAGAACTCTCCCCTGTTCGCCTCGCTGAGGCCCAACAATTGCTTGGACGCCGGATTAAAGCTTGTGATTTGACCTGAGAGATCGACTGCTACTACTGCAGAGTCTAAGGACTCAAGGAGCCGATCCGAATACTCGAGCATGTGGATTCGCTGCTTGTACAGGAGCGCATTCTCCAGGGCAATGGAGGCGAGTTCGGAAAGCGACTCGATGAACAAGAGATCATTCTTGAAATACGCGTCACCGCTCCTGCGAGGCCCAAGAAGGATCGCTCCGAGCAGTTGACCACGACGTCGGAGGATCACGATCACCTCAACACCGGCTAGGCGAAGGATCTCGTGCGCCGCTCGAGCGGGTCCAGTCTCTCGCGAGGGATTGACGATCAGGACGGTTGAGCTCGATTGTTCATTCATGAGGGTGCCAAGCGTCAGGAGATCCACGGCAGCGGGCGCATCACTGGATACTTGCTCAAGAACTTGGCTGTCGAACGGATATGCGAGCATTACGAATGATTCCGGAAGGAAAGCTTCCGTCAAGATTTCGCGTAGTTCGTTCGACAGCTCAGCCGGCTGCATCAGATAGCTTAGGCGCCGTGTAGCATCACGCAGAGCCGAAGAGTGCTCGATGCGCCCTCGATAGAGATAGGGGTCTATTAGGCGGTCAAGGAGTTTCTGGGCAGGCGTCGATAGTATGAGGAGTGCGACAAGTGATACGACCAATATGTCGGTCTGCACGGCGAGAGGGGCTGTTGACCAGGTTTCGAAGACAAATCGACCGAGCGCAACAAGGGCGCCCGAAAGGAGAAAGATCGTTACGGCGTGTGCCAGGCCACGGTTAATGACAAGGCGAAGGTCCATCAGGCGATGCCGGATGATTGCGTGGCCTACAAGAGCGACGAGAGGCAGGATGAAGAAGGGTCCAAGCCAACTGTACGGAGAGCTTCCCGTTAGGAGTGGAAAGAGGAGATTAGCGGTGATGGCTCCTACGCCTAAGATGAACAGCCCAGTGCCGAGATACTGAAGTTGGGCGCGCGCCTGTCCCCTTGCTTGGCGCCATTTTCCAATGAAGACGCCGAGGGGGGTGAGGCAGCCTACAAGAATGTAGACGGCAAGAATGGGATAGAGAGGGCCGGACTTTCGAGTCGGCCCGTCGGGCGTCAGGGCGATGTCGTGGACGATTAACGGAGTTGTTAGGGAAAGAACCGCAAAGGCGGCACTGATGACCAGTGACACCCGCAGCACCCGCGGCGGCGGCCAACTCCCGGGCGTCGGATAGGTTTGCGTAAAGGCAAGAAACGACCACGGAATAAGGCTGGCACTGAAGAACGTGACGCGACTCCACATCTCAAGGTTGATACCGCTGTGGAGTCCGGCGATGCCAAGCACCCAACCCGTGAGCGTTGCGGTGTGGGCTGCAAACCAACGGTTCACGCTGCTTTCGGGCCGTGCTCGGAAGACGTATATGGCCAGCGCAGCCAAGACTCCTGCAATTGCGAAGAGGGAGATTGATGTCACGCCGACGTCTTATCCGGGTGCACTCAAGATAAGCGCGGCATGGGAACCGCCGATGCTCTGAGCATGCACTAGGACGTTGCGGACCCGTGCTTTCCTCGCTGCATTGGGGACGTAGTCGAGATCACAATCCTGGTCGGGGACCTGATAGTTGATCGTGGGAGGGACGATGTTGTCTCGTATCGCCAGGCATGCTGCAACCACCTGCATGGCGCTGCTCGCTGCAAGTGCTTGACCGCACATTGACTTCAAGGAGGAGATCGGAATACTCCAGGCTTGGTGGCCAAATGCTCTCTTGATACCGGCCGTTTCCGCCGCATCGTAGTCGATCATCGAATTGCCATGGGCACAGATGTAATCGATGTCCGTTGCACGGAGCCCCGAGCTCTTGAGAGCGCCAAGTATCGAGTGCGCTATTGCTTCACCGCTCTCATCGATCTTGCGGAGATTGCCCCCATCAGAAGCGCTTCCAAAGCCTAGGATCCTCGCGTATATCCTGGCGCCTCTAGCTCGAGCGTCATCCTCGTCTTCAACAATGACTGCGGCGGCACCTTCAGCGATGACGAGACCTGACCGCAGACGGTCAAAAGGACGACTGGCTTCTTCAGGCGGCCCCGCCCAGGCTGAAAGTACACCCGCGGCCTGACAGGCGGCAACGGTGCACTCAGATAGTGGCGTTTCCGTTGCGCCGGCGATTACCGCTGCGGCCTGGCCGCACCTGATTTCGTCAGCTGCCCATGAGATTGCGTCCAGTCCTGCGATGCACGCGGTAGCGAATGTCATCGTTTGTCCATGCACGCCGGAACTCGTCGCCACATGGTTCGTAGCGGCATGAGCCGGGTATTCTAGAGATGCCCACGACTGAATGTCCCGGCCGTTGATGAAGCCGTGGAAGTTGGGTTGATGCACATCTATGAGGCCGTTCATCGAGGTGCCTATCGCGACCTTCAGCCGTTCTTTCGGTATGTCAGTCTGCTGAATCAGGCTGTCGGAACGGGCCATTGTGGCAGCAGCAACGGCAAACTGACTGAATCGCCCTGCCATACGATAGGCGGGGCGGGGCATCCACTCTCGAGGATCGAAGTCGCGGACTTCTCCAACCACGTTGCAGTGGGCGTGAAGCTTCGACGCGTCGAACAGCGTGGGGGTGCCGATGCCGGAGCGGCCAGCCCTTGCGGCGGTCCAGAACTTCTCAATGCCAATACCGATGGGCGAGACGATGCCGAGTCCCGTGATCACGGGCTGGCGCTTCATCAGACGGGTTTCCCCCCGACGGCCATGATCGGCGTTTTCGTCCCCAAAACCCAGCGCTTACGTTAGCAGGAGAACGGGCGAACGACCAAGTTCTCCGCTCGGAGACTGCTAGAATAGGTGAACCGATCACCCATGTCCAGGCAGCCGATCACCCGTCGCCGGTTCTTGGCCCTGCCCCTCACCCTCCTCCTGGCCCCGGTGGTCCTCCACCCGGGTCCGCGTGGCCGGGCGTGGGCCCAGGCGGAGTCGCGCAAGGCTTCCTACGCCGTGGACGTCGGGATCCTCTACGGCTTGCTCACCTTCCACATGGACGGCGCCCTGACCGAAGCCGTTGATCGGGCTACCGGCCGCTACGACGTGAAGCTCGCTGGGCAGGGGGACGGCATCGCCAACCGGATCGAGTCGCGCGGGATCATCCGGGAGGGGCGCTGGACGCCCCGGGAAACGCACGGGTGGTTCAGCGTGATGGGGCGCGAATCGCGCTCCGACGTCACCTACGACTGGACGCGGCGGACGATCGAGTACCACTTCCGCGGGGAGACGTTTTTGCTGCGCCGGCTGCGCGTGGCCGACGACCTCGTGCCGGTCCCCGAGACTGTGCACGTGGACGACGCGATCAGCGCCACGCTCAATTACGCCGACGGCCGCTGGACGCCGCAAGCGGACGGGAGCTTCCAGACCCACGTGATCCGCCGGAAGAAGGCCGAGAGCGAGGGCCCGGACGAGGTCCAGGCCTCGTACCGGGCGGAGCTGGTGCCCTTCCTGCTCAAAGTCGCCCCCGACCCGGAGTCCGGGAAGCCCGCGGCACTTTTCGATCTGACCCGCTTCTCGTCGTGGGCGAAGCGGAGCGAGCCGGCGCGCGTCACCTTCGGCCCGGACAGGCGGCCGGAGGTGATGACCATGCCGATGATCCTCGGGACCTCCGTGAAGATCCATCTGCGGGCCGCCTGAATGATGCGGGTGGCCTAGTGCACGACCTCGTCACGCTCGGCGAGGTCCTCCTGCGCCTGTCCATCCCGTCGCCGGGGCGCGTCGAGACCGCCCGCCAGCTCGACGTGCAGATCGGCGGCGCCGAGGCGAACGTGGCGGCGGCGGCCGCGCGGCTCGGCCTGAAGACGGCGTGGATCTCGGCGCTCCCGTCCAATCCCTGGGGCGAACGGATCCGCCGCGAGCTCGTGGGCCACGGCGTGGATTGCACGCACGTCCGCATGGTGGACGGGGCGCGCGTCGGCGTCTACTTCCTCGAGTACGGCGTGCCGCCACGCCCGGTCCGCGTGCTCTACGACCGCCGCGACTCGGCCTTCGCCCGCCTCCAGGAGGGCGACGTGGACTGGGAGCCGGTGCGCCGGGCGCGGCTCGTCCATCTCACCGGCATCACGCCGGC
>JACPCG010000163.1 GCA_016179925.1 Candidatus Rokuibacteriota bacterium | reverse complement strand
TTCGACAGGAGGACGACGGCGCCTGCGAGCAGGAGGACGACGGCGAGCGCCCCGATCAGGGATGGACCGACGCGGCCGCGCTTCATCGGCGCCCCTTCCGCGACGCCGCGCGCGTCCGCCCTGGGGTCCCTTTCCGGAGGGAAAGCCGGATCGGCGTTCCGGAGAGGCCGAACGCGTGGCGGAGGGATTTCACGAGGTAGCGTTCGTAGGAGAAATGGACGCCGTCGGGCCGGTTGACCCTCAGGGCGAAGGTCGGCGGCGCTACGCTCACCTGAGAGGCGGACTGGAGCGTGAGCGGCACGCCGCCCACCGAGACGGGGCGCCGCTCGATCGCCGCGCGAAGGGTCTCGCTGACCTGGGCGGCGGGAATGCGCCGCTGGAACTCGGCGGCGACCTCGTCGACCGTGTGGAACAGCTCGGGCAGCCCCTCCTTGCGCGTGGCGGAGGTGAAGCAGACGGGTGCCCAGTCGAGGAACGGCAGCCGGTCGCGGATCTGCTCGACGACCTCCGCCCGCGTCACCATGCCCCGGGGCACCAGATCCCACTTGTTGACGACGATGACCGTGGCGCGGCCCGCCGCGTCCGCGTAGCCGGCGATGTGGGCGTCCTGAGCCGCGATCCCTTCCGTGGCGTCCAGCACCACGAGCGCGACCTGGCAGCGCTCCAGGCTCCGCAGCGCCATCACGACCGCGAGCTTCTCGAGCGGTTCGTGGACGCGCCCCTTGCGCCGGATCCCTGCCGTGTCCACGAGGACGTAGGTCCGCCCCTCGTAGATGAGCGTGGTGTCCACGGCGTCGCGGGTGGTGCCGGGCGCCTCGTGGACGAGCGCGCGCTCGGCGCCGACCATCGCGTTGAGGAGCGACGACTTGCCGACGTTCGGGCGGCCGATCACGGCCACGTGCACCGGCGCCCCCGCGCGCGACACGGCCGCGGCAGGCACGGGGACGCGGGCGCGCAGCGTCTCGAGCAGCTCGGCGGCGCCGCGCCCGTGCTCGCCCGACACCGGGATGGGATCGCCAAAGCCGAGGCGATAGAGCTCCGCCAGTCCGCTCTCCTGATCCGCGCTCTCCACCTTGCTCGCCGCGAGCACCACCGGCTTCCCCGTGCGCCGGAGCACGCGTGCGATCTCGAGATCGAGCGCCGTGACGCCCTCGCGCGCGTCCACGACGAGGAGCACGAGGTCCGCCTCCTCGACCGCGGTGAGCACCTGGCGGCGCACGCCCTCGATCAGCGGCTCCTCCGAGGCGGGGTCGAACCCCCCCGTGTCGATCAGCGTCGCCTGCCACCGCTCGAAGGTCACCTGCCCGTACAGGCGGTCGCGCGTCACGCCGGGGACGTCACGCACGAGCGCCTGGCGCCGCCCGACGAGCCGGTTGAAGAGCGTGGACTTACCCACGTTCGGGCGGCCGACGATCGCGATGACGGGCAGCCCGTTCTTCACACGCTCTCAGACGTCGCGAAGGGCCTCGAGGAGCGCGCCGGGCGAGGGCTCCACGACCCGCACGGGCGTGCCGAGATCGCGCGAGAGGTCGGCGGGCGTCGCGTCGTCGAGGAAGACGCCGTCCAGGTCGCGCAGGGCGACGGCGGGCACGAGGACCGCGCGCCCGAGGTCCGGCAGCATCGCGAGGTGGCGCTGGATGTCCCGGCCGGTCAGGAGCCCGGCCACGCCGATCGTGCGGCCGAAGTGCTCGTTCGGGACGGCCGCGACCCGGACGCCGGGACCCGCGAGCCCGCCGCGCGCGAGCAGCGCCTCGAGCCGAGACCCGAAGATCTCGCCGGTCACGAGCGTCACCGGCCGAGGCGGGTCGGGGCGGCGCCGCCGCGCGACCGCGTGGGCGAAACCGTCCTCGAAGCGCCGGACCAGGCCGATCCCGTCCTCGACGACCGGGAAGCCCTCGTAGGCCGCCGCCGGCGGCAGCGGGCGCTCCGCCAGGAGCTCCGCCAGGAGGTAGATCTCGTCGGCGAGGAACACGAAGCGGCTCCCGAGCGTCGAGAGAAAGCGCGCCTGCCAGCCCTCGACCGCGGCGATGAGGGCGCACGCCTCCTCCGGCGTGAGGCGCCTCAGCTCCGGCAGCCGCTCGCGGTGGCGCGTGAGCCCGACCGGCACGACCGCCGTCGTGGCGACCTGGGGATGGAGCGGCGCCAGCTCGGACACGGTGCGCTCGAGGTGGGCGCCGTCGTTCAGGCCGGGACAGAGCACGATCTGCGCGTGCATCCGGATCCCCGCCTTGGCGAGCCGCTCGAGCCGCGGCAGGATCTCCGCCGACACGCGCGGCCGGCCGAGGAGCCTCCAGCGCAGCTCCGGGTCCGTCGCGTGGACCGAGACGTAGAGCGGCGAGAGCCGCTGCTCGACGATCCGCGCCAGGTCCGCCTCCCCGAGGTCCGTGAGCGTGATGTAGTTGCCATGCAGGAACGACAGCCGGAAGTCGTCGTCCTTCACGTACAGGCTCCGCCGCATCCCCTTCGGCAGCTGGTGGATGAAGCAGAACACGCACTTGTTCGCGCACGTCGCGATCTCGGCGGGCCGCGGCGGCTCGAGCTCGAGCCCGAGCTCGGGACCGCGTCGGCGCACCGTCAGCGCGCGCGGAGCGCCGTCGCGCTCGACCGCGAGGTCGAGCCGATCCTCCGCCGCGTGGAACTGGAAGTCGATCGCATCCCGCAGCCGCCGGCCGTTGATCGCGAGGATCCGGTCGCCGGCGCGGAGCCCCGCCGTGGCCGCCGGCGTCTCCGCCCGCACCGCGGCGACGACGACGCCGTCAGCGGAGGAGCGCGTCTTCACGCGCGTCTTCCCGCTCCTCGCCGTGCGCCGCGTTGAGAAACCGCATCCCCTGGACGATGTACTGGAGGCCCGAGACGACGGTGAACGCCGCGGCGAGCCAGAGCACGGGCGCCGGGCCGAACGGCAGGCGGAAGTACCGGGCGAGGAGGCCCAGCAGGACCGTGAGGACCTGGAAGAAGGTGGCGGCCTTCCCCGCCCAGGTCGGCTGCGGGTGGATGCGGCCGCCCAGCATGTGGATCAGGAGCGCGCCCATGACGAGGATGACGTCGCGGGTGATGACGACCGCCGCGATCCAGAACGGCAGCACCTTGAGGTACGTGAGGGTCACGAAGGACGCGGTGAGGAGGAGCTTGTCGGCCATCGGGTCGAGGAACGCGCCGAGGCGCGACTGGCTCCCGTGTCGCCGCGCGATGTACCCGTCGAGGAGATCGGTGAGCGCCGCCGCGGCGAAGACGATGAGCGCCGCGCCCGGCTTCCGGTAGACGAGGAGGGACACGAAGACGGGGATCAGGAGGATGCGCAGGACCGTGAGCCAGTTCGCGAGTCCCAGACGTGGGCGCATCAGTCGACCACCTGGACCGGCCCCACCGGCCCCGCGATGCGGTAGCGGGCGAGCGGGCCGAGGAGGCGCCGCGGCAGCTCGACCTCCACGCGGACCGCGTCGGCCTCGTCGGCGCGCGCGAGCACGCGGCCGCGCTCGTAACAGAGCGCCAGCGCCGGACCGTCGGCGTGCGGGATCCGCAGCGTCACGGTGCCGCCCGCCGGCAGCAGGGCGTCGATGGCGGCGAGGAGCTCGTCGAGGCCCTCGCCCGCCGCCGCCGAGATCGCCACGCCGCCCCGCCGCGCGACCAGGGGCGCGGGGGGGCCCTCGAGCCGGTCGATCTTATTGAGCGCCAGGACCGTCGGCCGGTCCGCGACCCCGAGCTCGCGGAGCAGCGCTTCGACCGCCCGCAGGTGCTCGTCGAGCGCCGGGTGGCTCGCGTCCACGATATGCACGAGCACGTCGGCGTCGGCCAGCTCCTCGAGCGTCGCGCGGAAGGCCGCGACGAGCTCGTGCGGGAGCTTGCGGATGAAGCCCACCGTGTCCGTGAGGATGAACGGCTGGCGGCCGCCCCGGTCCACGAGCCGCGCGGCCGGGTCGAGCGTCACGAAGAGCTGGTCCGCGGCGGTGAGCCTGGCCCCCGCCAGGCGGTTCAGGAGGGTGGTCTTGCCGGCGTTCGTGTAGCCGACGAGAGCCACGACCGGGACGCCCGACTTCCGCCGCCCCGAACGCTGGAGCCGCCGGTGGATCTGGACGCGCTCGAGCTCGCGGCGGATCTGCATCACGCGCCGCCGGATGACGCGCCGATCCGACTCGAGCTGGGTCTCGCCGGGGCCCCGGGTCCCGATGCCGCCGCCCAGGCGCTCGAGGTGGGTCCACTGCCCGACGAGCCGCGGCAGCAGGTACGTGAGCTGGGCGAGCTCGACCTGGAGCTTGCCCTCGCTCGAGCGCGCCCGTTGCGCGAAGATGTCGAGGATCAGCGCGGTCCGATCGATGACCTTGATCCCGAGCGCCTCGGAGATGTTGCGCTCCTGGATCGGCGAGAGGGGGTCGTCGGAGACGAAGAGGTTCGCGTCCCCGGCCTGCGCGGCGACGGCGAGTTCGGCGATCTTCCCCTTGCCGAAGTAGAGCGCGGGCGTGGGCGCCGACCGTTCCTGGACGACGCGCTCGACGACACTCCCGCCGGCCGCCTCGACCAGTCCCTGGAGCTCGTCGAGCGACTCCTCGACCTCCGATCGGCGCCGCGACGGCGGCCGCACCGTCCCGATGACGGCGCGCTCCCGTCCGGGATCCCCGTTCCTGGCACCGTTCCGCCGGCTCCTCGTCACTCGATCCACCCTCCGCGCTTGAGCTTCAGTGCGATCGTTTCCCCGACGCCCTCGATCCCTCCCGCGCTGTCCACGTCGATCCACTCGATCCGGGGCTCCCGCGCGAACCACGTCCACTGGCGCTTGGCGTAGCGCACGGTGTCACGCTGCATGAGCCGGAGCGCCTCCTCCGGCGTGAGCTCGCCCCGCTCGACCCGCACGAATTCGCGGTAGCCGATCGAGGAGAGCGACGGGAGCGTGGGATCGTACCCCCGCGCCAGGAGCGCCTGCACCTCCGCCTGGAGCCCGGCGGCGACGAAGGCCGCGGCACGGGCGTGGAGCCGCTTGGCGAGCGTGGCGCGGTCTGCCGTCAGGCCGAGGTACGCGACGTCATACGGCCCGCGCTCGCTCCACCACCGGCCGGGCTCGAGCGCCGCCCCGGCGCCCGCGCGCACGATCTCGAGCGCGCGGACGACGCGCACCTGATCGTTGGGGTGGAGGCGACGGGCGACCGCCGGCGCTTCGCGCGCGAGCCGCCGATGGAGCGCCGTCCGTCCTTCCCGCGCGGCGAGCGCGGTGAGCGCCTGCCGGAACGCCGGGTCCGCCGGGGGCGCCGGGTCGAGGCCACGGATGAGCGCGCGGATGTAGAGGCCCGTGCCCCCGACGACGACGGGGAGCGCCCCCCGCCCCCGGATCTCCTCGACGAGCGGGGCCGCGTCGGTCCGGAACCGCGCCGCCTGGTAGCGCTCGTCCGGATCCACGATGTCGATCAGATGGTGGACGACCGCCCGCCGCTCCTCGGGCGTCGGCTTGCCGGTGGCCGCATCCATGCCGCGGTAGACCTGTCGCGAGTCGGCGTTGATCACCTCGATCGGCATCCGCTTTGCGAGGGCGACGGCGACCGCCGTCTTTCCGACGCCGGTGGGGCCGGCGATGACGACCAACCGCGGCCTTGGGGACTCCTCCATCACTCCCAGTGTACGCGCGCGCGCCGGGCGATGCGCACTACCAGTTCCTCTTCAATTCTCTGCGGATGTCCGTGAGCGCGACGCGGCTCACGATCGGCCGGCCGTGGGGACAGAAGTAGGGCGTCTCGGCCGCGCCGAGCTCCGCGACGAGCCGCTCCATCTCCTCCCGCCCGAGCGGCATGTTCGCCTTCACCGCGGCGCGGCAGGCCACGAAGGCCAGCGCGCGCTCGAGGGCGGGCTCCCCGGCCTTCGGCCCCGCGAATTCGTCCACCGCCGCCTGGATCACGCGCTTCGGCTCGTCGCCCTTGAGGAGCGCCGGAACCGCCCTGACGATGATCGCCTCCCCACCGAACCCTTCGAATGCGAACCCCAGACGCTCGAGCGGCGCCCGCCAGCGCTCGAGCAGCGCCCGTCCCGCCGGCGTGAGATCCACGGGCTCCGGGAAGAGGAGCGCCTGGGCGGCGGGCTCGCCGGCCTCGAGCTCGGACCTGAGCCGCTCGAAGATGACGCGCTCGTGGGCGACGTGCTGGTCGAGGAAGAACACCTCGTCGTCCGACGCGGACACGACGAAGGTGTCCTGGACCTGGCCCAGCACCCGGCCGAACAGCGGCCGCTCGGGTGTCGCCACCGCGCCGAACAGCGCCGGCTGCTCGGCCAGCGCGCTCGCGGGCATCGCCGCGGCCACGCCGGGTGCGCTGACGGCCACCTCGACGTCAGGCACGACCGCCGGACGGCGGAGCGCCGCGTGGACCGCCGAGGCGACCATCTCGTGGACCAGCCGCGGATGGCGGAAGCGCACCCACGCCTTGGTCGGGTGGACGTTGACGTCCACGTCGGCTTCGGGCAGCGCGATCGCGAGGACGACCAGCGGAAAGCGGTCGCGCGGCAGGAGCGGCCGGTAGGCCTCGAGGACGGCCTGGAACAAGCCCGGGTCGCGCACCGGGCGGCCGTTGACGACCAGGACCACCTCGTCGCGGCCGCCGCGCGTGAGGTCGGGCGGGCTCGCCAGGCCGTGGAGGTGCACACCGTGCTGCCAGCGCTCGACCGTCAGGAGCCGCTCGGCGACGTCCCAGCCCCAGACCGCGCCGGCGCGCTGGCGCCCGTCCTTCGCCTCGGGCGCCGTCAGGACCGGGCGCCCGTTGTTGGCGACCCGCACCTGGACCGGCGGGTGGGCGAGCGCCAGCTGGGTGATCGCGCGGAGACTCGCCGCCAGCTCCGTCCCGGGCGACTTGAGGAACTTGAGCCGCGCCGGCGTGTTGAAGAAGAGGTCGCGCACCTCGACGACTGTCCCGGGGTTGACCGGGAGAGCGAGCGCCTGCCTGACCACCCCGCCCTCGCCGCTGAGACGCGTGCCCTCGGCGGCGGCGCGCGTGCGGCTCGTCAGGGAGAAGCGCGAGACGGCGCAGATCGCGGCGAGCGCCTCGCCGCGGAATCCGAGGGTGGCGATCGCCTCGAGGTCCTCGTCGCGCGCGAGCTTGGAGGTCGCGTGCCGCTCGAGCGCCAGCGGCAGCTCCTCCGCCGTCATCCCGACGCCGTCGTCGGCGACGCGGATGAGCCCGGCGCCGCCGTCGCGCAGGTCCACCGTGACGCTCCGGGCGCCGGCGTCGAGCGCGTTCTCAACCAGCTCCTTGACGGCGGACGCGGGGCGCTCGACGACCTCGCCGGCGGCGATCTTGTTGACGAGGTGATCCGGCAACCGATGAATTCGCGTCACAGGCCCGCCTCGGGCCTCGAACGCCCGGCGGCTTCGCGCCGCCACGCCGGGCTCGCGGACCCCGCTGCAGCAATCCGCTGCTGCCACTTGTGCAGGAGGTTCAGGGCTTCGAGCGGCGTCAGGTGGGCGAGGTCGAGTGCGGCGAGCTCGGCGGCGATCGGATCGGGGGCCGGCGGCGCGAACAGACCGAGCTGAGCCGCGTCCCTCACGTCGGCCTGCGTCTGGCCCGCCTCCTCGAGCTCAGCCAGGAGCGCCTTGGCACGCGCGAGCACGGCCGGGGGCAGCCCGGCCAGGCGCGCCACCTGGATGCCGTAGCTCCGGTCCGTGCCGCCCGGCTGCACCTTGTGCAGGAAGATGATCTCATCGTTCCACTCCCGGACCGCCACGTGGAAGTTCCGGACGCCGTCGAGCCGCCCGGCCAGGCGCGTCAGCTCGTGGAAGTGGGTCGCGAAGAGCACCTTGGCGCCTCGGCCCCGGTCGTGGAGCGCCTCCACGACGGCCCAGGCGATCGCCAGCCCGTCGAAGGTCGAGGTCCCCCGCCCGACCTCGTCGAGGAGCACGAGGCTCCGGGGCGTCACGTTGTGCAGGATCGTCGCCGTCTCGACCATCTCGACGAGGAACGTGGACTGGCCGCGCGCGAGGTTGTCCTGGGCGCCCACGCGGGTGAAGACGCGGTCCACCACGCCGATCCGAGCCTCCCGCGCCGGCACGAAGGCCCCGAGCTGCGCCAGGATCGCGATGTGGCCCGCCTGGCGCAGGTAGACGGACTTGCCCGACATGTTCGGGCCCGTCAGGATCACGATCGGCGCCTCGCGATCGAGGGCGAGGTCGTTCGGTGTGACCACGACACCCCCCTGAGCTTCCAGGACGGGATGCCGGCCCTCGACGATCGTGAAGGCCTCCCCGCGGTCCACGACCGGGCGCACGTGGCCGCGGGCGTGCGCCACCTCGGCGAGCGCCGCGAAGACGTCGAGCCGCGCGAGCGCCTGTGCCGTGCCGAGGAGCGCCGCCGCCCGGGCGCCGACGCGGCGCCGGACCTCGTCGAACAGCTCGTACTCGAGCCGGCGCCGCCGCTCGTCGGCGCCCAGCACCTTGGCCTCGTACTCCTTCAGCTCGGCGGTCACGTAGCGCTCGGCACCGGCGAGCGTCTGGCGGCGGGCGTACTCCGGCGGCACGCGCCCGGCCTGGGCGCGGCTGACCTCGATGCCGTAGCCGAACACGCGGTTGAAGCGGACGCGCAGGCTCGCGATGCCGGTTCGCGCGCGCTCGCGTTCCTCGAGCCCCGCGATCCAGGCGCGCGCCCCGCGCGCCTCGCTCACGATCGCCGCGAGCCCCTCGTGCCAGCGCTCTCTGATCAGACCGCCGTCGTGGAGCGTGAGCGGCGGCTCGTCCTCGAGCGCCGCCTCCAGGAGCTGCCGGAGCTCCTCCAGGTCCGCGAGCTCCTCGCGGGCGGCGGCGAGCAGCGGCGCGCCGAGGCCGGCCGAGGCCTGCCGGAGGTCCGAGAGCGGCGCCAGGCACGCCCGGAGCCCGACGAGGTCGCGCGCGTGCGCGACGCCGAGCGTCGCGCGGCTGGTGAGGCGCTCGAGGTCGCCCACCCTGCGAAGCAGGGCGCGGAGGCGGTCCCGCGTGGCGGGGTCCTCGACGAGCGCGGCGACCGCCGCCTGGCGAGAGCCGATCGCCTCCGGGTCGAGGAGCGGACGCAGGAGCCACTCGCGCAGGAGACGGGCCCCCATCGGCGTGACGGTGGCGTCGAGCACCCCGACGAGCGACGTGCGCGCGCTGCCGTCGCTTCCCTGGAGGAGCTCGAGCGTCTCGACGGCCGTCGCATCGAGCACCATCGAGTCGGCCGCCATGAGCCGCCCGAGCCGAGTGAGATGGCCGAGCGCTTCACCCTGGGTCGCCTTTAGGTAGGCGAGCGCCGCGGCCGCGGCCTGCAGGCCGACCGTCAGGTCGCCGACGCCGAACCGGTCGAGCGTGTCCACGCCGAACTGGGCGCAGAGATCGGCCGCGGCGCGCCGGGGGCTGGGCGCCCCCGCGTCGTAGAACGTGAGCGTCGCTCCCGCGGCGCCGAGCCGGGCCAGGAGCCCATGGTCGGCGCGGGCCGCCTCGGGCAAGACGATCTCGGCGGGCCGGCGGAGCAGCGCCGCCGCCAGCACCGGGTCCTCCCGCCCGACGTCCTCGCCCGTCCAGAATTGTCCCGTCGAGGCGTCGAGGAGGGCCACACCCGTCGCGCCACGGCTGCGGATCACGGCCAAGAGAAAGTTGTTCGCCGCGCCGGGCAGGTACGCCGTGTCCGTGATCGTGCCGGGCGTGATGATCCGGACGACGTCGCGCTTGAGGAGCTTCTTCGTCCGGCCCGGCGCCTCGAGCTGTTCCGAGACGGCGATCTTCTGCCCCGCCCGGACGAGCTTCGCGATGTAGCCGTCGGCCGCGTGATGCGGGATGCCCGCCATCGGCGCCTCCTGGCGGCGGGTCAGCGTGATCTGGAGCAGTCGCGCCGCAAGCTCCGCGTCCTCGAAGAATGTCTCGTAGAAGTCGCCGAGGCGGAAGAACAGCAGGTAGTCGGGATACCGGCGCTTGAGCTCCCGGTACTGGCGCATCATCGGCGTAAGCTCGCCGGGATGGTCAGCCAACGAGCCGTTCCCTGAGCCGAGCGTACGTCACGTCGAGCGCCTCGGGCAGGACGCGGACCTCCGCGAAGACCGACATGAAGTTCGTGTCGCCGCTCCAGCGCGGCACGACCTGGACGTGGAGGTGGTCGACGATGCCTGCGCCGGCGATGCGGCCCTGGTTCAGACCGATGTTAAACCCCTCGGCGCGATACTCCACGCTGAGGACCGCGATCGCGCGCGTGACGAGCTCCATGGCGCCCGCGATCTCCTCCGGCGTCGCCTCGGCGAGGGCGCCCACGTGGCGGTTCACCACGGCCATGAGGTGCCCGGGGGCGTAGGGGTAGGCGTTGAGAATCAGGAAGGCGTGGGCCTCACGCCGGAGCACCAGGGGTTTTCGGTCGTCGTTGCCGGCGAGCGCGTCGCAGAACACGCATCCGGAAGCCGCCCGGGACGCGGCGCCCACATACGCCATCCGCCAGGGCGCCCAGAGGTGCTTCACGCCGCGAGCGGGGATCTCACCCGTTGACGAGCTCTCGGAGGCGCTTTCCTACCTTGAAGAACGGCACGCGCTTTTGCGGCACGTCCACGGCGGACCCGGTCTTCGGGTTCCGCCCCTTCCGCGAGTTCCGGTGCCGGATCCGGAAGCTCCCGAACCCCCGCAGCTCGACCTTGTCGCCCTTCGCCAACGCATCGGTGATGTTGTCGAAGACCGTGTTGACGATCGTCTCCGTCTCTTTCTTGGTCAGACTCGAGACCTTCGAGACCTCGTCGATCAGGTCGGCTTTGGTCATCGTCAACTCCCGTCTTTTTCGGCCAAATTCCGCGCGAACAGCTCTTAGGCAACCTAGCACGTCGCCTCGAAGAATGTCAACTGCTGTAGGGAGTTAGAAGCCAGGAAGCGCCCGGCCATCCGCGAGTCGCCTGAGGTCGCGAAAATCGAGTTGTCTCGGTGCCTTGAGACCGGACTGCGCCGGTTTCCAGGCAGGGAGTGAGTGCTCTTTCAACCGACAAACCATGGTATTAACCGGAGCTTGCTGTGAGGCCGCTCGAGCAGTCGGGGGCCAATCGCCTGCCTCAGTCCATGAGGTAGAGCGGCGTCTTGAACATCGGGAGCGCACGAGGAAACGCCGTCGCGCCGAAGAGCCCGAGCTCGTTCCTGAGCAGATCCACGAGCGAGAACTTCCGGCGGGGACCGACGACCTTCGGCGGCTTCGGAAGGCCGGCGAGCCCGGCCGCCCCGTCCACCGCGTCCTCGAGACCCCCGAGCGCGTCCACCATCCGCAGCTCTTTCGCCTGGGTGCCGGAAAAGATCCGGCCGTCGGCGAACCGGCGCACCTCCGCCCGGTCGAGCTTCCGCCCGGCGGCGACCGCCGCGATGAACTGCGCGTGGACGTCGTCGAGCAGCGCCTGCAGCACGCGCCGTTCCTCGACCGACATCGGGCGCGCGAAGCTCCCGAGGTCCTTGAACTCGCCGGCCTTCACGACGACGTAGTCCACGCCGACCTTCTTGAGGAGCGCGTTGACGTTCGCCATCTGCATGATCACGCCGATCGAGCCCGTCAGGGTCCCCGGGTTCGCATAGATGCGGTCCGCCGCGACGGCGACGTAATACCCGCCGGACGCCGCCACGGCGCCGAGCGAGGCGACCACGGGCTTGCCGGTCTCGCGCAGGCGCTTGATGGCGCCGTGCAACTCCTGCGTCGGGGCGACGACGCCGCCCGGGCTGTTGATCCTGATTACGACGGCGCGCACGGCGGGGTTGTCACGATGGGACTTCAGGTCGCGAACGAGGTCGTCCACGTCCACGATGAGGCCTTCCAGCGCCACGACGGCGACGCGCTCGCCGAAGAACGCGCCGCCCCCTATCCCGGCGGACGGACCCGTCATGGACGAGACGAAGACCAGGAAGAGCCCCGCCACCCCGACGTAGACGGCGAGGGCGGCGCCGATCACGAGGAGCCGACGCGGATGGCTAACGCGCATTATTCACGGGCGGCGATGACGTGACCCGCCCGCCACACGCAACGACCGTTCGTGAACGAATGCGCCCTACTCCTCGTCGTCGTAGTCATACTCGTCGCGGTGCTTGCCCCGCTTGCCGCGCCGGCCGCCCCGCTCCTCCACCGTCGGCGGCGGCTCGACGGCGTGGGCCAGCTCCTTCAGGCTGAGCCCGATCCGCCGCTCGTTGGGGTCCACGCGGATGACGAGCAGCGTGAGCTCGTCGCCCACGCTGACCATCTCGTCCGGCCGGCCGATGGGACGGCTCGACATCTGCGAGATGTGCAGGAGGCCGTCCACGCCGGGCTCGAGCTCGACGAACGCGCCGAAGTCGGTGAGGCGGACCACCTTGCCGGTGACCCGCGAGCCCATCGGATAGCGCTGGGCCACCGTGGACCAGGGATCGGGCTGGATCTGCTTGAGCCCGAGCGAGATGCGCTTGTTCTCGCGGTCGAGGTTCAGGATCTGCGTCTCGATCTCCTGGCCCTTCTTGAGGATCTCCGACGGGTGGCCGACGCTGCGCGTCCACGACATGTCGGAGATGTGCAGGAGGCCGTCCACGCCCGGCTCGAGCTCGATGAACGCGCCGAAGTCGGTGAGGTTCCTCACGCGCCCGATCACGCGCGCCCCCGGCCGGTAGCGCTCCTCGATCGTCGCCCACGGATCGGGCTCCACCTGTTTCATGCCGAGCGAGATGCGCTTGGCGGCGCGGTTGACGTCGAGCACGATCACGTCCACCTCGTCGCCCACGTTGACGAGCTTCGAGGGATGGCGCACGCGCCGCGTCCACGACATCTCCGAGACGTGCACGAGCCCCTCGACGCCGGGCTCGAGCTCGACGAACGCGCCGTAGTTGGTGAGGCTGACCACCCGGCCGCGGGTCTTCGTGCCGGCGGCGAACGTCTGCTCGACGCGTTCCCACGGGTCGGAGGACTTCTGCTTGTAGCCCAGCGACACGCGGCCCGTCTCCCGGTCGAAGTGGAGGACGACGACCTCGACCTGGTCGCCGACCTGGAAGATCTCCGACGGGTGGCCGACCCGCCCCCAGCTCATGTCGGTCACGTGCAGGAGCCCGTCGATGCCGCCGAGGTCGATGAAGGCGCCGTAGTCGGTGATGTTCTTGACGGTGCCCGTCAGGACCATCCCCTCGGAGAGGACCTCGAGGGTGTGCTTCTTCTTTTCCTCGCGCTCCTCCTCGAGCATCGCGCGCCGGGACAGGACGACGTTGCCGCGCCGCCGGTTGAGCTTGATCACTTTGGCGCGGATCGTCTGGCCGACCATCGCCGTGAGGTTCTTCACGGGCCGCAAGTCCACCTGGGACCCGGGGAGGAAGGCCTTGACGCCGACGTCCACCGCGAGGCCGCCCTTCACGACCTCGACCACGCGGCCCTCGACCGGCACGCCCTTGTCGTGCGCCTGCGTGATCGCGTCCCAGACCTTGATCTTGTCGGCCTTGTCCTTGGAGAGGACGATGAGCCCCTCCGAGTCCTCCTTGGCCTCGAGGTAGACCTCGATCTCGTCGCCCACCTTCGGCAGGACGCCGTGGCGGTAGAACTCCTCGATCGGGATCGCGCCCTCGCTCTTGTAGCCGACGTCCACGAGCACCTCGCTCCCGCCCACGTGGACGACGCGGCCGCGGACGACCTCGCCCTCCTCGAACTCGCTGGTCGTGCCCTCGCGGAACCAGTCCTCCATCCGCTCCTCCGCCGGCTCCTGCCCCTCCTTTCGCGCTCCGGCGAGGGTGTTGTTGTCGTCCTTCTTCATTCCGCCAGTTCCTCCAGTCATTGGATTTGTGCGTGCAGCTGCTGCCCCGACCGTGCCGCCCCTCGGGCCTCGAGGCCCTCCTTCACACGCGCGATCGCCGCCATCATGGCGCGGCTCGCCGCCTCGTACTGCTCTCTCCGGTCGCCGCCGCGCTTCGCGTCGACGCGGAACGGCTCGCCGAACACCACCGTCACCCGTGCGGGGCGCGGGAAGCGCGCGCCCTTCGGCCACGCCCGCCCGCTGCCGCTCACGTACACCGGCACGACGGGGGCACCGCTTGCGACCGCCAGCATCCCCGCCCCCGCCCTGGCCGGCCGCAGCACACCCTCGGGGCCGCGCGTGCCCTCGGGGAAGACGAGCAGCGCGCCGCCCTCCTCGAGCACCCGCAGGGCCGCGCGCATCGCCGCGGGGTCCGAGCCAGCACGCCGGAGCGGCCGCGCGCCGAGGCGCCGGAGCAGGGCGCCGAACAGGGGGATCCGGAACAGCTCCGCCTTCGCCAGGAACGCGAGCCGCCGGCGGGAGGCGCTCCCGATCAGCGGCGGGTCGAGCACGCTCGAGTGGTTCGAGACGAGCAGCGCCGGGCCCGCCGCCGGGACCCGCCCCGGATCCCGCGTCTCGAGGCGGAACAGCAGGCGCATGAGCGCGAACGCGACCAGCCTCACGAGCGCGTAGAGCATCGCGTCCCGATGGCGGCCAGCATGCGCGCCACCACCTCGTCCACCGTCAGAGCGGAGGTATCCAGCTCGACCGCGTCGGGCGCCCGCCTGAGCGGCGCCAGCTCCCGCGTCTGGTCCTGCACGTCGCGGGCGCGGACCTCCTCCCTCACCTGGTCGAGGGGCAACCGCACGCCCTGGGCCGCGAGCTCGGCGTGCCGCCGCCGCGCGCGCGCCTCGAGCGACGCCGTGAGGTAGAACTTCACCTCCGCGTCGGGGCACACGACCGTGCCGGTGTCCCTCCCCTCGAGCACGACCCCGCCGCCCGCCGCCGCCCGCCGCTGGAGCGGGGTCACCTTCTCGCGGACCGCCGCGAGCGTCGTCACGTGGGACGTCGCCTCGGCGATCGCCTGTGTCGTGATCGCGCTCGTCACGTCCTCGTGGTTCAGGTAGACGCGACCCCCGACCACGGACACGTCGAGAGGCTCGAGGTACTTCCGTAGCTCCGGACCCTCCCGCTGCGGCACGCGGTCACGCGTGATTCCGAACGCGACGGCACGATACATGGTACCCGTCGGCACAAGCGTGTAGCCGAGCCGCTCGGCGAGTCGCCGGGCCACCGTGCTCTTCCCCGCGCCCGCCGGCCCGTCGATCGTGATCACCGGCTTCCTCGAGCCCATCTCACCGCTCGCCTCGTCGGAGGCCCCGCCTCGGCTCGCACTACTCATCCTCCACGACGACCGCCGGGGCCCCGGCCAGCGCGTTGAGCGTCTCGGCGAACCCAGGGAAGGACGTCGCGACGCAGGCCGTGTCCTCGACGACCGTCTCGCCGTCGGCCACGAGCCCCGCGACCGTGAGCGCCATGGCCATCCGGTGGTCGCCGCCGCTCGACACGCGCGCGCCGCGGAAGCGCTGCGGCCCCGGGATCGCCATGCCGTCGGCCCGCTCCTCGACCTGCACCCCCATCTTGGCGAGCTCGCGGGCCAGCGCGGCGAGACGGTCCGACTCCTTGACGCGCAGCTCGGCGGCGTCGCCGATGGTCGTGGTCCCGTCGGCGGCCGCCGCGGCGACGGCGAGCGCCGGAATCTCGTCGATGAGGCGCGGCACGAGCGCGCCCCCGACCGACGTCGCCCGGAGCGCGGCCGTGCCGAGCCTGAGACTCGCCGCCGGCTCGCCATCGTCCCCCGGCCCCGAGGGCTCCGCGGCGATCTGCGCCCCCATCGCCCGGAGGACGTCGAGGATGCCGGTCCGCGTCGGATTCACGCCCACCCGCGCGACCGTCACCCGCGCGTCACCGACCATCGCCGCCGCGACGAGCAGGAACGCCGCGGAGGAGATGTCGCCGGGTACGTGCACCGTCGTCCCGTGGAGATCGCCGGGCGTGAGCGTCACCGTCCGGCCGTCGCTGGCCACGCGGGCGCCGAACTGGCGCAGCATCCGCTCGGAGTGGTCGCGGGAGGGCGCGGGTTCGGTCACCGAGACCGGACCGTCGGCGTAGAGGCCGGCGAGCAGGACGGCCGACTTCACCTGGGCGGAGGCCAGCGGCGAGGCGTGGGCGATCGCGCGGAGCGGCCGGAGTCCCTTGATCGCCAGCGGCAGGCGGGTCGCCTCGGCGCGTCCGACGATCGTCGCGCCCATGCCGCCGAGCGGTGCGGTGACGCGGCCCATCGGGCGCCGCCGGAGCGACTCGTCGCCGGTGAGCATCGTCCACGACGGCTGGCCCGCGAGGACCCCGAGGAGCAGCCGCGCCGTCGTGCCGGAGTTGCCGCAGTCGATCACGTCGGCCGGTTCCTGCAACCCCCGGAGCCCGGCGCCGCCGATCCGATAGTGGCCCGGCCCCTTGCGCGTCACCTCCGCGCCGAGCGCCTGGACGGCCGCGATGGTCCGGAGGCCGTCCTCCGCCTCGAGGTAGCCGTGGATCTCCGTCGGCCCCTCGGCGAGCGCCCCCAGGAGCGCCGCGCGGTGAGAGATGGACTTGTCGCCCGGCACCTCGGCGGTGCCCGCGAGCCGTCCGACGGGGCGCACGCGGAACCTCACCGGAGGGCCTCCCGCGCCGCCTTGATCCGCTCGAGCATCGCGCGCAGCGCGTCGCCCGAGCCCATGGCGATCGCGCGCTCGAGGTCCGCCAGTACCAGCCGGAACGCCTCCAGATTCGCCCGCAGGGCCTCGCGGTTGGCCAGGAAGATCTCCGTCCACACGCCGGGGTCGGACGCGGCGATACGCGTCGTGTCCTTGAAGCCGCGTGCCGCGAACTCGAGCGCCTCCGGCTGGAACCGGGCGACGCCGTCGGTGAGGGCGTAGGCGACCAGGTGCGGCAGATGGCTGATGGCCGCCACCACCCGGTCGTGGGTCTCGGGATCGAGCGTGCTCACGCGCCCGCCCATCGCCTCCCAGAAGCCGGCGACCGCCTTCACCGTGCCCGGCTCGCTGCGGTCGGTCGGCGTCAGGATCACGGTCGCGCCCTGGAAGAGGTCCGCGCGCGCCACGCCGTAGCCGCTCTGCTCGGAGCCCGCCATCGGGTGGCTCCCGACGAACGCGAGTGGCCGCTCCGCCGCCAGCCGCTCCGCCGCGCGCACGATGGAGGCTTTCGTGGAGCCGACGTCGGTCAGCGTCACCCCGTCGGACGCGGCCCGCCACACGCGCGCGAGCAGCGCCTCGATCGCCAGGACGGGCACGCCGAGCAGGACGAAATCTGCGCCGCGCACGCCGGCCTCGAGATCGGTCGTGACGCGATCCACCGCCCGGTCGCGGAGCGCGGCCTCCAGCCGGCCTCGGTCGCGGCCGATCCCCACGATCTCGCGCGCGAGCCCCGCGGCTCGAGCCGCCTTGGCCACCGAGCCTCCGAGGAGGCCGACGCCGACGATCGCGAGCGTTCCGATCACGCGGAATTCTTTCCGAGGACGGCCTGGAACGCCTTGATCAGCTTCCGGTTCTCCTCCGGGGTGCCGACCGTGACCCGCAGCGCCGTCTCCATCCCGAACGGCGTCATCGGGCGCACGATCACGCCGTGATGCAGGAGCTTCTGGTAGATCTCGGCCGCGCTGCGTCCGGCATCCACGAGGATGAAGTTGGCGCGCGACGGGACGTACTGGATGCCGAGGTTGTCGAACTCTTCGTAGAGGAAGTGGCGTCCGGCCTCGATCATGCGGACGCACTCGAGGATGTGGGCCTCGTCCTCCAGCGCCGCCAGGGCCGCCGCCTGGCCGAGCGAGTTCACGTTGAACGGCTGGCGGATGCGGTTCATGAGCGCGATCGCGTCGGCGTCGGCGACGCCGTAGCCCACGCGCAGCCCGGCGAGGCTGGAGGCCTTGGAGAACGTCCGCAAGACGGCGACCTTGCGGCCCTGCTTGACGTACTGGAGCGTCTCCGGGAAGTCCGGGCCCAGCGCGAACTCGATGTACGCCTCGTCGAACACGACGATGGTGCGCTCGGGCACGCGCGACATGAACGCCTCGACCTCGGCCGCCGTGACGATCGTCGCCGTCGGGTTGTTCGGGTTCGCGACGAACACGAGCTTCGTCATGGGCGTGATGGCGCGCGCCATCGCGTCGAGGTCGAGGCGGTGGTCCCTCAGCATCACCATCACCCGGACGCCGCCGGCCGCCTGGACGATCATCGGGTAGACGACGAACGAGGGATGCGGCATCACCGCCTCGTCGCCCGGCCGGAGGAAGGCGCGCACGAGGAGCTCGATCAGCTCGTTCGAGCCGTTGCCGAGCACGATCTGCTCGGGCATGAATCCGTGCTTCTTCGCGAGCGCCTGGCGGAGGTAGTGCCCGCTCCCGTCAGGGTAGCGGTTGGCCACCTGGAGCGCGGCGATCACCGCCTTCTGCACGCGGCCGGAGGGCGGCAGCGGGTTCTCGTTCGACGCGAGCTTGATCGCGTCGTGGATGCCCAGCTCGCGCTCGAGCTCCTCGATCGGCTTGCCCGGCTCGTACGGCGCGATGCCGAGGATGTGTTCGTTGGCCAGGGATTCCCACTGCGTAGGCATGCTCTCTCCTTATGCGGCCGGGTAGGACCCGAGGATCTTGAGGAACAGGGTCCGCTCCCCGATCTCACGCAGCACCGAAGCGACCTCGGCGGTGTCGCGATGCCCCTCGAGGTCCACGAAGATGACGTATTCCCACGGCCCCTGCTTCGCCGGGCGTGACTCGATCTTCGTCAGGTTGATCCGCGCGCGCGCGAGCGGCTCCAGGATGCGGTAGAGCGCGCCGGGCACGTTCTTCATGGCGAAGCAGAGCGAGGTCTTGTCGCGGCCCGTGGGGCCGATGGGCCGGCGGCCGACCACGAGGAACCGCGTCGAGTTGTGCGGGTTGTCCTCGATCCGCGCCCGGAGCACGGGCACGCCATAGAGCCGCGCGGCAAGCTCGGAGGCGATCGCCGCGACCGTCGCGTCGGAGCCCGCCAGCTCCGCCGCCGCGGCGGTGGACAGCATCTCCTCCGTGGGGACGTCCGGCAGGTGCTCGGCGAGCCACCCGCGGCACTGCGCGAGCGCCTGCGGGTGGGAGATGACGCGCTTGACCTCGGACAGCTCGCCGGCCCTCGACAGGAGATGCTGCGTGATGTCCAGGCGCAGCTCGCCGCAGATCAGCGCGTCCGATACGGTCAGGCGATCGAGCGTCATGTTGACGGCGCCCTCGGTCGAGTTCTCGACGGGCACGACGCCGAACCCGGCCCGCGCCCGCTCGACGTCGTCGAAGACCTCGCCGATCGACCGCGCGGGACGGTAGCCCGCCGCGACCCCGAACTGCTGGAGCGCGGCCTGATGGGTGAACGTCGCCTGGGGGCCCAGGTAGGCGACCGTCAGGGGGGACTCGAGCGCGCGGCAGCCGGAGAGGATCTCCCGCCAGACGGCGACGACCGTGTCGGCGGGCAACGGACCTCCGTTCAGCGCGGTCAGGCGCCGGAGGATCTCGGCTTCACGCTCCGGCGCATACGACGGCGCGTCCTGACGTCGTTTGAGGTCTCCGATCTGAAGGGCGGCCTCGGCGCGTTGGGGCGCGTTGGGTGAGAAGCTGAAGAATTTGGTTGTCGAGGTCATTGATCCTGGAACGCCAATCGTCCAGGTTCATAGAAGCTCCTGCCGAACCAGCTCTTTCGAAATCTGCTCATTATAGGCCAACGCTTGAGACCAGAGCAAGTGCACTACGGCCGTCGGGCGCCGGGGGCGGCGACGGCGGCCCGGAGCGCCGTGACCTCGCGCGCGGTGAGCCGGCGCCAGGCGCCGGGCTGGAGCGCGCCGAGGACCACCGGTCCGAACGCGATCCGCGAGAGGCGCACCACGCGATGCCCCAGCGCTTCGCAGTACCGCTTGACCTCGTGCTTGCGGCCTTCGGCGAACGTGAGCCTGAGGCGGCTCGCGCGGGCGCCCGACTCCACGAGGTCCACCGCGGCCGGCGTCGCGGGCCCGTCCTCCAGCACGACGCCGCGCCGCCAGCGGTCGAGGTCTGCGCGCCTCACGCGCCCCTCCACGTGAGCCTCGTACACGCGCGGGAGCGCATAGCGCGGATGCAGCAGGCGGTGCGTCAGCGGGCCGTCGTTGGTCAGGAGGAGCGCGCCCTCCACGTCCGCGTCGAGCCGCCCGACCGGGTAGAGACGCGCGCGGGCCCTGACGAGATCGGCGACCACCGGGCGGCCCTGAGGGTCCCTGAGCGTGGTGACGTAGCCCCGCGGCTTGTTCAGGAGCAGATACTGCGTGGGTTCCGAGGCCGGGAGCGGCCGGCCGTCGACCGTGATCGCGTCGGTGTCGGGATCGGCGAGGGTCGCCGGGCTCCGGACGACCACGCCGTTCACCGCGACGTGGCCCTCCGCGATCAGGCGGTCACCCCCCCGCCGGGACGTCAGCCCCGCCCGCGCCAGGATCTTGTTGAGTCGCAGCGTCGCCATGCTCGGCGACCCCCGCGAGCTCCGGCACGACCAGCTCGCCCTCCACCTTCGGCAGGTCGCCGAGGTCGCGCAGGCCGAAGGCGACGAGGAACTCGCGCGTCGTCTCGAAGAGGTACGGCCGCCCCGGGGCCTCCTTCCGCCCGGCGATGCGGATGAGGCGGCGCTCCAGGAGGTTCTCGAGCACGGCCTCGGAGTTCACGCCCCGGATCGCATCCATCTCGGGGCGCGAGACCGGCTGCTTGTAGGCGATGATCGCGAGGGTCTCCAGCGCCGGGCGCGAGAGCCGCGACTTCGTCCGCGCCCGCGCCAGCCGCACGAGCCACGGCGCCAGCTCCGGCCGCGTGATCATGCGGTAGCCGCCGCCGACCTCGACGATCTGGAGGCCGCGGTCTCCGTAGCGGGCGCGGAGCTCTTCCACGAGCTCGCGCGCGGCCTGCGCGCTCTCGAGCTCGAGGACCTCACGGATGCGCTCGGCCTCGAGCGGCGTGTCGGAGGCGAACAGGAGGGCTTCGACGACGTCAGTTGGCGCCGGCATGGGTCTCCCCAGTGTGACGTTCGATGACGATCTCCCCGAAGAGCTCGGTCTGCTGGGTCCGGATCCGCCCGAGCCGCACGAGCTCGAGCACCGCCAGCAGCGTGACGACGATCTCGGAGCGCTGCCGCTCGCCGCCCGCGAGCGACGAGAAGAGGAGCGACCACGTGTCGCGGAGCAGGCCGAGGATCTCCGCCATGCGCTCGAGCACCGACGGCGGGTTCGGCTCGATCTCCCGCGGGCGCTGCCGGAGCTCGGCCTCGATGAGCCGCCGCACCGCCCGCTCGAGCAGGTGGACGGAGAGGTCCTCGAGCGGGATCTCCTCGGGCGCGGGCAAGGAGCCGACGGGCCGGCCCCACACGAGCGCCTGCTCGGCCTCGCGCTCGCCGAGCCGGGCACCGAGCGCCTTGACGTGGGCGTACTCGCGCAGCCGCTCGCCGAGCTCGAGGCGCAGGGCCTCGCCTTCCTCGTCGAGCGTCTCCTCGGTCCCGTCGGGCGGCACGAGGAGCTTCGACTTGAGGTAGATGAGCGTCGCGGCGGTGACCAGGTAGCCGCCGGTCGTCTCGAGGTCGCGGAACTCCATCGCCTCGAGATGTACCAGGTACTGGTCGGTGATCGTGCGGACGGGCAGGCGCGCGAGGTCGATCTCGTTCGTCCGGCAGAGATGCAGGAGCAGGTCGAAGGGGCCCTCGAAGGTCCCGACGCGGACGGTGAGGTCGCGCGAGACGTCGAGGGTGTTCGGTCCCTCCGCGCTCATGGCGTCAGGTGGACCGCCGCGCGGACGTCGTCCATCGTCGCCCGGGCGACGGCGCGGGCGCGCCGCGACCCTTCCCTCAGGATGTCGACGATCCTGGTGGGCTTCTCCGCGAACACCTGCCGCCGCTCGCGGATCCCTTCCAAGGGGGGGAGCAGGTGCGCGAGCAGCACATCCTTGCAGTCGAGACAGCCGATTCCCGCCGTCCGGCAGCCCGTGGCGCACGCCTCGCGGTCCGGCTCCGGCGTGAAAATTTTGTGCAGGTCGAAGACCGGACAGACGTCGGGGTTGCCCGGGTCCGAGCGCCGCTTGCGCGCGGGGTCCGTCACCATCGGCCGGATCTTCCGGGCGATCGTCTCGGCGGAGTCGGCCAGCTCGATCGTGTTGTCGTACGACTTCGACATCTTCCGTCCGTCCGTGCCCGGCACCTTCGGAATCTCGGTCAGCTTCGCCTCCGGCTCCGGGAACACGTGCCCGAACGTGTTGTTGAACCGTCGCGCCACCTCGCGCGTCAGCTCGACGTGGGGCACCTGGTCCACCCCGACGGGCACCCAGCGCGGCTTGTACATGAGGATGTCGGCGGACTGCAGCAGCGGGTAGCCGAGCAGGCCGTACGAGGGCGACTCGAGGTGGAGCTGCTCGATGCGCTCCCGGTAGGTCGGCACGCGCTCGAGCCAGGTCACCGGCGTGGTCATGGAGAACAGCAGATGCAGCTCCGCGTGCTCGGGCACGAGGGACTGGATGAAGAGCGTGGAGCGCTCGGGATCGAGGCCGGCGCCGAGCCAGTCGGCGAGCATCTCCACCGCATTGCCGGGAACGTCGGTCGTGTTCAAATCGTCGGTCAATGCGTGCCAGTCGGCGACGAAGTAGTAGCAGTCCAGGGTCTCCTGGAGCTTCACCCAGTTCGCCAGGGCGCCCAGGTAGTTGCCGAGATGCACCCTGCCGCTCGGGCGCATCCCCGACAGCACGCGTTCTTTGGGTTTCGCCATCAGCGCCTCGCTCTCTCCCACACCTTCGCCGAACGGATGAACACATAGTACGCGTAGAGGGCCGCGAGAAGGAAGCCTCGCCGGCCGTCGAGGAATCCCGCGCGGACGATGTACATCGAGAGGAAGCGGCCCGCCGGCCGCAGGACGAGGTCGCTCAGGCGCGCCGGCCGCCCGCTCCTGAGCCATTCCTGCGCCGCCAGCGTCGAGTACCGGTCGGCGCGGGCCAGGAAGTCCGCCACGTCCCGGTAGCTCCGGTGGACGAGCGCGGCCCGAAGGTGGCCGACCTCGCCGTCGACCTCGACCGACTCGTGGACGGCGCGGTCCACGAAGCGGCCCCGCCCGCGCCTGAACAGGCGGAGCTGCCAGTCGGGATAGAGCCCGCCGTGGCGGACCCAGCGTCCCCAGAAGAGATTCCGGCGCGGGATCCGGTAGCCGGCGCGGGCGGCGCCCGAGGCGGCCAGGACGGCCTCGAGCTCTTCCCGGAGCTCCCGCGACACTTCCTCGTCGGCGTCCACCGAGAGGGTCCAGTCGCCCGTCGCCTGCTCGAGGCCGAAATTTTTCTGGGCCGCGAACCCCGGCCAGGGGCGGACGTAGACGTGGTCGGTGAACTCACGGGCGATCTGCGCCGTTTTGTCCGTGGACTCGGCGTCGACGACGACCAGCTCGTCGGCCCAGGCGACGCTCTCGAGGCAGGCGCGCACGCGCTCCTCCTCGTCTTTCGTGATGACGACGATGGACAGCCGGGGCCGAGTCATGGGCCCAGGGCGTCCACGACGGCGTGAAACACCGTGCCCACGGCAAGGGAGTCGAGCCGCTTGTCCGGGCTCGCGAGCGCGCGCCAGGTCTGGCCCCACGGGCCGTTCCGCTCGACGGAGGTCGGGCCGTAGAGCCCGACGCAGGGGACCCCGAGGGCCGCAGCGAGATGGACCGGGCCCGTGTCACCGCCGACCACGACGCTCGCCCGTCTCAAGAGCGCGAGCAGCTCCGGCAGATCCGTCGGCGGGGCGAGCAGCGCGTGCCCCGGCGGGTCCGCGCCGACGATCGTCTCCGCCAGGGCGGCCTCCTCCGGCCCCCAGACGACGAGGACCGAGGCGCCCGCCTCAGCCGTCAGGCGCCGGGCGAGCGCCCCGAAGCGCTCCGCGGGCCAGCGCTTGTCGGCTCCTCCCGTCCCCGGATTGACGACGACGAGCCGGCTTCCGGGCTTCACCCCCGAGCGGCCGAGGAACTCGTCCATCCGCTCCTCGGCGGACGCGTTCACGGGCAGCGGGAACTCCACCGACGGGGCATGCACGCCGAGGGGCTCGAGGAGCGCCAGGTACTGCTCGACGACGTGGCGCGCCGCCGGCGGCGGGGTCACGCGGCGGTTGGTGCAGAGCGCGCTCAGCCGCTCGCGGCAGTGCGCCACGGCGAAGCCGATCCGGAGCGGCGCGCGCGTGGCCGCCACCAGGAGGCCGCTCTTCACCAGCCCCTGGAGGTCGATCGCGACGTCGAAGCGGGCCGCGCGCAGGTGACGGCGGAGCTCGGAGAGAGCGCCCGCCACGGCCGCAGCGCCAACCGGTGTGAGGCAGCGCCGCCAGCCGCGCGTGTCCACCGGAACGACCTCGTCCACCGCCGCGTTCCCGTAGAGGAGCGCCGCCTCGCGCCGCTCGACGACCCACGCGACGCGGGCGCCGGGCAACCGCGCGCGGAGCGCGGCGGCAGCCGGGAGCGCGTGGACCACGTCGCCCAGCGAGGAGAGCTTGACGAGCGCGACCTTCACCTGAAGCGCTCCACGATGCGCGCGATCAGGTCGCGCGTGGCGTGGTCCTTGGGGTCGCCCACCACGGCCACCCGCCCCCCGACCGCGTGCACCGCCCCGGACTCCGGGACGGTGCCCTCCGTGTAGTCGGTGCCCTTTGCGTGGACGTCGGGGCGCAGGGCCTCGATGAGCCGGTCGGCGGTGTCCTCCTCGAAGACGACCACGTGGTCGACGTCGCGCAGCGCCAGGAGCATCTCGGCGCGCTCGGCGACGGGCATCAGCGGGCGCCCCGGCCCCTTGAGGCGCGTCACCGCCAGGTCCCCGTTGAGACCGACGAACAGGACGTCGCCGAGCCGTCGGGCGGCGCGGAGGTAGCGGATGTGGCCGACGTGGAGGAGATCGAAGCACCCGTTCGCGAGAACGATGCGCTTCCGCGCGGCCCGCAGCCGCTCGGCCAGCGCCGCGGCTTCGGCGATGTTCACCGGCTCCCGCTGAGGCCGAGCACCTGCCGCAGCTCGGCGCGCGAGACCGTGGCGGTCCCCCGCTTCATCACGACGAGCCCGCCGGCGACGTTCGCGAGCGCCGCGGCCTCGGCGGGCGAGGCCCGGCTCGCCAGCGCGAGCGTGAAGACGCTGATGACGGTGTCGCCCGCCCCGGTCACGTCGGCGATCTCGTCGGTCCCGTGGATCGGGATGAACGTCGTTGCGCCGTCCCGCTCGAGGAGCGCCATGCCCTGGCTGCCGCGGGTGACGAGGAGCATGCGCGCGTCCAGCCGCTCGAGGAGCTGCCGCCCCGCCTTCTCGATGCCCCGCTCGTCGTCCGCCGCCATCCCCGTCAGCTGCTCGAGCTCGGCCTCGTTGGGCGTGGCCGCGGTCACACCGGAGAAGCGCGGCAGCTGGTAGCGGCTGTCGACGCTCACGATCGCGCCGGAGCGCCGCGCCAGGGCCCTCACCCGGTCGAAGACGCGCGGCGTGACGGTGCCGTAACCGTAATCCGAGACGAGGATCGCGTCCGCGCGCGAGGCGAGCGCCGTGAGCCGGGACAGCAGGGCGTCCTCCGTGATCGGCATGAGCTCGCCGGCCGGCTCACGATCGAGACGCACCACCTGCTGCCGCGTGGACTGGTAGCCGCCCGCCATGATGCGCGTCTTCATGGGCGTCGCGCGCCCGCCCTCGGTGACGATGCCGTCGGTCGGCATGCCGGCGGCGTGGAAGAGCGCCACTAGCTCGTCGCCTGCGCCGTCCCGCCCGACGACGCCGAGCGGGACGACCCGCGCGCCGAGCGCGTGGATGTTGTGCGCCGCGTTCGCGGCGCCGCCGAGCAGCACCTCGCGCTCGGAGAATCGCAGGATGAGCACGGGCGCCTCCCGCGAGATGCGGGCCGGCTTGCCGAAGAGGTACTCGTCGGTGATCAGGTCGCCGACGACGACGACGGTCCGGGCGCCGAACCCGTCGACCGCCGCACGCAGGCCGCCCGTCGCCTCGGTCACGCGGACTGCCCCGCGATCACCCACTCGACGGCGTCGAGGAGGTCTTCGGCGACGCGATCGGGCTCGACCGGGAACGAGGCCCGCCGGTACTCCCACTCGCCCCGCCCGTAGCCCGTGAGCACGAGCACGCTCCGGGCGCCCACGGCCCGCGCGGCGACGAGATCCGAGGCCTTGTCGCCGACGAGCGTCGAGCGAGCAAGGTCGAGGGCGTGGTCCGCCGCGGCGCGCAGCAGGAGGCCCGGCTTCGGCTTCCGGCATTCGCACACCGTCCGGTAGGGCGCGGCACCTTCCGTCGGGTGGTGGAGGCACACGTAGATGCCGTCGAGGTGGGCCCCTTCCTCCTTGAGTTGGGCCACGAGCGCCGCGTTCACGGCTGCCAGAACTTCCTCGGAGAAGTAGCCGCGGGCGACCCCCGCCTGGTTGGTGACCACGACCGCGGCGAGTCCAGCGCCGTTGAGGCGTCGGATCGCTTCCGCCGACCGCGGTAGGAGTCGGAGCCGCTTCGGGTGGTTGACGTACCCGACCTCTTCGGTCAGCGTCCCGTCACGATCGATGAAGACCGCGGGCCGGGAGATCACGCCGGCAGTGTAAGCTTGAGCTCCGGATTTCTCAAGAAAAATCGCACGTTGCGCCCCTGATCGACCGGTAGATTCGCGCGAATCCCGCCACCTGGGCGGCGAAGGTGAAGGGCTCGGCCGACCGGCGCGCGGCTTCTGCGAGCCGTGCCTGGGGCTGTCCTCGGAGGCGTTCGAGGGCCGCGGCGAGTGCGGCGGAATCGTGCGGGTCAACGATCGCGCCGTTCAGGCCCTGCTGAATCACCTCGGCGCCTCCGGCGGCCGCGCTCGTGACCACGGGCACGCCCGAGGCGAGGGCTTCGAGGTGCACGTTCCCGAACGGCTCGTAGCGACTCGGCAGCGCGACCACATCCGCCGCGGCGTACCAGCGCTCCACATCGGGGCGCAGACCGAGCCACACCAGTCGGTCGGCGAGGCCGAGCCGCGCGGCCTGGGCCTCGAACGGCCGCCGGTCGCCTTTGCCGATCACGATCAGCCGGCGCGTCGGCCCTGGGACGCGGGCGAGCGCCTCCAGCAGGGTCGCGAGCCCCTTGCGCTCGAACCCGTTGCCGATGAAGAGCAGCGCGAAGGCCTCCGCGGGGATCCCGGCCTCCGCGCGCGCCGCCGCGCGATGGAGCGCGCGGTTTCGCGGGTGGAACCGATCGAGGTCGACGCCGTTGTAGACGACCGAGATCCGTGTGGGGGCGACGCCGTAGAGCGAGGCGATCTCGTCGGCGCCGCGCCTGGCGATGGCGACGATCGCGGGCGTCACGGCGAACACGCGCCGCTCGAGGGCGAGCACGATCCGGTGATAGACGGCGCGGCCGCGCGGGTGGTCGCCGAGACTCGCGAGGTACGCGCGGTGGCAACCCTCCCCCGCGCGGTACACGTCCTGGCGGAGCGTGCGCTCGTGGCTCTGCACGACGTCCCACGTGGAGCGCGCGACGGCCAGCCGCGCGGCGGCCGCGAGCGCCAAGACGCGCGCCGCCGAGGGGAGTGGCGGGAGCGGGAGGGGATGGTGCGTCACCCCCGGCATCGCCTGACGGCCCCGGGGGCTCAGGAGGTGGACGTCGTAGCCGTGCTCGACGAGCGCCTGGAGGAGCCCTGCCGTCGCCCGCTCGACGCCGCCGTGGAAGACGAAGGGCCGCGCGATGATGAGGAGTTTCATGTGACCGATCCCGTCAGGCGCTCGATGAGCGGGAACAGGGCGGCGCGCGCGGTGGCGAAGCTGTAGCGCTCGGCGCAGCGCCGGCGCGCCGCCGCGCCGAGCGCCGCGGCGTTGCTCGGATCGTCCAGCAGCTCGCGAATCGCCACGGCGAGAGCACGGACGTCGCCCGGCGCCACGACGCGGCCGCAGCCGTCGAGGATCTCCGGAATCATCGACACCGCCGTCGAGACGATCGGGCGCGCCATCGCCATGGCGTCGAAGATCTTCGCGGGCACCTGCCCGACCGTGTCGCTGGTCGCCCGCTGGGGCACCGCCACGACGTCCGCGGCGGCGAGATAGCGCGGGACGTCGCCGAACGGGATCTCGGGAACGACGCGGACGTGCGGCAGCGCCGTCCAGCGGCGGACCGCGGCGCTGGCCGGGTCGGCGCCGACCAGCGCGGCGACCACGCCCGGCTGGAGCCGGCCCACCGCCTCGACGAGGTCGTCCACCCCCTTGTGCCCCCGCGGGGTGCCGAGGAACATCACGACCCTCTGGGATCCGACGCCGAGCTCGGTGCGCGCAAACCCGGCATCGTAGCGCGCGGGATCCCAGGCCTCCGTGTCGCGCACGTGGGGCAGCAGCAGGCCGCCGAATCGCGCCTGGAGAAAGCGCGAGGCGACGGTGAGGGCCTGCGCGCGCGGGACGAGCCGCTCCATGAACCATGTCCACGTGAGCCCGTTCGGATCGGCGAGGTCGAGCGCCCGGCCGACGCGGCCCCAGGCCCCCGAGCGATAGAAGAATCCGAGCTCCCAGTCGTCGATATCGAGCACGAGCGGGCGCCGCCGCCGGGCACGCGCGAGCAGGCCGAGGCCGTAGCTGGTCGGTCTCGGCTTCGAGGCGAGGATCACATCGCCGTCCGCGAGCTCGAGGAGCTCGGGGACGCGCGCGGCGAAGCCGGGGTACTTCCCCGCCCTCACCGCGCGGTGGACGATGGCGCCGCCCTGGACCGGCCGCCAGAGCTCGGAGCCGAACTGCGGCCCCACCACCTCAACGCCGTATCGCGGCGCCAGGAGGCGCGCGAGGAGATCCGCGCGACCCGTCGCGTTGTCGCTGAGGTCGAACGCGAGGACCGAGACCTTCACGCGGAGGCTCCCGCCAGGGCGCGGTACCGCGCCTCCAGTGCCGCCGCCACGCACGCGCCCGAGTAGCGGCGCTCGACGAGGGCGCGGCCCGCGGCGCCGAACCGCTGGCGCGCCGCGGGATCGGCGAGGAGCCGGGCGATCGCGGCTGCAAGCTCGCGAGCGTCGCCCGCCGGCACCAGCGCGGCGTGCTCGCCGTCCTGCAGCACCTCGGGCACGACGCCGACGCGTGAGGCGACGAGCGCCCGGCCGGCCGCGAGGCACTCGAAGACCACGCGCGACATACCGTCGGACTCGAGCGGGGCGTAGAGGGCGAGATCGAGCGCCGCGAGCGCTGCCGGCAGGTCGTCCACGAACCCTGCGATCGTGACGTCAGCCGCGAGGCCCGCGCGGTCGATCGCGTCGCGCACCGGCGCCTCCATCGCGCCGCGGCCGACGAACACGAAGCGCGGGCGGAGGCCCGCCCGCGCCAGCTGCGCCGCGGCCTCGATCACCACGAGGTGCCCCTTCATCACCCTGAGGCCGGCGATCATCCCCACGAGCGGGCGCCCGCCGTCGCCACCCAGCCGTCGGCGTACGGCGGGATCGCCGGGCGCCGGCCGGTAGGCCTCGACGTCGGCGCCGCCGGGGAGCGCGGTCACGCGCTCGGGCCCGAGGAGCCCGGAGGCCAGGTACTGGCGGCGGATCGCCTCGGTAACCGTCACCACCCAGGCCGTGGCGCGGCGGTAGAGCCACACGTTGGCGGCGTGAGGACGGACAGCCTGGGCGATGTGGCGCGTGCGGACGATCGGCTTCGGCGTCCGGCTCAGACGGTTGGCCGCGGCCGCCAGCCAGTGCTCCTTGCCTCGGTGGACGTGCACGACGTCGGTCGCGGGGAGCCGTCGCAGCAGCCGCCAGACGTCGGCCGCGTCGGCGCGCGGTGCCGGACCGCCGGCGAACGCGAAGGTCTCGATGCGCTCGACGCCTTCCCGCCGCGCCGGATCGATCACGCGCGCCTCGGTTCCCGCCCGGCAGCCGAGGGTCACGTCGTGGCCGCGGCGCCCGAGCTCCCGGCTCATCCGCGCAGCCCAGTAGGCGTCCGAGGACCAACCGCGGCAGGACACCAGGTGGAGGATCCTCACGCGAGGCTCCGGTAGACGCGCTCCACCGTGTCCACCGCCCGCTCGGGGCTGAAGACCTCCTCCGTGCGGCGGCGCCCCGCGCGCCCCATCGCGCGGCCGCGCTCGGGGACTCCGAGCACCGCGGCGAGCGCATCCGCGACGCTCTCCGGCTGGTCGTCGCCGATCAGGAGGCCCGTTTCGCCGTGGACCACGGTCTCGGGCAGGGCGCCGACGCGGCGCGCGACGACGGGACGCCCGGCCGCCATCGCTTCGAGCGCGGCGCGGCAGGACTCGTCGGAGCCCGCCGCCATCAGGGCGAAGCAATCCGCGGAGGCGAGCACCGCGGGCAGGTCGCGGTCGCGATACCCGGTGAAGACCACCTCCCGTGTCAGCGCGAGCTCGGCGACGAGCTGCTCGAGGCGCGCCCGCGTCTCGCCCTTGCCGACGAGCAGGAGCCGGGCCTCCGGCATCCGGCGCAGCAGGAGCCGGAACCCGGCGAGCAGGAGCTCGTGGCCGCGGTTCGGCGCGAGCCGCGCGACCGACACGATCACGGGCGCCTCGCCGAGCTTGAATTCCTCGCGCACCGCGCGCGGATCGGCCGGCGCGGCGAAGCGCGGGAGGTCGGCCGCCCCGGGGATCCAGAAGACGCGGTCCGCGGAGAACCCGACCTCGCGACAGCGCGCCTCGATCTGCCGCGACACCGCGATGGCAGCCCGGGTGCGGCGGTAGAGCCCGGCCGCGAGGCGGTCGCGCTTCACCGCACGGATGTTGTGGAACGTCCTCACCACGGGCGGCCGGCCGCGGCCCGGGCGAGGCGGCCGCGCCACGAGCGCGAGCCAGTGGTCGTGGGAGTGGTGGGCGTGGACGATGTCCACGTCGTGGCGCCGGATCAGCGCCCGCAGACGGAGGGTGTCGGCGGCGAGCGCGCGCGGGCTGAGCCTGAGCCCCTCGACGAGATCGACGCCGGCTTCCCGCGCCTTGCTCTCAAAGCGGTCGCCGGGGATGACGCCCAAGAGCACCCGGTGGCCGCGCGCGCGCAAGCCGAGCGCGAGCCGGATCGTCGGATCGGCGCTCCCGGTCCACCAGCGGTTCGCCGCGAGGTGCAGGATCGCGAGCGGCCTCACGCGCGCCTCGTCACGCGCGCCTCCACGCGCTCTCTCACCGTCGCGGCCTCCAGCAGGCGCATGCACGGGTGGTCGATCGGGCAGACACGGTAAAAGCATGGCGCGCAGGGCACGGCGCGGCGCAGGACGGCGACGGGCCCGCGCGGTGCCGTCAGCGCGGGATCCGTGGGGCCGAACAGGACGACGGCCGACGTGCCGAGCGCCGCAGCCAGATGGGCCACGCCCGTGTCGCCGCTCACGAGGGCGTCAAGCTCCGTGAGGAGCGCCGGGAGGAGCTCGGGGCTGTCGCGTCCGACGAGGCTCACGGCGGGCGCCGCGGCGAGCACCTCGGCGACCGTCAGCGCGTCCTCCGGAGCGCCGAGCAGCACGGCCACGTCGCCCGCCCCGTCGAGTAGCCCGCAGAACTCGGCCACGCGCTCACGATGCCACACCTTCGCGCTCCCATAGGCGGCGCCGAGGTGGACGCCCACGAGCCGCGGTCCCTGGCCGCGCGCAGGCGCCCCGGCTGCGCCGAGCAGCGCGCGGACACGCTCCCGCTCCGGCGAATCGGCGGCGGGGGGCACGAGCCGCGGTTCGCGCGGGCCTACCGCGACGTCGAGCCGCTCGACGAGCCACGCGTACTCATCGGCCTGATGGAGCCGCGGACGGGGCGGCACGACCGCATCGGTCAGGAGCCAGCTCCGTCCGCCACGCGCGAACCCGACACGCCGGCGCGCGCCCCAGAGGACGGCCGTGGCCGCCGCCTCGAACGAGTTCGGCAGGAGCAGCGCGGTGTCGCCGTCGAAGTCGCGGACCCTGCCCGCCGCGCCGAGACGGCCGCGCCAGGAACGGGGGTACGAGACGAGCGCGTCGGCGAGGCCCTGCCCGTCGAGGACGCGGGCCCAGGGCCCGGCAAGGAGGATCTCGGTCCCGACGAGCGTCTCCCGCAGCGCGCGGAGAGCCGGCACCGCCATGACGGTATCACCCAGCCAGTTCGGGAGACGGACGCTCAGCTTGCCGGGCACGCGCGCTCGAAGGCCGCCTGCCACGCCCCGGTCCCCGAGGTCAGGACGAGCCTGATGCTCAGCACGTAGAGCGAGCGGCGCGGCAGCGGGAGTTTCCGCAGGCGGACCCAGTCCTTTTCCGTGGTGATGAGCCCCTCGACGCCGAGGTCGCCGGCCCGGCCGTCGAGCCCGGCGATCTCGGCGGGTGTGAACCAGTGATGGTCGGCGAATCGAGCGAACTCGGCGACCGAGACGCCCGCCGACTCGAGCGTCGCCGCGAATGCGGCCGGAGAGGCGATCCCCGCGAATGCCGCGAGCCGCTTGCCCTTGAGCTCGGCGAGAGGGAGCGCCCGCATACGGCTCGCCTCCCAGCACTCGGCCGGGACGAAGACTGCGGTGAGGACGGGCACGCCCGGCGCGTGTGCGTTGACCGCCGCGACGACGGCGGAGGCGTCGACCGGCAGCGTGGCGCTCGTCGCGACGACGAGGTCCGCCCGCCCGAGGGCCGCGAGCGGCTCGCGGAGCGGCCCGGCGGGCAAGAGCCGTCCGTTCCCCCAGGGGTTCTGCGCGCGCGCCGTCACGATTTCGAGGCTCTTCTTGAGGGTCCGATGCTGGAAGGCGTCGTCGAGCACGATGGCGGTGACGCCGAACCGCTCGAGCGCCAGGCGCGCCGTGTCGTAGCGGTTGCCGCCGACGACCACCGGCACGCCCGGCAGCCGCCGCGCGAGGAGGAACGGCTCGTCGCCCGCCTCGTCGGCGTCGAGCCTGATCGACGCCGTATCGGCGACCACGTGGATGCCGCGCGTCCGCCGGCCGTAGCCGCGGCTGATGACCGCCGGCCGATGGCCGAGGGCCGTGAGCGTCTGGACGGCGATCTCGACGGCGGGTGTCTTGCCGGTCCCGCCGACGGTGAGGTTGCCGACGGACACGACCGGGCACGGGAGCGCGCGCGACTTGAGCACACCGCGCGCGTAGAGCCACTCGCGGGCGCCGAGGAGGCCCCGGTAGCTGGAGCCCGCCGCCGCCAGCAGGCGCGTCGGAGCGGGCGGGAAGCCTTCCTCCCAGCCGCGCGCGAGCCGCGAGCCCCCGTCCGTCACGCCGCCGCCCCCGGGGAGAGGAACCGACCGACGAGATCGAGCGTCACGCGGACCGCGCCGTGGCGGGAGGCGACCGCCTCGTAGCCGGCCTCCCCGAGCTTGAGTCGCAAGTCGCGGTCGCCGAGGAGCCGCGCCAGCTCGCGGCCGAGCGTGGCACCGTCGTGCACGACGCGCGCCGCCCCTGCGGATTCAAGGAGCGCCGCCGCCTCGCGGAAGTTCGTCGTGTGCGGTCCGAAGAGCACGGGCTTCCGCCGGAGCGCGGGCTCGAGCATGTTGTGGCCGCCGAACGGGACCAGGCTGCCGCCGACGAACACGACGTCGGCCACCCCGTAGAGGGTCGCCAGCTCGCCGACCGTGTCGAGCACGATGACCGCGTTCCGCTCCCGCTGGCGCGGCAGCCCGCTCCGCCGCACGGCGGGCCAGCCGCGCGCTGCGACGAGGTCGAGGACCTCGCCCGCCCGTTCCGGATGCCGCGGCGCGATGACCAGCGCCAGGTCGCGGCACTCGGCGCGGGCGAGCGCATGGGCGTCGAGGACCATCGCCTCCTCACCGCGGTGCGTGCTGCCGGCGATCCACACGTGGCGGGCGCCGTCGAAGCCGAGAAGCCGGTGCCAGAGGTCCGTCGCGCCCGCGGCGTCGGGGACCGGCTCGTTCTTGATGTTGCCGGTGACGACCACGCGCTCGGGGTGGGCACCGAGGGTGATGATGCGGCGCGCGTCCTCGTCGGACTGCATCGCGAAGACGCGCACGCAGTCCAGCACCGACCGCATGAACGGGCGCACCAGGCGGTACCCGCGATAGGACCGGTCTGAGATTCTCCCGTTGGCGATCATGACGGGCACGCCGCGTGCCGCCAGCGCCCGGAGGAGGTTCGGCCACAGCTCGGTCTCCATGCACACGAGGAAGGCGGGGTTGAGCGCGCCCACGAACCGCCGCGCCGTCCACGGCAGGTCCACAGGGAAGAAGCGGTGGGTCGCGAGCCCCGCATACCGCTCGCGCACGACGCGGGCGCCCGTCTCCGTCACCGTGGTCACGACGAGCGGCAGCTCCGGGTGGAGGCGCCGGAGCCCCTCCACGAGCGGCGCCGCGGCGATCGCCTCGCCGACCGACACCGCATGGAGCCAGCCGCACCGCCCGCCGCCGCCGTCGCGGGCGCCCAGGCCGAGGCGCTCGGCCGCGCGGAGCGGCAGGCCCTTCTGCAGGCGGCGGACGAGCGCCAGGGGTACCCAGACCAGCGCGAGCGCCGCGCACGCCGCCGCCGTGTAGAGCGCGTACATCAGCCGGCCACCAGGCGCTCGGCGGCGGCCGAGGCGTCGTCGAGACTCCGCTCCACGTCCTTGCCGGCCCGCCCGCGATCGGCATCGCGCGGGATCTCCACGGGCGAACCGAAGACCAGCGCGCAGCGCGCGAACGGCAGCGGGAGCATGAACTCGTCCCAGCTCCCCAGGCGCGTCGCGGGCCGCGCCGCGACGGCGAGCGGGACGATCGGCGCGCCTGTCAGCGCGGCCAGCGTGACCACGCCCGGCTGGAGCTGGCACCGCGGACCTCGCGGCCCGTCTGGGATCACGGCCACGTCCTCCCCCTGTTCGATCCGCCTCACGAGCGCCCGCGCCGCCGGTCCACCGCCGCGCGAGGACGAGCCCCGCACCGCGTCGAGCCCGAAGCGGCGGATGAAGCGGGCGACGAGCTCGCCGTCGCGCGAGCGGCTGACGAGCACTGTGACGGGCCTGGCGCCGTGCGTGCGGCGAAGCCGGGCGTTGAGCCACGGGACCATGAGAATCCGGCCGTGCCAGACGGCGTAGATGAGCGGTCGCCGTGCCGCCCAGTGGGGCTTGAGCCGGTCGGCACCCGTGACGCGCAGGCGGAGCGTGGCGCCGAGGAGCCTCACCAGCGCCGCAGCCACCGGCGGGCCGAGCGCGTCCCCGAGCCGGACCGTGACGGTCACTGTAGCGGGGACCGCGAGGCCGCGGGTGTCCGAGGGTGGCCTGAGACAGGCGCGGCGTGGCTCCGTCGAGCCTGCGCACTTTTCATTGGAGCGGGGGCCCCGGGGCCGCGGGTGTCCGAGGGTGGCCTGAGACAGGCGCGGCGTGGCTCCCTTCCTCCCACGCACTCTTCATCGCCGCTCCGGCTTCGGCGAGGACCAGACGCGCCGCCCGGGGCCCGACGCCGGGCTCGCCGAGCTGGCCCGCGAGCTCCAGGAAAGCTCTCCGCTGGGCCTCGCGCGCCGCGGGATCGCCCAGGAGCCTCAGCGTCTCCTCGGCCAGGCGCTCCGGCGTGGCGGCCGCCAGATGGAGCTCGGGAACCACTTCGCGGCCGAGGACCAGGTTCGTCAGGCTGATCCACGGCACGCGGATCAGCAGCCGCGCGAGCACCCCGCTCAGGCGCGACAGTCGGTAGCAGACGACCATCGGCGTCCCGAGCAGCGCGGTCTCGAGCGTCGCGGTGCCGGAGGTCACGAGCGCCACGTCGGCCGCGCGCATCACGGCGTGGGCGCCGTGCGGCAGGATCGCGACCGGTGGCGCTCCGGCGAGGTGGCGCTCGAGGGCGCTTCGCTCGACCGTCGGCGCCTGCCCGAGGACGAAGCGGGCCACCGGACGCGCCGCGGCGACGCGGGCGATCGCCTCGCGCATGACCGGCAGAACCCGTTCGATCTCCTCGCGCCGGCTGCCGGGCAGGAGCCCGATCACCTCCGCGCCGTCGGGGAGGCCGAGCTCCCGCCGCGCGGCGGCGCGTGACGGCGCTCCGGCGAGCGCGTCGACCAGCGGGTGGCCGACGAACTCGACTGGAACCCCGGCCCGGCGGTAGAGCGGCGGCTCGAAGGGCAGGACGGCGAGCACGAGGGACACGAAGCGCCGGATCGTCTTCACGCGGCCCCCGCGCCACGCCCAGATCTGTGGCGGGATGAAGTACACCACGGGCACGCGCGCCCGGCGCGCCGCCCGCGCGAGGCGCAGGTTGAACTCGGGGAAATCGATGAGCACGAGGAGACCGCGGCCGGCGTCACGTCCACGAGCAGGTCCATGCCGGCGGCCGCCATCCGCGCGCCCCCCATCCCGAAGAGGCGCCACCCGGGCGCCAGGGTGAGAAGCGCCTTGCAGAGGGCCGCCCCGTGGAGGTCCCCGGACGCCTCGCCTGCGACGAGCATGACCGCGGGCGCACGGGCGGTCATTGGAGCGGGGACCGCGAGGCCGCGGGTGTCCGAGGGTGGCCTGAGACAGGCGCGGCGTGGCTCCGCCTCTCCCGAGCCCTCTTCATGGCGTCATTCCGCCACGCTGACCAGGGCGATGCCGGCGGCGTCGGCGAGCCGCGCGGTCGCCTCGCGCTCGAGGATGAGGACGCGCCCGGCCTCCACGGCCACCACCGCCGCACCGCCGGCGACGGCGGCTTCGAGCGTCTCCGGGCCGACCGTGGGCGTGTCGAAGCGGTAGTCGTGGTCCCGCGCGACGGCCTTCACGACGACCGCCCCCGGCCCGCCGAGTGCCAGGCCCCGCCGGATCGCGGCGGTCGTCCCTTCGAGGGCCTCGACGGCGGTGACGGCGCCCCGCCGCACGACGACGGTCTGCCCGACCCGGAGATCGGCGGCGAACCGCGCGACGGCGAGGCCACGGCGCACGTCGTCGGACTCGGCGTCCGTCGGCCGGCGGGCCGACCAGCAGCCGGCGCCGTCGAGCCAGTCGCCGATGAACGGCCGCTGGTCGAGCAGCGTGATGCCGAGCGACCCGAGCGTCGTGACCACGACGTCGAGGAGCTTCGTGTCGATCATCGCCCCCGCGCGCTCCGTCACGGCGGCCAGCGCCGCGTCGGGCCGCTCGCCGCGCAGGAACTCCTGCATCCAGAACTTGCCCGAGAAGAGGACGGCGCTCACGCGCTCCTCACGGAGGACGGCGAGCACCGCCCCTGCCTCGTTGAGGCGGCTCGGAACGACGCGGTCGGCGTGCGGGGCGACACCCGGGGCCTCACCGAAGGTGAAGGCCACGACGCGCCAGCCCTGCCGCCGCGCCTCCGCCGCCATGCGCGCCGGCAGGACACCGGCGCCGCATATCAGACCGAGTGATTGCTCCACGGCGGGTTCGGAGGATACACGGTCTCACCGCGTCCCTCCCGGATCATCCGCTCGATCTCCAGCGCCATCGCGAGCGAGCGGATGTCTTCGCTCTCCGCGAGGACCACGGGCTCTCCGGCCCGCGCCCGGCGGACGGCGCGGACGAGATTCAGGATCTCGAGCTTCAGCGGGTTGTCCTTGTGGACCTGGACGTGCTCGACGAAGGACGCGCGGCGGTAGCGGATCGACTCGCGGTTGAGGGTGTACTCCTGCGCGGCACGCCGGTGGACCCGGATGTCCTGCTCGGCGTAGTCGAGGAGAATGTACGCGTCCGGCTGCGTGACGGCGAGCGTCCGGATCTTCTCCTCGGTCGCGCGGCTCGCCGTGATGATCGCGATGGTCCCGGACTGGAACCCGATCTGGACGTTCGCCACGTCCACCACCGGGGAGTGCACCGCCGAGCCCATCGCCGTGAGCCGGCGCGGCGGCGAGTCCGCGAGGCCGAGGACGATGTCGAGGTCGTGGATCATCAGGTCCATGACGACGGTGTCCTTCTGGACGCGGGGCACGAAGGGGCCGAGCCGGCGCGACTCGACGAGGATCGGCCGCTCGACGATCTTCTTGAGCTCCTGCACCGCCCCGTTGAACCGCTCCACGTGCCCCACGTGCAGGACGGCGCCCTTGCGGCGCGCGATCGCGAACAGCTCGCGCGCCTCCTCGAGCGTCGGCGCGATCGGCTTCTCGATCAGCACGCCGACCCCCGCCTCGAGGAGGTCGCTCGCGACCTGGAAGTGCTGCTCCGTCGGCACGGCGACGCTCACGAGGTCCACCGTGTCGATGAGCTCCCGGTGATCCGTGAAGGCCCGCGTGTCGTAGTGGGCGGCGACGGTCGCGGCGCGGTCCCGGTCCACATCGGCCACGCCGGCCAGCTCGACGTCCCACAGCTCCGCGTAGGCGAGCATGTGGTACTGGCCCATGTGGCCCGCGCCCACCACGCCCGCCCGGAGCCGCCGGTCGGCGGTCGCCATCACACGGGCTCGCTCTCGGGCTCGGGCGTGACGTCGCCCGCGTCGCCGAGGGGACCGCCCTCGCGGCGCGGGGGACCGCAGATCCCGCGCCGCGCGCCCTCGATGAACTCGATGAGCCGCGCCACCGGCGCCGCGGCCGGCAGCTCGGCGCGGATCCGCTCGAGCGCCGCCTGCGGGGCGAGCCCGCTCCGGTAGAGGATCCGGTACGCCTCCTGGAGCAGGCGCCGGTCGACCGGGGCCATGCCGGCGCGCCGCAGTCCGACGACGTTGACGCCGTGCGCGGCCGCGGGGATGCCGTCGGCGAGCAGGAACGGCGGCACGTCCGCGGTGACCTTCGAGAATCCCCCGACGTACGCGTAGGCGCCGACCCGCGTGAACGGCACGATGCCGGTCAGGCCGCCGATCGTCGCGCGCTCGCCGATCTCGCAGTGGCCCGTGAGCCCCGCGTAGTTGATGATGATCGCGCCATCGCCGACCCGGCAGTCATGGGCGATGTGGCTCATCGCCATGATGAGGCACTCCTCGCCGACCTCGGTCCACGCCTCCGGGCGCGTCGCGCGGTGGATCGTGACGTACTCGCGGATCACCGTGCCGCTGCCGATCCGCACGCCCGACGGCGTGCCTTCCCTGTACTTCAAATCTTGAGGCCGGCCGCCCAGCACCGAGCCGTGGCCGATCTTCACCCGCGCGCCGATCTCGAGACGGCCCTCGAGCACGCAGTGGTGGCCGATCTCCGCGCCGGCGCCGATCGTGACGTCGCGGCCGACGACCGAGAACGCGCCGATCCGGACGCCCGGGGCGAGGGTCGCCCCCGGCTCGACGATCGCGGCGGGATGGACGGCCTCAGCGCCCGCCATCGTCCGTCTCCCCCTTGGGCAGCTCCGGCGCCGCGATCCCGAGCTGGCCCTCCAGCCGCTGGAGCCGCCGCTCCGCCGCGCGCAGCCGCCGGGCGATCTCGGGCAGCTGCTCCTCCACGACCCAGATGCGCTTGGCCTGGAGGACCGGCCGCGCCGGCGTCCCGAACAGTTTCTCGCCCGGCGCGACGTCCCGCGCGAGGCCCGACTGGGCGAGGACCACCGCGCGGTCGCCGACGGTCAGGTGGTCCGCGACGCCGACCTGCCCCGCGAGCACCACGCCGCGCCCGATCCGGGACGAGCCCGAGATGCCGACCTGCGCGACGATGATCGAATGCTCGCCGATCTCGACGTTGTGGGCGATCTGCACGAGGTTGTCGATCTTCGTCCCGCGGCGGACGATCGTCTGTCCGAGCATCGCGCGGTCGATCGTCGTGTTGGCCCCGATCTCCACGTCGTCCTCGATGAGCACGCCGCCGACCTGCGGGATCTTCCGGTGCGCCTCGCCGTCGAAGGCGTAGCCGAAGCCGTCGGCGCCGACCACGGCGCCCGGGTGGACGACGACACGCCGGCCCAGGATCACGCCGGCGCACAGGACGACACGCGGGTGCAGGACGGAGCCCTCGCCGACCTCCGCGCCGCGGCCCACGAAGACGAACGCGTGGATCCTCACCCCCGCGCCGACGAGGGCGCCGGGCTCGACGACGGCGAACGGGCCGACGGACGCCGTCGCGTCCACGCACGCGTCGGGCGCGACGACCGCCGACGGCGCGATCCCGGGTGTCGCGGGCGCCTCGGGGTGGAACAGCGCGAGGAGGTCGATCAGGGCCTGCTGCGGCGCCTCCGTCCGGAGGACCGGCCCGGGCAGGCCCGACGCGTCCGTCCCCGCGAGGAAGGCGCCCGCCCGCGAGCGCTTCGCCGCGGCGGCGTAGCGCGCGTCGATCAGGAAGGAGATCTGGTCGGGGCCGGCGGTGTCGAGTGGCGCCACGGCCGTGACGACCCGCGCCGGGTCCCCCTCCAGCGTCGCGTGGAGGGCCGCCGCGAGCTCACCCAGGGTGAACCCCGCTGCCTTGCCCATCGGCGGCGGCTCTACTTCTTGCCCTTCGCCGCGGCCTGCTGGTCGTACGCGCGGATCACCTCGTCCGTCAGATCGGCGTCGGGCGCCGCGTAGAGCACGGAGGCGCCGCGCTTCTCGACGATGAGGTAGAACCCGCGGTCCGTGCCGACCTTCTCGATGACCCCGGTCAGATCCTGGAGCACGCGCTGGAGCAGCGTCGCCTCCTTCTTCTCGAGTTCCTTCTGGAAATCGTCGGCGAGCCGCGCGGCATCCCGGCGCTTGCGCTCGAACTGGTCTTGCTTGTCGCGCCGCGCGTCGGTCGTCATCAGGGGCCCCTTCTTCTCGATCTCGTCACGCAGCGCCTCGAGCTCCTTGCGCTTACCGTCCATCTCGCGCTGCATCCCGGCCTTTTCGCGCTCCAGCTGCTCCCGCGCGGCGACGCCTGCCGCCGAGCGCGCCAGCACCCGCTGGACGTCGATGAATCCGATCTTGGCCGACGGGGTGGGCGTCTGCGCCAGCGCCGGCGTCCCCACCGCCGCGAGGCCGACGGCCGTGACAGTGAGTGCGCGAACCCATGCCCTCATCCGATCCTCCTAGAACGGCGTGCCGACGGAGAAGTGGAACGCGCCGGCGTCTTCCCCGGTCTTGCGGTCGAGGTTGAAGCCGTAGTCCACCCGGATCGGCCCGAACGGCGACTGCCAGCGGACGCCGCCGCCGGCGGCCTTCTTCAGGTCGGTCAGGTCGAAGTCCGTGCCGAACCCGTAGACGTTGCCGATGTCGAAGAAGCCGGCGAGCCGGAGGCCGAACGGCAGCGGGATGATGTACTCCGCGTTCCCCAGGACCTCGCTCGAGCCGCCGATCCGGAGGCCGCTCTCGTCGCGCGGGGAGACCTGGCGGAACTTGAAGCCGCGAATCGAATTCGGGCCGCCGAGATAGAACCGCTCGAAGATCGGCAGCGGCTCGTCCGACCACCCGAACCCGTAGCCGCCCTCGAGCCGGCCCGCCAGGATATGGTTGAGCCAGATCGGCTGGTAGCGCGTGGTGAACGCGAGGGTCTTCACGAACCTCGAATCGCCGCCCAGACCCGCGAACTCGACCGAGAGGTTTGTCTGCCCGCCCTTCGTCGGCGCCACAACCACGTCCCGGCTGTCGCGCGCGAGGCCCCCCGAGGCGGCGGACGTCACATTGGTCCCTTCTTGCTCGCGGATGCCGAGCGAGGCGATGTCGGCCAGGTCGGATACGCGGTCTTGCGAGGCGCGGTAGCCGAGGTTCCACCGCCAGAACTCGGCGAATGGGTGGCCGAGCCGCAGCCCCGTGCCGAGCGACTTGTACTTGTACTCGGTGAAGTCGCGCTCCGTCTGGTAGAGGTCGATGCCCGCGGAGAGCGGCCGGTCGAAGAGCCACGGCTCGGTGAAGCTGATGACGCCCTGGCGGGTGTTGGCGCCGGCGCGAATGCGCACCGCCGCCTCCCAGCCGCGGCCGAGGAAGTTCCGCTGCGCGAGATCGATCGTGCCGACGAAGCTGTCCACCGAGGAGTAGCCGCCGCCGAGGCTGAAGATCCCGGTGGGCCGCTCGGTCACGTCCACGTTGACGATGATCCTGGTCTTGTCCGACCCGGGCTGCGTGGTGAGGTCCACCTTCTCGAAGTAGCCGAGGTTCACCAGCTTCTGGCGCGCCCGGTCCCGCTTCTGCAGCGTGTAGAGGTCACCCTCGTGGAGCGGGATCTCGCGGCGCAGGATCTTGTCCTGGCTACGGGTGTTGCCGGTGATGTTGATCCGCTCCACGTACACCTCGGGCCCCTCCGCGATCTCGAAGCTCACGTGGAGGACGTTCCCCGCCTTCGCCGGCTCCGTCCTGGGGAGGACCTCGGCGGAGGCCCGGCCGATCGTGCTGTAGAGGTTCTCGATGCGCCGCCGGCTCTCGCGGACGGCCGACAGCGAGTACACGTCGCCGCTCTTGAACCCGATCTGCCGCTGGATCTCCTTCTCCGGGAGGAGGGTGATCCCCTTCAGCGTCACGTCACCCACCCGGAATTGTGGCCCCTCGACGATGACGAACGTGACCGTCACGAGCGCGCGGTCGCGGTCCACCGCCACGTCGGTCGAGTCCACGCGGGACTGGATGTAGCCGTGGTCGTTGTAGAGGGCCAGGATCTGCTCGACATCCTGCTCGAGCCGCTGGCGCTGGACCTTGCCCCGGAGGATGAAGAACTGCCGCTCGCGCGTCACCAGGGCGTCCTTGAGCTGGGAGGCCGTGAGGCCCGTGTTGCCCTGGAACACGATCTTGTCGATCTTGATCTGGCGGCCCTCGACGATGCTGAACGCGACCCGGACGTCCCCGTCGGCGAACGTCTCGATGGTCGGCGTGATCTGGACCTCGAAGTACCCCTCGTCCTCGTAGAAGTCCTTGAGCTTCTCGAGCGCGCGCTGCACGTCCACGGGGTTGTAGACGCTCCCGAGCTTGAGGTCGATCTTCTCCTGGAGCTCGGTGGTGGAGAGCTGCTTGTTGCCGACGAAGTCCACGTCGCGCACGAAGGGCCGCTCCGTCACGACGAACGTGAGCTTCACGCCTCCCTCGAAGTCCTCGACGCGGAGCTGCACGTCGTCGAAGAACCCCAGGGCGAAGATGGACCGAATGTCGTCCGCCAGGAGCGTCGGGCTGAAGGTGGAGCCGACCGTGCTCTTGACGCGGCCCAGGATGACGGCTTCCTGGACGCGCTTCACACCCTCGACCCCCAGCTCCTTGATGATGATCGGCTGTGGCGGGGCCTGCTGCGCCGCCGCGGGCGCGGCCGGAACGAGAGCGGCTGCGAAGGCGACAACGATAGTGAGACGCACTCGCCCTGCCGTCGTCACCGGGCTCTCAGGCGTGCGGGAACAGCGGCCTAGTGCTCTGCAAGCTCGAGCGGCGCATCGACAGCCTGCGCCTCGCGGAAGACGAAGTTCGCCCCGTCGACGTCCACCTCGATCCGGGCGTTTTCCGCGACCTGGCCCCGCACGATCGCCTCGGCCAGGGGATCCTCGATGTGCTTCTGGATCGTGCGCCGCAGCTGGCGCGCGCCGTACGTCGGGTCATACCCCTTGTCGACGAGCGCCCCTTCGGCCGCGGGAGTCAGGACGAGCTCGATGCCCTTGTCCGCCAGCTGTTTGTTGATCCTGCCGATCATTAGGCGAATGATCTGCGTGATGTGGTCGACGGACAGCGCATGGAACACGATGATGTCGTCGATCCGGTTCAGGAACTCCGGCCGAAACGCGCGCTTGAGCTCCTCCAGCACGCGCTCCTTCATCTTCTCGTAGGACGACTGGTCGGACTCCTGGAGGAACCCCGGCGACACGCGCTTGCCGATCAGGCTCGTGCCCAGGTTGGACGTCATGATGAGGATCGTGTTCTTGAAGTCCACGACGTGGCCGAGCGAGTCGGTCAGCCGCCCGTCGTCGAGCACCTGCAGCATCATGTTGAACACGTCGGGGTGCGCCTTCTCGATCTC
>JACPCG010000201.1 GCA_016179925.1 Candidatus Rokuibacteriota bacterium | reverse complement strand
CTGGCGGCGGTCGCGTTCAAGGTGTTCGAGGGCGCGGCGGCCACCTACGTCACACCCGTCATCGCCAAGGTGGTCGCGCTCCTCGGGATGATCGGGTTCATTTACCTGCGGCCGGAAGGCATCCTGGGGGAGCGATGAGAGAGGCGTGGACGGGACGCCGCTTCGCCGTCGGGTTCGCGACCGTCCTCGCGGCGGCGCTCGTCTACCCCCACGTAGCGCCCAACTATCTGGTCACGCTGCTCGCCGAGATCATGGTATGGGCGCTCCTGGCGGCGTCCCTCGATGTCATCTTCGGGTACACCGGGCTCCTCAGCCTGGGCCACTCGGCCTTCTTCGGGCTCGGCATGTACGCCGTGGTGTTCTCGGTCATGCGCTCCGGGATGGACGCGCTGAGCGGCCTCGCCGTCGCCACGGTGCTCTGCGTCCTGGCGGGCTGGCTCATCGGGCTCTTCGCGGTGCGGTTCGGGTCGCACTACTTCATCGTCATCACCGCGACGCTGGCGCTCATCGCGTTTTTCCTGGCGATGAGCTGGCGCGAGTACACGGGCGGCGACGACGGGCTGTCGGTCAACGTGACCCTGCCGTGGATTGGCGAGCGGTACTCCCTGCTGACCCCGCTCCCGGGCTACCACTTCGCCCTCGGCGTGACCGCAGTGGTGTTCCTCGCGACGCGGTGGCTGGTCCGCTCGCCGATCGGCCGGGTGTTCGTCGCGGTGCGCGAAAACGAGGCGCGGGCCGAGCTCATCGGGTACAACGTCCACCGCTACAAGGTCCTTGCCTTCGCGACCTCCGCGGCGCTCGCCGGTCTCGCGGGCGGCCTCTACGCCTGCATCCACGGGTACGCCAGCGCGAACTACTTCCACTGGTTGTTCTCGGCGCGGGCCGTCGTGCACGCGGTGGTCGGCGGGCTCGGCACCCTCTACGGCTCGATCCTGGGCGCGGGGATCCTGATCTCGGTGGAGGACCTCCTGAGCGCGAAGCTCCTCGGCACGTACCCGCTCATCGTGGGCGGCATCCTGATCGCGATCATCCTCGTCGCCCCCCGGGGGCTCGTCGGGATGTGCCGGGCGGCGCTGAGCGGCCGAGAGCGATGACGGGGATCCTCGAGACGCGCGCCCTCAGGAAGAGCTTCGGTGGGCTCACCGCCGTCGACAGCGTCAACTTCCTCGTGGAGGAGGGCGAACTCCGCGCCATCATCGGCCCAAACGGCGCGGGCAAGAGCACCTTCTTCAACCTCCTGACCGGCGTGCTCCGGCCTACCGCGGGCCGTGTCCTCTTCCGCGGCGAGGACATCACGGGGCTCCCGCCGCACGCGATCTCGCTCCGGGGCCTGGGGCGTACGCTCCAGAACAGCGCCCTCTTCCCCGCGCTGACGGTCTTCGAGAACGTCTGGCTGAGCGCGCAAGCGGGGCAGGTGCAGAAGCTGGTGCTCCGGCCCTCGCTCCGGCGGAGCGTGGAACAACGGGTGGTGGAGGTCCTGGGGCTCCTCGGCCTCGAGGACAAGCAGGACGTGCCGGCGGGCGACCTGTCGCACGGCGACCAGAGACTGCTCGAGATCGCGATCGCGCTGGGGACGAACCCGTCGGTGCTCCTGATGGACGAGCCCACGGCGGGGCTCAGCCCGAAGGAGACCCGGGACTTCCTCGAGCTGATCCGAGGGCTCGCGTCGGCGCGGACCATCGTCATTATCGAGCACGACATGAACGTCGTGATGTCCCTCGCGACGACGATCACGGTGCTGCACGAGGGGCGGATCGTGGCCGATGGAAAGTCGAAGGACGTCCAGGCGAACCCGGTCGTCCGGCGAATCTACCTGGGCGAGCCCGCACGCGACGATGCTCACGGTTGAGAACCTCCAGGCCGCGTACGGCAAGAGCCGCATCCTGCAGGGCGTCGCGCTGAGCGTCGGCGAGGGCGAGGTCGTCGGTGTCCTCGGCCGGAACGGCGTCGGCAAGACCACGCTCCTGATGACGATCCTGGGTCTCGTCAAGCCGCTCGCGGGGACCATCCGGTTCCGCGGCACGGACATCACGCGGCTCGAAACCCACGCGATCGCCCGCCGGGGGATCGGTTACGTCCCGCAGGGGCGCCGCATCTTCGCGCGGCTCACCGTGCTGGAGAACCTCCGGGCGGGGCACGTCGACGGGGACTTCGGGGGGAAGCTCCGGGAGGTCTTCGAGCGGTTCCCGCGGCTCGCCGAGCGGCGCGCGCAGCTCGGCCGGACGCTGTCCGGGGGCGAGCAGCAGATGCTGGCGATCGCGCGGGCGGAGATGTCGGAGCCGCGCCTGATGCTCATGGACGAGCCGACCGAGGGCCTGATGCCGTCGATGGTCGAGGAGATGCGCCGGGCCATCAAGGCGATGAACGAGCGCGGGCGGGCCATCCTGCTGGTCGAGCAGAACATCGAGACGGCGCTCCGGACGTGCCACCGGATCTACTTCATGGAGAAGGGGTTGATCGCGCACGAGACGGCAACGGCCGGCCTGACCTCGCAGGTGGTTCACCGGTATCTCGGCGTGTAGGACGCCGTGAAGGAGGGTACGTTATGACGGCCAAGGGGATCTCCCGACGGAATTTCCTCGGAACCGCGGTCGGAGGGGTGCTCGCCGCCCCCATGGTGCCGCGCGCGGGCTTCGGTGCGGCCAAGCCCATCGTCGTCGGCAACCTCCAGGATCTCACGGGGTTCCTGGCGCCCTACGGCTACTGGTACGTGAAGGCGGCCGAAGCGGCGGCGACCAGGATCAACCAGGAGGGCGGGATCCTGGGGCGACCGGTCAAGCTCATCGTCGAGGACAACCAGTCGCGCCCGGACGTCGCGGTCCGGAAGATGCGGAAGCTCATCATCAACGACGAGGTGGACTTCGTCCTCGGGTCCGTCCACAGCGGCATCGCCATCGCGACGGCGCCGGTGGCCAAGGCCTTCAAGACCGTCCACTTCTCCCTGGCGATGACCAGCGAGATCACCGGCTCCAAGGGCAACCGCTACACGTTCAAGGTCGGCCAGCACTCGCTCTTCTACGCCACCATCGGCCACCAGTGGGCCGTCCAGAACCTCGGCAAGCGGTGGACCATCGCGGTGGCCGACTACGCCTACGGCCGCGCCCACGCCGAGGACTGGCCGCCGCTCGTCAAGAAGGCGGGTGGAGAGGTGCTGGACCGGATCTACATCCCGGTGGGCACGACCGACTTCGTCCCGTACCTGGTGAAGATTCCGCCGAAGACGGACGTGCTGTTCCACGTTTTCCCCGGCACGGACTCCCTGAACTTCCTCGAGCAACTCCACAAGCTCGGCATCGCGAAGAACATGGCGGCGCTCGGGGCAATTTGCACGCTCGACGGTACCGACGCCTACGACTTCATGGAGGGCCACTGGTACTTCACGAGCCTGCCCCGCCTGCAGGAGGACGTGCCCCAGGAGATCAGGCGCTACGACGCGGCCCTGCGGCAGGCGGTGGGGGCGCCCTCGGACGGCCGCGCCGCGGCGAACCAGCCCGGGCTGACGGGCGGCCACTACTGGCACGCGTGGACGGCGATGTTCCTGCTGAAGAAGGGCGTCGAGCTGAGCAAGTGGCAGGCGAAGAAGGACAACCCGGCGTTCATCGAGGCGCTGGAGCAGGACCTGCGGTTCCCGGCGAGCCACGAGTTCCCCCAGGG
>JACPCG010000066.1 GCA_016179925.1 Candidatus Rokuibacteriota bacterium | reverse complement strand
CTTGGCGAGCGCCTCGCCGTAGACCAGCTCGATCTTGACCTGCCCGCCGGTCTTCGCCGCCACCTCCTTGGCGAACCAGTCGAGCGGCATCGTCACCGCCCGCGGCGGGCCGAAGAGCGCCGCCTTCCAGGTGACCTGCTGGGCCTCTGTCACCGCCGCCGTGAGCAGCAGGGTGCACGCGAGTGTCGCCACGCCCGTCCGGATCGCTCTTGCCATGATGCGTCCTCCCTAGATCCTTCCTATATCCTCGCTATGTTCCGGCGATGCTCGCCTCGACCTCGACCGTCCCCGCCGAGGCGCAACGGCTCCGGCGAGGTCGAGCACGGGGGATGCCGTCGAGCGGGAGCACGATGCCACTGGCGGTACTCCGTATCACCCGCTAAGAACTCGTGTCAAGCGCGCAACCCTCGCACGCAGCGAGCTCGTCGGCGAGCGCGTGCTGCGACGAAGCGCGGCCGGACCCCGGTGGTGACGAGCAATCAGGCGGCGCTCGGCGCGGCGGTGCGCGTCCTCCGACCCGCCGGCTCCGCGCCTCATGCGGCGCGCGACGACCTACGAGCTCGTGATCCGAACCTCCCGACCGGGTTTGAGAGGCGGGAGGCGCTTGACAGGCCTCTCTGCGGGTGCTCCTAATATCGCCACCGAACGGCCCACCGGATGTTCGCGCGCCCGCCGGGCGCGGGGAGAGGAGAATGGCATGAAGCTCGTCGTGCCGCATACCACGTACCGCTCGGAAGGCGTGCGTCTGGCGCCGCGGCCGCCGTCGCTCGCGGGCAAGACGGTCGGGTTCCTGGACGGCTGGGGACGGCGCACCGAGGACGGCTCGTACGCCATGTACCCGCTGATGGAGGAGCTGCGGAAGCTTCTCGAGGAGCGCCACGGAACCGGCGACGTGATCTGGAGGAAGAAGCCGAGCATCTCCAAGCCTGCGCCGAAGGAGCAGGTCGCCGAGCTCCTGAGTCGCGCCGACGTGATCATCAACGGCGAGGCGGCCTGAGGGTCCTGCACCTACGCGTCCGTGCTAGACGCGTTCGAGTTCGAGACGCAGGGCAAGCCGACCATCACCGTTTGCCACGATACGTTCGAGCGCGCCGCGCGCAACCACGCCGCCGCCATGGGGCTCCCCGACCTTCCGCTGCTCGTCGAGCCCGCGCCGCAGGGCGGCAACCTCACCGCGAACGCGCGCGCCATCGCCGAGCGGAACCTGGCTCGAGTGGTCGCGGCGCTGACCGCGCGCTAGACGCCGTGACCGCCTTCGTCTCGCCCGTCGTCGAGGTGTCGGACTTCTGGGAGTGGTACGAGCTGGCGCTGAAGAACGGCTGGACCGACGGCCTTGTCGTGGCGCCGCCCACCGAGCGGCAGGTGAGCCGCATCATCGAGTATCTCGGACGCGACCCCAAGGAGGTCGTCGGCGTCGTCGGCCCGAGGGACGGGGTGGGCACCATTGAACAGATCGCCATCAACTGCGCGATGGCGGGCTGCGCGCCCGAGCACGTGCCGGTGGTCGTCGCGGCGCTCGAGGCCATGCTGGAGCCCGAGTTCAACCTGCACGGCGTGCAGTCCACGACGAACCCGTGCGCGCCCCTCGTCATCGTGAACGGACCGATCGTCGCCGAGCTCGGCTTCAACGCCGGTGAGGGCGCGTTCGGCGGCGGCTCGCGCGCCAACGCCTGCGTGGGCCGCGCGGTGCGCCTGATCCTCTGGAACATCGGCGGCGGCGTGCCGGGGCAGACCGACATGTCCTCGCAGGGGCAGCCCGCGAAGTACCTCTTCTGCGCGGCGGAGAACGAGGCGGCGAGCCCGTGGGAACCGCTGCATGTCGAGCGCGGGCTCCGGCGCGACCAGAGCGCGGTCACCGTGTTTGCCTGTCAGTCACCCGACCCCCTCTTCGTCCCGGGCGACGCCGGCCGCATCTTGAAGGTCATCGCGAGCACGCTCCCCACGACCGGCGTGAACATGTTCCATACCGCGGGCCAGTTCCTCCTCTCCTTCGGCGCCAAGCCCGCGCAGGAGCTCGCGCGGGCGGGCCTCACGAAGGCGGACGTCAGGCGCTGGGTGTGGGAGCACGCGCGCTACGAGGTCGGCTGGCTCAGGCGGAGCGGCGTGCTCGTCGAGGGCGAGGGGCACATGTACTACTGGGGCCACGGCGAGGAGAGCGTGCCCGACCTCAGCCGACTCCCGGACGACGCGCGCCTGCCGATGGTGCGCGGGCCCGAGATGATCCACGTCGCGGTGATCGGCGGCGCGTCCCAGTGGTGGATGGGGATGTCCGCCGGGTGGGGCAACTACGGCGGTTACGCGGTGACGAAAGCGATCGGAGGACCGAGACGGACATCGTGAAGAAGCCGGTCAGCTTCTACAGTGAAGGGGTCAGACTGGTCGGCGACGTGTACTATCCCGAATCCCTGAAGGCGGGCGAGCGGCGGGCCGGGATCGTGCTCTGCCATGGCTACACCGGCGTCAAGGACATCTACCTCCCCGACAACGCGCATGTCCTCAACGAGGCCGGCTACGTGGCGATGACCTTCGATTACAAGGGATGGGGCGACAGCGACGGGCCACGCACTCGCCTGGCGCCGTACAGTCGCGTGGCCGACGTGCAGGCCGCCCTCACCTTCCTCGGCACCGTGCCGGAGGTCGACCCCGACCGCCTCGGGATCTACGGCACGAGCTACGGCGGCGCCACCGTGGTCTGGGTCGGCGCCATCGACCGCCGCGTGAAGTGCATCGTCAGCGTCGTGGGAATCGGCAACGGCGAGCGCTGGATGCGGAGCGTCCGGCGGCCGGACGAGTGGCACGACCTCCTGGTACGCTCGCGGCAGGATCGCCTGAAGCGCGTCTTGGACGGCAAGTCGGAATTCGTGGCGCGCGAGGAGATCCTGCTGCCGGACCGGCAGTCGGCCGAGCTCGCGGCCGCGGCGCGGCGCAACAATCCCGCGGCGGTGAGCGCGATCCCCCTCGAGTATGTCGACGAGACGCTGCAGTTCAACCCGGAATGGGTCGTCGACAAGATCGCGCCGCGGCCCATCCTGTTCATCACCACGGACGACGACCGTCTGGTCCCTCCGGAAGAATCGATCCAGCTCCACGCCCGCGCGGGGGAGCCGAAGAAGCTCGTGGTGCTCGCGGGCTACGGGCACTACGAGGTCTACATGGAGCCGGCGTTCAGCCAGGTCATGCAGGCGACCGTCGCCTGGTACCGCGAGCACCTGTCTCCACGCGCCCCCTGACGCCTCCCAGCCTTCCGCGCTACACTGCGCCGGACGCGGCCACGTCTCGTGTCCCGTCGCTGACATCGTCGTTGACACCATCGTTGAGAACTGCGGCCACGCGGGTCCGGCGCCGCCGCGCGATCGTTCACATGATTCACAGACGCGACGCGACCCAGCGGCGAAGGGGGAGACCGATGACGACGCTGCCTTCGAAGGACGAGCTGCTCGCGAACCTGGACCGGGTGGTGCAGACGCCACCGCGTGGGGCATTCAGTCGGCGGCGCTCGGCGGACCGCTGTGGCCGGTGCCGGGCGATTCCGACGTGGTGAACGAGATCTGCCGCCGTCTCCACGAGCACGAGAGCTTCGACGACCTGCTGGCCCAGGTGCGCCAGGCCCACGCCCGACTGATGCGCGCCGGCCGCGGCGCGCCCGATCTCGACAAGCCCTGCTTTCAGCGGGCGACGGGCGAGATTATGACGGGCCGGCAGCGGCTGGAGCTGCTCGCCCGCCACTGGACCGAGCACGTCCGGGAGCTGCAGGAAGCGGTCGCGCGATAACGGTGTCCCGTGACGAGCGCCTCGCCGCCCTCGAAGCCCGCCGTTCCTCCTGACGTTCGACTGCAGGGAGTGTCAGCCGCGGCCGACGAAGGGCATCTTGGTCGCCATGACCGTCATGAACTGGACGTTCGCATCCAGCGGCAGGCCGGCCATGTAGAGCACCGCGTTCGCCACATGGTTCACGTCCATCAGCGGCTCGACCGCGATGGAGTTGTTGGCCTGCGGGACGCCCTTCGCCATTCTCGCCGCCATCTCGGTCGCGGCGTTGCCGATGTCGATCTGGCCGCAGGCGATGTCGTACTTCCTCCCGTCGAGGGACGTCGACTTGGTGAGGCCGGTGATCGCGTGCTTGGTGGCGGTGTAGGGGGCCGAGTTGGGACGGGGCGCGTGGGCCGAGATGGAACCGTTGTTGATGATGCGCCCGCCCCGGGGGTCCTGGCTCTTCATGAGCTTGAACGCTTCCTGCGTGCACAGGAACACGCCCGTGAGGTTGATGTCCACCACCGCTTTCCATTTCTCGTAGCTGAGCTCCTCGAGCGGGACCCCGGGCGCGTTCACGCCCGCGTTGTTGAACAGCACGTCGAGACGGCCGAACGCCTCCTTCGTCCGCGCGAAGAGGGCGCGGACGGATTCGGGATCGCTCACGTCCGTGGGAACGACCAGCGCCTGCGCGCCCGCCGGCCCCGCGTCCTTGACGGCCTGCTCCAGGAGCTCCTTGCGCCGGCCGGCGAGAGCGACGCGATACCCGTTGCGCAGCAGTGCGAGCGCGACCGCCTTGCCGATCCCGGTTCCGGCCCCCGTCACGACGGCAACCTTGCTCGACGAAGTCATCGTTCAGTCCCCCTTTGCACCGTCTTTCGCGCAGCCGCGATCTCCCCCTACTGGAGCGGCGAGAAGGCGGCGGGCAGGAGGATCTTGTTCTCCTGCGTCAGCAGCCGGTCGGGGCCACCCGGCGGGGGCCAGACGCCCCTCTTCCTCGCCTCGTCCCGCACCTGGGCGCGCTGGTCGAGGCTCGAGTAGGCCCAGATGTGGACGAAGCCGTTGGCCTGGCCGAACTCGACGCCGCCCGCGAGCACGACGGGCGAGAGCTTCATCCGCTCGGGGAGCTTCGCCTCCCAGCCGCTCGCCACGTCGGGGAGCGTGCCGGGCTTCAGCGTGTAGTAGCGCAGCTCGAAGATCGGTCCGACCCTTCCGGGACGGACCTCGGGCACGAACGAGAACGGCGTGACGATCTCCGAGCGCATCGCGCGGATGAACTCGCGGATCTTGGGCGGCCAGTTCGGATCCT
>JACPCG010000065.1 GCA_016179925.1 Candidatus Rokuibacteriota bacterium | reverse complement strand
CTGGCGCCCATGCTCGTGGAGGAGATCTTCGGGATCGTCCAGCAGATGAACCGCCAGGAGAAGCTGACCGTGCTGCTGGTCGAGCAGAACGCCGCGCTCGCGCTGACCATCGCCGAGCACGGCTACGTGATGGAGACCGGCCGCATCGTGCTCGAGGGCGCGGCGGACGCGCTCCGTGAGAACGCGGACATCAAGGAGTTTTACCTGGGGCTCACGGAGGTGGGCGCCCGCAAGTCGTACCGGGACGTCAAGCACTACAAGCGGCGCAAACGCTGGCTGTCATAGGAGGGAGGCGCGCGATGAAGGGCAGGCGAATCCTTGGCTGGACCCTGGTCCTGGTGGTGCTCGCGGTGAACCTCGGGGCGTGCGCGGCGATGGCGCCCGAGCCTGCGCCGTCGCTCTACAAGCGGCTCGGCGGCCGCGACGGCATCGCGCTCGTCGTGGACGATTTCGTCGCGAACCTGGTGGCCGACGCGCGCGTGAACGCGCGGTTCAAGGGGATGCAAGTGCCCGCGGTGTTCAAGCTGAAGTCGAACCTCTCCGACCAGATCTGCGACGCGGCCGGCGGCCCGTGCTCCTACCTGGGGCGCGACATGAAGACGACGCACAAGGGAATGAGGGTCACCGACGCCGAGTGGAGCGCGACCGTTGAGAACCTCAGCAAGGCCCTCGACAAGCACAAGGTCGGCGCCAAGGAGAAGAGCGAGCTGCTCGGGCTCCTCGGCCCGATGAAGGGCGACATCGTCGGGCAGTGAAGACCGCGGATCGCCGCTCCGGCTACTGGAACCGCGAGAAGGAGACCCTGGCTCCCGCCGCGCGCGAGCGGTACCAGTCCCGCTGGCTCGTCCGGCTGCTCGAGCACGCCCGGGCGAACGCGCCCGGCGTGCGGCGCCGGCTCGAGCGCGCGGGGGTGGCGCCGAAAGACATCCGCGGCGTCGAGGACCTCGCGAAGATCCCCGTGATCCGGAAGCACGAGATGCCCGATCTGCAGAAGGCCGACCCGCCGTTCGGCGGCTTCTGCACGGTGCCGCTCGCGAAGATCCGGAAGATCTTCGTGTCGCCGGGGCCCATCCTGGAGCCGATGGGCCCCGAGCTCGGCGCCTGGCACGCCGAGGCCGGGCTCTACGCCGGCGGCTTCCGGCCCGGCGACGTCGTGATCGACACCTTCCTCTACCACCTGGTCCCGGCGGCGCACGAGCTAGACGAAGCGTTGAATCTGATCGGGTGCGCGGTCGTGCCGACCGGGGTCGGCAACACCGACACCCAGGTGATGGTCGCCAAGGCCGTCGGCGCGACCGGCTACGTGGGGACGCCGAGCTTCCTCATGACGATCCTCAAGCGCGCCGGGGAGATGGGGGTCGGCCGCCTGCCGCTCCAGGTCGCGCAGGTCGGCGCCGAGCCTCTGCCGGAGTCGCTGCGCCGGCAGTTCGAGGAGGAGTACGGCGTCATGACGCGCCAGGGGTTCGGCACGGCGGACCTCGGCCTGATCGCCTACGAGTGCGCCGAGAAGTCGGGCTTCCACCTGAGCGAGGACGCGGTCACCCAGGTCTGCGACCCGCAGACGGGCGCGCCCTTACCGGATGGGCAGATCGGCGAGATCGTCGCGACGGTGGACAACCACACGTACCCGATGATCCGGTTCAGCACCGGGGACCTCACGATCATCGACGACGCGCCCTGCCCGTGCGGGCGGACCTCCGCGCGCATGCTCGGCTGGCGCGGGCGCGCGGACGAGGTCACGAAGGTCCGCGGCATGTTCATCCACCCGCGCCAGGCCGACGAGGTCGTCGCGCGCGCCAAGGGCGTGGAGCGGTTCCAGGTCGTGGTCGGGCGCGAGGGCCACCAGGACACGCTGACGTTCCGCGTGCAGCTCGCCGACGGTGCCGACGCGGCGGGCGTCACGCAGACGCTCGAGGCGGCGATCCGCGACGTCATGAAGCTGCGCGGCGGCGTGGACGTCGTGCCCGCGGGCACGATCCCCGACAACGCGAAGAAGATCTCCGACGAGCGCAAGTGGGACTAGCGTCGGAGGAGCTGGCGCTCCTGCCCTGACGCCGCCCGACTTCGTCGCCGTCGGGCACGTCACGCTCGACCGATTCGGCGAGACGACGCGCCCGGGCGGCGCCGCCCTCTACGCCGCCGTCACGGCCCACCGCCTCGGACTCTCGGTCGGGCTCCTCACGAGCCACGGCGACGATTTCCCGCTCGAGCTGATCCCCTCCCGGATCGAGGTCGTCACCCTGCCCGCCGCCGAGACCACGCGCTTCGAGCACCGGCAGCACGGACCGGGGCGCTCGATGTGGGTGACGTCGGCGGCGCGGCCCATCGCCACGGCGGACATCCCCGAGGACTGGCGCGACGCCCCGCTCGTGCTGCTGGCGCCCGTGCTCGGCGAAGTGGATCCGCTGCTGGCCCCCGCCTTCGCCGAGGGCGCGATCGGCGCTGCGGCTCAGGGATGGCTCAGGGCGCTCGGGCGGGACGGTGCCGTGACGCCACAGGCCTGGAGCCCGCCGAAGGTCCTGCTCGAGAGGATCCAGGCGCTGTTCCTCTCCCGCGAGGACATTCGGGGACAGGAGGGCGCCGTCGTCGAATGGCTCCAGCACCTGCCGATCGGCGTCCTCACGGCCGACCGCGACGGCGCCTGGCTCTACGTCAACGGCGACCGCTACGAGGTGCGGCCGCGGCCGGCGGCGGAGGTGGACCCGACGGGCGCCGGGGACGTCTTTGCGGCGACCTTCCTGGTCGAGTACCAGCGGACCGGCGATCCCTGGGAGGCGGCCGCCGCGGCCGCGTGCGCGGGCTCGCTCGCGGTCGAAGGCGAGGGCTGGTCCACGGTCCCCGATCGGGCCGCGCTCGCGGCGGCCCTCGCCAAATACCGGCGCCTCGACGAGTCAGGCAGCCCGTAACAGAAGACGTCCAGTGGACGTCGAGGCGAGCGAGCCGCCGTTGACCCGCGCTCGCGGTAACTGCGTGCCCGGTGCATGAAGCGGGCGCGGGTCAGGGCGCGCCCGACCCACAGGGCCCGTGCGCCGAAGCTGTGGGCCGTCACGTCCGTAGGGAGGGTTGCCCCCGCTGTTCTTGACACCTGTTCGAGGGCCGGACTACGCTCACCTCGTGGCGCGGGTGATCGTGATCACGGCCGGGCAGGTGACCGCCGAGGCGCAGTTGAATGACACGAAGACCGCCCGCGCGATCTGGGACGCGTTGCCGATCGAGGCCAAGGGCGAGACCTGGGGCGACGAGATCTACTTCGACATCGGTTTCACCGCCGCCCCGGAATCGCCGAGAGAGACCGTCGAGGCGGGCGATCTCGGCTACTGGCCGCCCGGGCGCGCGTTCTGCATCTTCTTCGGTCCCACGCCCATGAGCCGGGGCGACGAGATCCGTCCCGCCAGTGCCGTGAACGTCGTCGGCCGGGTCGTGGGCGACCCCAAGGTGTTCAAGACGGTCCGCGCGGGAGCGCGCGTGACCTTGCGGAGAGCCTTATGAAGATTTTTCTCGATACGGCGAGCGTGGCCGAGATCCGGGAGGGCGTCGCGCTCGGGGTCGTGGACGGGGTGACGACGAACCCGTCGCTGATCGCGAAGGAGAAGCGCCCCTTCCGGCCGCTCATCGAGGAGATCTGCTCGATCGTGCCCGGCGACGTGAGCCTCGAGGTGGTCGCGACCGACTTCGAGGGGATGGTGAAGGAAGGGCAGGAGCT
>JACPCG010000064.1 GCA_016179925.1 Candidatus Rokuibacteriota bacterium | reverse complement strand
CCCTGGAAGAGCAGGAAGACGACCACCGACCGGGGGAAGGTGGCGACCGCCCACGCCGAGAGGCCGACCAGGGCGATGGCGAGCGCGCCCTGGATCACGCGCGCTCCCGCACGATTTCGCCGAGGAGGCCCTTCGGCCTGAAGATCAGGATCAGGATCAGGACCGAGAACGCGAAGATGTCCTTGTACTCGGCGCCGAACGCACCGCCCGTCAGGAGCGAGAGGTAGGACGCGGCGAACGCCTCGAGGAGCCCGAGCACGATCCCGCCGATCATCGCGCCGGGAATATTGCCGATCCCGCCGAGCACGGCGGCGGTGAACGCCTTGAGCCCGGGGATGAACCCGCTGTAGGGGTTGATCAGGCCGTACTGCACGCCGAAGAGCACGCCCGCGGCGCCGCCCATCGCGCCGCTGCCGATCTTCGTCCGGTTCACCAGCAGGTGCAGCACCCACAGCATCAGCAGGGCCGCCACGATCACGACGATCGACTTCACCGAGACGTCGATGGTCGCCGTCAGCTCGAAGCGGTGGTTGAGCGCGTCCATCGTCGGGTAGACGAGGTTGAACTCGTTGCGCCAGACGGACTCGACGAGGCGGATCAGGTCCTGGAGGAAGAACGAGACGCCGATCGCCGAGATGAGCGGGATCAGCCGCGGCGCCGTCCGGAGCGGCCGGTACGCGACGCGCTCGACCGTGACGGCGAGCACGCCGCTGACGGCCATGCCGGCGACGAGGATCAGCAGGAGGACGAGCGGCCACGGCAGGCCCTCGAAAAGGCCGGCGGACCGGAGGGTCAACAAGATCTCGACCCCGACGAACGCGCCGATGATGAAGATCTCGGAGTGCGCGAAGTTGATGAACTCGAGGACGCCGTACACCATCGTGTAGCCGAGCGCGATCAGCGCGTACATGAAGCCGAGGATGATGCCGTCGAGCAGGACTTGGGGGAAGATGTCGATGAGGAGCTGGAGATCCATGCGCGGATGCCGTGGAAGAGACGGTCAGGGGGGCGGGGGAGCCTTCCGGAACGTGTGTCGTTTTCAGGTTCCGGGGGGGCTCCCCTGCCCCCCTGATCGACGCTACTTCTTCGCAGCCGGCGCCGCGATCGTCAGCCGCTTCACCTCTTTGTTGTCGCCCCACTTCTCGGGGTTGTCGCTCACCACCTGGAGGACGAAGTAGAGCGCCTTCTGCGGATCGCCCTTCCCGTCGAACTCGATGGTGCCGGTGATGCCGGTGTACCGCACGTCGCGGACGGCGGCGGTCACGGCGTCGCGGGTCGGCGCCTTGCCGCCCTTCGCGGCGGCCTCGAGGGCCTTGATCGCGATCGCGGCCGAGTCGTACGCCTGGGCCGCGAACGGCTCGGGGTTCTTCCCAAACTTCTTCTTGTACTCCTCGGCGAACTTCTTCGCCTGCGGATAGACGGACACCGGGCCGGCCACCGACGTGTAGTACATGCCGACCACGGCCTTGCCCGCGATCTTCGTCAGGTCGGAGGAGTCCATGCCGTCGGGGCCGAGGAACTTCGACTTCACGCCCTTCTCGCGCGCCTGTTTGAAGAACGGCGCGGCCTGCTCGTAGATGCCGCCGAAGTAGATCAGGTCGGGGTTCTTGGCCTTGATGGGCGTGATGATCGGATCGAAGTTCGACTTCTCCTCCGTGCCCTCGAAGCCGAGGATCTTGATGCCCTTCTTTTCGGCGTCGGCCTTGAAGAACTCCGCGACGCCCTGCCCGTACGTCGTCTTGTCGTGGATGATGTACGCCGACTTCGCCTTCATCGTCGCGGAGGCGAACTCCCCCCCGACCACGCCCTGGACATCGTCACGGCCGCACACCCGGAACACGTTCTTGTACCCACGGTCGGTGACGGTGGGGTTCGTGTTCGCGGGCGAGACCATCGCGAGGTTGACCTCCTTGTAGACCTCTGAGGACGGGATCGCGACGCCTGAGTTGAGGTGGCCGACGACGACCAGGATGTCCTTGTCGGCGATGAGGTTCTTGGCGTTGGCGACGCCGACGTCGGGCTTGGCCTGGTCGTCGAACGGCACCAGCTCGACCTTGTACCCCATCTTCTCGAGGCCGCCCCTGAACTTCTCGATGGCAAGCTGGGCGCCGAGCTTGATGCCCTCGCCGAGGGCGGCCTGGCCGCCGCTCAGCGGGCTCTGCGTGGCGATCTTGATCGTGCCCTTGCCCTGGGCCTCCAGGTTCGAGGCCGCCGGCAGCGCCACGAGGCCCAGCGCGGCCAGCAGAACGAAGGTGAGACGGACAGGATTGCGACTCATCGGGACCCCTCCTTGGTCGTCGAATCGGCGGTGGTCGGTGGCCGCCATTATAGCGGCCGGCTGCGGGGGGTCAAGTCGCGCGCGGCCCCGATCGCCCCGAGAAACCGGCGCGTCGTGGCGGCCGGATCGGCGGCGCCGCAGACGGCCGAGATGACCGCCACCCCGTCGGCGCCCGCGCGGATCACCTCGCCGACGTTGTCGGGCGTGATGCCGCCGATCCCGATCAGCGGCAGGGTGGTCTCCGGCCGTATCTGACGGAGGCGCTGCGGCCCGACCAGCCGGAAATCGGGCTTGGTCGTCGTGGCGAACATCGAGCCGACGGCGACGTAGTCGGCGCGGTCGTCGCGCGCCTGCCGGGCCTCGGCCAGGCTATGGGTGGAGCGGCCGAGGACCATCCCGGGCCGGAGCAGCGGGCGCGCGGCCCGCGGCGGCAGGTCGTCCTGGCCGAGGTGGACGCCATCGGCGCCGACCGCGAGCGCCAGGTCCACCCGGTCGTTCACGATGAACGTCACGCCGGCCCGGCGGCAGCGCGCGGCGAGCCGCTCGGCGAGCGGCAGGAGCCGCCCCGACGGCCACTCCTTCTCGCGGAGTTGGACCATGCGGCAGCCACCCGCGATCACCGCTTCGAGGATCGCCTCGAGGTCCCGGCCGCGCGCCGCCACGCGGTCGAGGATGACGTAGAGCGACGGGTCCATCAGCCGCGGAGCCGGGCGGCGTCGGTGCTGGTGAAGCGGCCCTCGACGAACGCGGGGTCGGCGAGGACCTTGAGCTGGAACGGGATCGAGGTCTTGACGCCCTCGACGATGGTCTCGGCGAGCGCGCGGCGCATCCGGACGATCGCCTCTGCGCGGTCCCGGCCCAGGACGATGATCTTCGCGAGCAGCGAGTCGTAGAACGGGGGCACCGCGTACTGCGCCGTCAGGTGGCTGTCGACGCGGACGTTGAAGCCGCCGGGCGGCACCCACGCCGTCACGCGGCCCGCGCTCGGGACGAACGTCTCCGGGTCCTCGGCGTTGATCCGGCACTCGATCGCGTGGCCCTTGAAGCGCACGGCGTCCTGCCGGTAGCCGAGCGCCTCACCGGCCGCGATGCGGATCTGCTCGCGCACGAGGTCGATGCCCGTGATCATCTCGGTGACGGGGTGCTCGACCTGCAGCCGCGTGTTCATCTCGATGAAGTAGTAGCGTCCCTCGCCGTCCACCAGGAACTCGACGGTGCCGGCGCTGACGTAGTTCACGGCTGCCGCCGCGGTGAGCGCCGCGCGGCGGAGCCCGCTCCGCGTCTCCGGCGTGAGCGCCGGCGCCGGCGACTCCTCGATGAGCTTCTGATAGCGCCGCTGGACCGAGCACTCGCGCTCGCCGAGGTGCACGCGGATGCCGTTCTTGTCGCCGAGCACCTGCACCTCGACGTGGCGCGAGGCTTCCACGAACTTCTCGCAGTAGATCTCGGACGACCCGAACGCGGCCGCCGCCTCGGTCTGGCAGGCGTCGAACGCCGAGGCCGCCTCGGCGCGGTCCCGCGCGATCCGCATCCCGCGGCCGCCGCCGCCGGCCGCCGCCTTGAAGATGACCGGGTAGCCGATCCGCTCGGCGACGTCGAGCGCCTCCGCCGGGTCCTTGAGCGGTACTTCGCTGCCGGGGACCACCGGGACGCCCGCCTGCTTCGCGAGCTGGCGCGCCTGGGCCTTGTCGCCCATGAGCCGGATCGCCTCGGGTGAGGGCCCGATGAAGGTGATCGAGCACGCGCGGCACACCTCGGCGAACGCCGGGTTCTCGGCGAGGAAGCCGTAGCCGGGATGGATCGCCTCGCTGTCCGTGACCTCCGCCGCCGAGATGATCGCGGGGATGTTCAGGTAGGA
>JACPCG010000141.1:2490-8036 GCA_016179925.1 Candidatus Rokuibacteriota bacterium | reverse complement strand
AAGTACGGCCGCGCCGTCATCGAGCAGCCGCGCCGCGCCGCGTTCCAGATCTTCGACCAGCAGGTGCTCCACCTCCTGCGCGAGGAGTACCGGATCCGCGAGGTGACGAAGGCCGAGGACGCGACGATCGAGGGCCTCGCGCGGAAGCTCGAGATCGACGTGGACGGGTTCGTGCGGACGGTGCGGGGGTTCAACGCCGCCGTCCAGCCCGGGACCTTCAACCCGGCGATCAAGGACGGCAAGGGCACGCGCGGCATCGCGCCGCCCAAGTCCAACTGGGCGCTGCCGCTGGAGGCGCCGCCGTACGTGGGTTTCGCCGTCACGACGGGCATCACGTTCACCTTCGGCGGCCTCAAGATCACCGGCAACGCCCAGGTCATCGACTGCGAGCAGCGCCCGATCCCCGGCCTCTACGCGACGGGCGAGCTGGTGGGCGGGCTCTTCTACCACAACTACCCGGGCGGTGCCGGGCTCATGGCGGGGTCGGTCTTCGGCCGCATCGCGGGGCGGGCCGCCGCAGCCGCCGGGCTGAGGTAGCGGATCACGCGGCCTTCAGCGCCTTCACGCCTCGTCCGCGTTTCCCTCGGGTGGGCCGACCGGCCTGACACGGCTCGAAGCGCCGCAACGAGTCGTGGTTCACGACGCTGGCGGATGCGCGGGTGAAGATCGAGACCGCGCGGTTGGATTACGGCACCGTCCGGTCGCACGGTTCGTCAGGCCATCTGACGTCCGACGAGTTGCTTCAGGCGTCCGGGGCGTAGGAGACGAAGAACGCGCCGAACTCGACCGGCTCGAAGCAGTCGGGCAGCTCGCCGTGTTTCCAGGCGCCCGGAAGCTTGACCAGCCGGAACCCCGGGCGGCGCCCGAACCGCTCGCGCAGCTCCGCCTCGGTGAACACGCGGCAGTGGTCGGCGTAGCCGTGGATCGGCGTGTAGTCCGGGATCGGCCCCGTCGCGCGCAACTCGTGCATCGGCACGACGAAGGCGAAGCGGCCGCCGGGCCGGAGCACCGTCTCGATCGCGGCGAGCGTCGCGTCCACGTCCCGCACGTGCTCGAGGACCGCGAGCGAGTAGACGAGGTCGAAGGACGCGGGCGGGAAGTGGAGGTGGACCTCTTCCGCGAGCCCCTGGCGGAAGCCGACGTTCGGGAAGCGGTTCAGCAGCGTCGCGAGCTTCGTGTTGGTCGCCGAGACCTCGACGCCCTCGACGGAGAGCTCCGGGTGACGCGCCCCGAGCGCCATCGCGAGCCCGCCCTCGCCGCTGCCCGCGTCGAGCACGCGCCGGGGCCGGACGAGCGCGACCTCGCGCTCGAGCTCCTGGAACTCCGGGTCGGCCGCGCGCCGGTCGATCATCTTGCGGGTCTTCCTGCCGAGCAGGATGCGGATCCGCTTCTCGAGGAGCTTGAGCCCCGCCTTCCAGCGCAGGCGACGGTACTGGGCCTCCTGGGCGTCCACGTACGCCTCGCGGCTCTCGAGGTGCGTGAGCCACGAGCGGATGCGGGCGGCCTGTTCGCCATAACGCGGGTCGGGATGCTCGGCCTGCACGCGCTCGAGGAGGTCGAGGGCGCCGTAGATGTTCTCCCGATAGAGCTGGAAGCGGACCGCCTGGATGACGGCGTCGACGTCGCGCGGATTCATCGCCGGTTATCCTAACACTCGTCGCGAGCCTCCCCGCGCCGCTCGCGGAGGGCGGGGAGCGCGGCGTCGAGGAACCACTCCGGCAGGAGCATGCGGTGGCGCCGGGATCGCGCTGCTCCCGCGCCGCCGTCCACGGATCGCCGAGATCGGGGAACGGCATCTTGGTGACGATCTGGAACCGGAGGAAGTCGTCCGGCAGGTCGACCCCCTCGCGGAGCGCCGGGGAGACCAGCACCGTGGGGCGCCCGGAGGCACGGTGCTGGTCGAGCGCGCGGGCTTTCGCCTCCGACGACGCCACCCAGATGAGCCGCCGCGACTCGGCTGGTGCGCGGGCCGCCAGGTCGCGGATGAGGCGCTCGCCCGCCGCGTACGACTGCACGTGGATGAGCCCCTTCTCGTGGGGATGGGCGGCCAGGATCGTGGCGACCTCGGCGAAGAGTGCGGGCTCGAGCTGGGCGAGGCGCGATCGCGAGAGCGCGCCGATCGGCCGGTAGACGATCCGGCGCTGGTCGAGGGGGAAGGGCGACGGGCTCGCGAAGGCGCGGAGGGCGCTCTCGTCGAGGCCGAAGCACTCGGCGAGGACCGGGCGGTGGCCGAGGAACGCGGACGAGAGGACCGTCAGCTCCGCCGACTCGGCGAAGAGCTCGCGCGCCATCGGCGCGACGGTGAGCGGGACCAGTTCGAGCGTCGCGGCGGGGTCCGGGGGATAGCGCACGACCCACTCGCCCTCGTCGCTCTCCGTGAAGAAGCGGATCCGCGCGAGCGCGCTCTCCAGCTCGTCGCGCTGGACCAGCAGGTCCTGCTCCTCGCGCGACGGCGGCATCTTCAGGAAGACGTCGGCCGCGATGTCGGGAGGCCGGAGCGCCTCGAGTTCGCGGGCGATCGCCTCGCGCCGCCCCTCGAGCCGCTCGAGGTGCTCGGCCATGAGCGGGCGGTAGTCGTCGGCGGCGGGGAGGTGCGGGAGCGGCCCGCCGAACCACAGCCGCATCTGGTCCGGCGGAAAGCCGACCGTGAAGACGGAGACGAGCTGAGACTCGAGGTTGTGCGCTTCGTCCACGATCAGGAGCTTCCGCTTCCTGAGCTGCTCGGCGTGCCAGTGGCGGAGCGTCGCGAAGTACGCGGTGTTCGTGCAGAAGATCGGGCCGTTGAGCGCGGCGGCCTTGGCGCGGGCGTACGGGCACTGGCACACGGGGCCGCGGGGGCGCCGGCACATGCCGCGCGAGGTCGGCACGCGCGCCTCGGGGTAGTGGTCGCACGTGTAGTTGTCGCGGCCCTTGACGATCTGGAGCTCGCCGCCGAACTCCCGCTCGTACTGGTCCTGGAGCAGCTTCTGCGACGTGAGGAGATAGGCGTCGCCGCTCCAGCGGGCGAGCGTCATGGCGACGTGGCTCTTGCCGACGCCCGGCGGCGCCTCGACGAGGAGCACGCGGGGCGCCGCGGGGTCGTCCTCCGCCTCCGCGACCGCGTCGGCGAGCGCCACGAGCAGCCGCGCCTGTGCGGGACGCGGCGTGGCGCCGGCGGGAAAGTGCGCGAGCAGGTCGGACGTCAGGCGAGCGCGTCCATGACCGCGACGGGTCTCCCTTCGAGTCGGTAGTGGCATCGCATCGTATCATGGGGGCGATGGCGGAACGCGGGGCGCGCATGGAGTTTCAGTTCTCGGCGGGCGGGCTCGTCGTGGACGCCGAGGGCCGGGTCCTGCTGATCCGCGCGCGCGACCTCCGCGAGCGGCCGGTGTGGACCTTGCCGAAGGGCACGCTCGCGCCCGGGGAGTCGAGCGCGGAGGCGGCCCTGCGCGAAGTCCAGGAGGAGACGGGCTGGCGGTGCGAGATCGTTCGCCCGCTCGATCCCGCGACGTACTGGTTCCAGCGCGACCGCCGGCGGGTGAAGAAGACGGTGCGCTGGTTCCTCATGCGGCCGCTCGAGAAGGTGGGCGACCACGACCACGAGGTGGACGAGGTCGCGTGGCTCCCGCCGAGGGAGGCGCTCGAGCGGCTCCGCTACGACTCGGACCGAACGCTGGTCGGCGCGCTCTAGGGCGCGGGGAAGAGCCGCTCGCCGTTCTTGTACGCGATCCGCTCGGCGACGTCCGGCGGGAGCTGCCTGAGCCACTCCTGGACGTCCCGCATCGAGTCGCGCACGATTTCCCAGCGCGACGTCACCCACGTGTCGGTGCCCACCATGAAGCGGTCCGGGTGGCGCAGGAAGACCGCCCGCCATTCCGGGTCGAGCGCGCCGCCCGGCGCGACGTCGGTGCGGAGCGCCAGCTCCACCCACAGCTTCGGGAAGCTGTCGAGCAGGCGCCCCACCGTCTGCGGCCCGGCGGACATGCCGGCGTGGGCCCAGAGGAAGCGCGGCTTCGGATAGCGCGTCAGGAGCTTCTCGATCGTCACGTCGTCCACGTGGGCTTGCAGAAACAAACCGCGCTCGGCGGCGAGCTCGGCGATGCGCGTGACCACGGGCCCGTCCACCTCCGCGGCGCCGAGATGGAGCTCGCCGATGCCGCGGTAGATCCCCCGCCTGAGCCGCTCCTCGACGTACGCGGCGACGGCCGGGTCGCCGTGCCAGCCCCCCATGTCGCCGCGGGTGCGATACGGCCGCAAGAACGGCACAATCCCTTTCGGTGATTTCTCCCAGAGCATGAGCGTCCCGTCGTCCGGCGTGCTCGACACGATCGCCCGGCGGACGCCGGCGCGGGCGAGGATCGAGAGGGCGCGCTCGGGCGTGAGCGCGTCCCAGTCGGGCCGGCTGTAGTGGATGTGCGCGTCGAAGATCGGGTACTCGCCTCGGGCCGGGGCAGACGACCCCAGCAGGAGTCCCACGGCCAGCCCGAGGAGCGCGTGGCGTGCGGGCATTGCCGGCGATCCTATCACTTACGCGGCGACGGCGGGACGGCAGGCGCGGCAGGGTCGGTACCCCACGCTCCGGGCGTCGCCGACCGAGGCGAAGACGACGCGATGCTCCTCGGCCACGCGCTGCTCGTGAGCGCAGCCGCGCCGGCAGACGATCCGCGTCGTCGTGCAGCCGACGAGGGCGGGCGTCGCGCGCTCGAGCGCGAGCAACGCCGTCTTCATCTCGCCGCCGAACGCGTAGTGCCCCCAGCTCCCGTCACCGCGGACGATCCGGTGGCAGGGAACGATCACCGGGACGGGGTTGGCGCCCAGCGCGTTGCCGACGGCGCGGGCGGCCTTCGGATGGCCGATGCGCCGCGCCAGCTCGGCGTAGGACTCCACCTCGCCGAACGGGACGCGCCGGGTCTCCGCCAGCACCTGGCCCTGGAACTCGGGGACGCCCGCGAGATCCACGGCGACCGAGAAGAACGTCCGCCGCCCCGCGAGGTACTCGCGCAGCTCCTCGCGGGCCCGTTCGGCGTGGCGCCGGGCGCGCGCCGAGTCGGCGCCGATCCCGCGCCCGGGGCGGAGCCGCGAGACGCCGCGCTCCGTCGCCTCGATGCGGAACCGCCGGGCCAGCGCCTCGAGCGTGCGCGGGCCCGGCGCGAGCCTCGGCACGAGACGCCGCGTGAGTCCGCGCGGAACGATCGCCTCCGAGAAGAACTCGCTGAGCCTGTCGTCCAGTCGGTCCATCTCTCTCATTCCTCCAACTTGCGGCGGAGAATCACTTTGCCGCGGGCGAGCTGGCTCTTCACCGTGTTGATGGAGATCCCCCGGATCTTCGCGAGCTCCCGATACGAGAGCCCCTCCACGTAATGGAGCGCGAGCAGAAGCCGCGCCTCGCGCGGGACCGCGGCGAGCGCGCGCTGGAGGTCGAGCTGCTCCACACGGGCCGGCCGGTGGCCGTGGTCGGGCGCGGGCTCGAGCGGCGGCTTCCGCCGGCGGAGCTCGTCGATGCAGACGTTGGCGAGCACCCGGTAGAGCCACGTGGACACGGCCCACCGCGGCGAGTACGAGGCGCG
>JACPCG010000141.1:0-2476 GCA_016179925.1 Candidatus Rokuibacteriota bacterium | reverse complement strand
CGGCGAGGCGGGAAAGGGTGGAGGCCCCTAACGGAGCTGCCCGAGGCCCGCGCGGCACTGCTCGACGAGCGGGCGCATCCCGAGCTCCTCGGCGATCTCCTGCGCCTCGTCGAAGTGCTCGGCGGCAGCCTGCCGGTCGCCGCGCCGGGTCGCGATCTCGCCGAGCGTGTACCTGATCCACGCCTCCACGGCGCGCTCACCGTGCCGCTCGGCGAAGCCGAGCGCGTCGAGCGCGGTCGCCTGGGCGTCGTCAAGGCGGCCGGCGTGGAGGTAGATCACCGCGAGCGTGTGAGTCCAGTAGCCGCGGTGGACGAACGCGCCCGCCTTCTCCTGCAGCGCGATCGCTTCTTTCAGGAGCGGGACGCCCTGGGCCGGGCGTCCCTCCCGCGCATACGCGTGCCCGAGGGGCGTCAGGGCGCGCATCAGCTGGCCGACGAAGTTCTTCTCGCGGCAGGTCGTCACCGCGGGCTCCAGCGCCGCGATCGCCTCAGCGATCTGACCCCGCTCGAGCAGGAAGTGGCCGCGCGCGATCGCGAGTGGCATCCGGCTATAGAGGTGGTTCGCGGCGTCCGCGACGCGCTCGCCGCGCTCGATCAGCTCGAGGGCGCCGCCGGGATCGCCCAGCTCGATGAGGCTCTCGGCGCCGAGGGCGCAGGCTCCGCAGTAGGGGAGGCCCGAGAGGCCGAAGCGCTCGGTCTCCCGGGGTCCCGCGAGCAGCGCGATGATTTCCCGCGCGTGCTGGAGGACTTGGGAAAACTGTCCGAGCGCGTCGCAGGCATGGGCCAGGTAGAAGAGTCCCGTCACGTGAAGGGCGACATCCTCGCGCGCCTTGCCTGTGTCGACGCACCGGCGACCGTACTCGATCGCTTGCTCCTGCTCGCCCTTGGCCCAATGGTACTGGACCAGGAAGGAATAGATCGCGTCCAGGCGCCCGGTTTCGCCGGAGCGCGTGGCGAGGGCTTCGGCCTCCTTGAAGCGCTCGAAGAGGGGATCGAGCCGGCCCGACCGCCAGAGCGGGGCGCGCATGGCCAGACGGATGTCGACACCCGCGCGGGCCGTCTCCGCGGTCTCCGGGAGTCGGCGGAGCGCCGCGAGCGCCAGCTCGTAGAACTCGACGGCCTTGCCGTCCACGAAGAGCCCGGCGGCGCGCTCGGCGGCCAGGCGCGCGTAGTGGACGACCCTGTCCCAGACCTCGCCGCGCGTGAAGTGGTAGGCGAGCTCCTCGGCGCGCTCCTCGAGGCGACCCGCGTGGACCTCCTCGATCGCCGCGCCGATCAGCGCGTGCAGCCGGCGGCGCTCGGCCTGCAGCAGCGAGGCGTAGGCCACGTCCTGGGTCAGCGCGTGCTTGAAGACGTACTCGAGGTCGCTGAAGCCTCCCTTCTCGTAGATCAGCTCGATGCGTTTCAGCTCCCCGAGGCTCTGCTCGAGCGTGTCTTGAAGGTCCGAGACGCGCCGCAGGAGCGCCAGCGCGAACTCGCGCCCGATCACGGAGGCCGTCTGCACCGTCCGCTTCTGCGGCTCCGCCAACCGATCGAGCCGGGCGGCGATGACGTCCTGGACCGTATCGGGCACGGCGATCGTCGAGGCGGCCTGGGCCAGCACGAGACGCCCGCTCTCGGCCCGCACCGCGCCCGTTTCCACGAGCGTGCGGCCGATCTCCTCGAGGAAGAACGGATTGCCCTCCGCCTTGCCGGCGATGGTGACGGCCAGCTCGGGCGGCAGCTCGGCGACCCCGAACGTGGCGCGCACGATGCGGACCGCGTCGTCCTCGTCGACGGGTTGCAGCCCGATCCGCCAGTAGTAGGTCCGATCGCCGAACGGCTGCTGGTACACGGGGCGGTACGTGACGATCAACAGCACCGCCATGCCCGGCAGGTTCCCGGTCAGGGATGTGAGGAGATCCTCCGAGGCGCTGTCGATCCAGTGCGCGTCCTCCACGACGAGGATCACCGGGCGCCGGCGGCTGCCCGCGGCGGTCAGCCGCTGGATGGCGGCGACGATGCGCGCACGCCGCTGCACCGGGTCCATCGCGGCGACGCTCAGATCCCCCGGATCCACCGCGAGGAGATAGCGCAGGAGCGCCTCGACGCCCGCGGCCTCCCCGCCGAGGAACGCGACGCGGCGGTGGATCTTCGCGATGATCTCCGGCTCGTCGTCCTGGTCCTCGATGCTGAAGTTCTGCTTGAGCATCGCGACGATCGGCAGGAACGGCACCGACTGGCCGAACGAGACGCAGTCCCCCTCGATCCAGGTCGCCGCGGCGCCGAGGCGCTGGCGGAACTCGAGGAGCAGCCGCGACTTGCCCATGCCCGCTTCGCCGACAACGAAGACCGCCTGCCCGCGCCCGCTGCGGGCCTGTGCCCACGCGCGCTCGAGGGTGGCGAGCGCGTCCTCGCGCCCGACGAAGGGCGAGAGGCCCCGCGCCGCCCGCGCCTCGAGCCGCGAGACCGCGGCCCCGGCGCCGGTGAGCTCGTAC
>JACPCG010000108.1 GCA_016179925.1 Candidatus Rokuibacteriota bacterium | reverse complement strand
ACCCGATGGCCGGCTCGGAGGCGGATGCCTTCGTCCGCGGCCTCCTGGAGCAGTGGCTCGCCTCGAAGTAGCAAACTCGCCCGTGCCGCCGCGCGACTCAGACCCTACTGGCACAGAGACATCCGTCGGGACCCGTCGTGATCGGATCGAAGGCCGAGTCGGCGAACTCGTGACAGCGTGGGTTTCTACGGATAAGGCAGGATCAGGCGGCAGGCAGGGTGGTCCATGGCAGGACTGTCAAGCCCGGCGCCCTGGACGCTCGGAATTGGGTGTGTTAGACCGGCACGCTGCAGGGCTCGGCGCGGGATTCTTGAACCAGCTGTGACGGGAGCTCCGGAGGCGGCGATGTTCAGTGCTCCTCGTCATCGGTGGGACAGGGCGCCGGATTATCGCTGTGCGAACGCCGGCTTCGCAGACGGCGCGGAAGGAGGAGAGCCTCATCGTCAGTAATGGCGATGTCAAGTTCATCACGCCCCACCGCCACCAAAAAATTAGTTTGTCCTTCGCCAAAACCGCGTCCGACTCGCTCGTGTGTGTGAGGCTGTCGCACGAGCGCGGATCGTCGCCAGGCCGTCGGCCTGTTGACACCGGGGCCACCCGGGTGCTAGATGTCGCAACGATCATTGCGCAAGCCTTGGTAGGTGTAATGCTTGTTGCAGAAACCGCCACCAACGCAAAACTGGAGACGCTGCTCGCGCGGGTCCGGAAACGGTACCCGCGCATGAGCCCAGCCTATCGGCGTCTGGCCGATTACTTCGTCGAGCGGCCGTATGAGCTCGCCTTCCTCTCCGCCGCCGATCTCGGGCGTTCGCTCCGCCTGAGCGCCGCCACGGTGGTGCGGTTCGCCGAGTCCCTGGGCCTCCGCGGCTACTCGGACCTCCGAGCGATCCTGCGCGCTGGCCTCCGGCACGAGTTCAGCACGGTCGTGCGCCTCGAGCGGACGTCGCGAGCATCAGGCGGCGAGTCACTCCTGCGAAGAAGCCTGGGCGCGGACATCGCCAACCTCGAGCGCACGGGAGAGCTCGTGGCCGACCCGGCCTTCCAGCGCGCCGTGGACATCCTGTCGAAGGCTCGCGTCGTGCACTTCGTGGGCCTGCGGAGCACGCTAGGGCTCGCGCACGTATTCTCGTTCTATCTCGATATGATCGGACGGCCGACACGAGTGATCGTCCCCGGGGTCGGGGATCTGGTCGAGCAACTGTTGGGCGTGCGCCCCGAGGACGCTGGCGTGGCTATCAGCTTCCGGCGCTACACCCGCCAGACCGTCGAGGTCTTCAGGGAGGTCGAGCGGGCCGGCGCGAGCACGGTCGCGATCACCGACTCGGAGCTCTCGCCTCTCGCCGAGTTCGCCGATGTGTGCCTGTGTGTGGGGGTCCGGTTCCCCTCGTTCTTCGAGTCGTTTGTCGGGGCACTGGGGCTCATCAACGGCCTGCTCACGGGGATCGCCCTGGCACGGCCGCGAGAGACGCGGGAGGCGCTCCGGCGCCGGGAAGCTGCCTGGGCCCAGGCGAATACGTACCTCGACGGCGCGTTCCCCGGCGGCTTTCGTACCCGCGTGGAGGCGTTCGAGGCTATCCGATCGTAGGACATGGAGACGTACGAGGATCGGCGGAAGCGGTTCTGGTGGTCCGAGGCCCTCGCGAGGCTCGACGGCGAGCCCGAGAAGGGCCTGAACCTCGGGCACGAGCTCTGCGACCGCCATCGAGGTGCCGGCCGGCCTGCGATCTACTGGGCTCGCAGGGACGGGACCCGGCTCGCGTCCACGTTCGACGACCTCAGCCAGCGGAGCAGCCAGTTCGCGAACCTCCTCGGTGATCTCGGCGTCACGAAGGGCGATCGGGTGGCGACACTGCTCCCGCGCTCACTCGAGCTGTTGATCGCACTCTTGGGCACGTGGAAGCTGGGGGCGGTGCATGTGCCGCTCTTCACCGGCTTCGGGCCGGAGGCCGTGCGCTACCGGCTCGAGCACAGCGGCGCCGCCGTGGTCGTCACCACCCTCACCGCCCGCGCGACGATCCCGCGGGTCGACCGCCGGCTCGCGGTGATCACCGTGCAGGACGGCCCGCAGGCGAACCCAGGCGAGGTGTCGTTCTGGGCGGCGCTCGAGCGCCACTCCGCTGCCGTCGCTCCGGTTCTCTCGCGACGCGACGAGCCCGCCGTCATCATCTACTCCTCCGGCTCGACCGGTCCACCCAAGGGGATTCAACTCGCGACGAACTTCGTTGCGAGCATCGAGCCCGTCTTTCGGTACGCGCTCGACCTGCGGGATGGCGACTGCTTCTGGCCGACCGGCGACCCGAGCTGGGGATGGGGCCTTGTCGGTTGGGCGGCGGCCCTCTTCAGGGCCGTGCCGTTCCTCGCGTACGAGGGCCTCTTTTCCGTCGAGGCGTACTTGTCGCTCCTCGAGGAGTTCCGCGTGACCAACTGGGCGACAAGCCCAACGGTGTTGCGCAGGATCATGGCCAGCCCGGGGCGACTCCGCGAGCAGGCGCGAAGCCTCCGAGTGATCAACTCGTGCGGGGAGGCCCTCAACGCCGAGGTCGTCCGCTGGTTCTCGGAGGCACTGGGCGTCACGCCGATGGACCACTACGGCAGCACAGAATGCGGGATCTACATCTGCAACTTCGCGGGCCTGCGGCTTCACGTCAAGCCGGGTTCGATGGGTCGGCCAATCCCGGGCGCTGAGGCGGCCATCGTGGACGAGCGGGGCGTCGAGGTGCCGGCGGGCGAGGTGGGGTTCATCGCCTACCGGCCCAACGAGGAGGGCTACTACGGCCTCGGGTACTGGCGGGACGCGGAGCGGACCCGGGAGCTCTACCGCAACGGCTGGGTAGTCGTCGGCGACCTCGGTCGCATGGACGCGGACGGCTACTTCTGGTTCGAGGGGCGAGCGGACGACCTCATCAAGAGTGCCGGCTACCGGATCGGGCCCTACGAAGTCGAGAGCGCGCTCCTGGAGCACCCGGCGGTGGCCGAGGCGGCCGTCGTCGGCAAGCCCGATCCGCTCCGCGGAGAGATCGTGAAGGCGTTCGTGGTGCCCCGCACGGGAGCGTCGCCCGGGGAGGCGCTGGCGGGGGCGCTCGCCGAGCACGTGAAGGGGCGCCTGGGCGCCCACGCGTACCCGCGAGAAGTCGAGTTCGTCGAGGCTCTGCCGCTGACCGAGACGGGCAAGATCCAGCGATTCAAGCTGCGGGCGGTCGCGCAGAAGGAGTGAGCTCCAGCGTGATCATCGACTTTCGTGTGACCCTGCCCCAGAAGGACCGCGTGGCGACCCGGCCGGCGTACATGCGCCGCTACGCGGACATCTTCGACCTGGAGCGCGTGTCCTACACGTCGGAGGAGTTGCTGGACGGCCTGAGGGGCGCCGGTATCACCCGTGCCGTGCTCCAGGCCGAGTGGTCGTCCGGCGACTACCGCGCGATGAACGACGCCGTTGTGAACCTCGTGAAGGAGCACCCGGACGTCTTCATCGGGTTCGGGGCGGTCAACCCCGCCGACGGACTGGATGCGGTGGACGAGCTCAGGCGCGCCGTGGAGACTCTGGGCCTCAAGGGGCTCAACCTCCAACCGTTCGCCGCCGGGCTCCACGCGAACCACAAACTGTGTTACCCGCTCTATCTCAAGTGTCTCGAATACGGGATCCCGGTCACGATCCACACGGGCATCAACTACTCCTTCGACCGCTCCATCGACTTCGGGCGGCCGATCTATGTGGACGAGGTTGCATGCCACTTCCCCGGGCTCGCCATCGTCCTCAACCACGGGGGCTGGCCCTGGGTGCCGGAGGCGGTGGCGATCGCGCGGAAGCACCGGTCCGTCTACCTCGAGATCGGTGGTATCGCGCCAAAGTACATCGGGGTTGCGGGGGCGGGCTGGGAGGTCTTCCTGCAGTTCGCGAACAGCCTCCTCCAGGACCGGATCCTCTTCGCCACCGACTCGATGATCCCCTTCAAGCGCGCCGTGGAGGAGGTCCAGGCGCTGCCGCTCAAGCCCGAGGCGAAACAGAAGCTCCTTTATCAAAACGCTTGCCGGTTGCTCAGGATCGAGCACGCCTGAGCAGGCGGTCCCGGCGGAAACGACCAGGGATCGCGTTACCGTTGCCTGAGGAGGGGAGCCATGACACGACGATTCGCACATGTAGGGCTGCTTGTCGCGCTGGCTGGTCTCGTCATCGGGGCGACGACCCTGGCAGACCTCCGGGTTGCATCGGCCCAGGGGCCTCTCAAGGTCGGCGTCGCCAACTCATACACCGGTGTCGCCATTCCCTACACCGTCCCCGAGAAGGAGGCGATGCTCCTCGCGGTGGAGGAGATCAATGCCGCGGGCGGCCTGCTGGGGCGACAGGTCAAGCTCATCTTCCGGGACGACAAACTCCGCCCTGATCTGGGCCTCACGAACCTTCAGGAGCTCATCTATCAGGAGAAGGCCGAGGCGATCCTCGGGCCGTTCTCGAGCGGGGTGTCCCTCGCCTTCGCGGACTGGGCCAAGCAGCATCGGCGGATGTTCATCGCAACGATCGCCGCGACCCATCGCCTCACGAACGAGTTCTGGAACCCGTACGTCTTCCGCGTGAACCAGCACGTGTTCTTCACCGGCCGAGCGCTCGCGCGCGTGGCCGCCAAGCTTCCGCACAAGCGGTACGCCGTCATCGGCCAGGACTACGAGGGCGGCCGGGTCCCGTGGGAGGCGTTCCTCGCCGTGTTGCAAAAGGAGCGCCCCGATATCGAGGTCGTCGGCCAGCAGTTCCCCAAGCTCGGGGAGACCGACTTCACGCCGTACATCACCGCGACGCTGGCGGCCCGCCCGGACGCCGTGTTCGTCACGCTCTTCGGCACGGGCTTCCAGCAGTTCGTACTCCAGGCTAAGCCCTATGGGTTCTTCGAGCGGGTGCAGCTCATCGGGCCCTACTCGGGGCGCCCCGATGACCACCGGGGCCTGGGGACGCAGGCGCCGGAGGGGATGCTGCTGAACGGCTATCCGTGGAACGCCGACTTCCCGCCGTTCAATAGTCCCGCGCATCGGGCCTTCGTCGACAAGATCAAAAAGCGCACGGGGAACGCGCCCGTCTGGGGGTCGATCACGGGCTACATCGCCGTGCAGGCGCTTGCCGCGGGCGTGCGGAAGGCCGGGACGACGGACAACGAACCCTTGATCAAGGCGCTGGAGAATCTGCCGTTCGACACGCCGCTCGGGCGGATGCAGTTCCGGGACTTCGATCACCAGCTGACGATCCCGGCCTGGATCGGCTGGTCCAAGGTCGATCCCAAGATCGGCGAGATGACGCTCACGAAGATCCAGGTGATTCCGGCTGAGCAAGGGCTCCAGACCAAGGAAGAGATCCTCGAGATCCGGGCGAAGGCCAAGAAGTAAGGGGCGACCCGCCCCCGGCGGGGCGCCAGGCCCCTCCGCGAAGGGAGGCTTCCATGATCCTGGACTGCCACATGCACTCCTGGCGGTACCCCCGTCATTTCCGACGGGACGTGATGCTCGCCAACCAACCGGCCCGGCGCCGCAGCTGGACGGAGGAGCAGTTCAGGCAGATGTGGGAGCTGCCGGTCGAGCACTACCTCGAGGAGATGAAGGCCAGCGACGTGAGCAGGGCCCTGCTCCTCGGGCTGAAGGCCGGCCCCACGCTCGGGATCGAGGTCGACAACGAGTACCTCGCCGGGCTGGTCCGTGAGCGACCGGACGTCCTCGCATGGGCCTGCTGCGTGACGCCGACCGAGCCCGGCGCGGCCGCGGAGGTGGAGCGGTGTGTGAAGGAGCTCGGGGCGGTCGCGCTCGGCGAGCTCGGCCCGGTGTACGGCAGCTACCGGCTGGATGACACGCGGTGCTTCGCGGTCTGGGAGGTCGCGCGGGCGCTGGACGTGCCGCTCGTCATCCACGCCGGGCCGGCCCAAGCCCGCTGGGGGCACCTCAAATACGGCGACCTCACCGCCGTCGACGAGGTGGCGATCCAGTTTCCGGACCTCCGGATCGTCATCTGCCATCTAGGCTACAACCGCTATGAAGAGGCGGCCTTCGTCGTCGCCAAGCACGAGAACGTCTACGCCGACATCTCCTGGCTGCCCCAGCTCGCCGGGTTCGACCGTCGCGCGCTGTCCCGGTACCTGCCCCAGGTCGAGTACGGGTGGTACCACCTCGTCCACCCGCTCCTCTACTACTTCACCCAGACGTTCGGGCTCACGGACAAGCTGGTCTGGGGGACCGACTTCCCCGCCGGCGCGCCGGCGAAGGGCATCGAGACCGTGCTCGGGGTCAACCGCTGGCTCAAGGACCACGGGCTCCCGCCGATTCCGGAGCAGAGTCTCCACCGGCTGCTCCACGAGAACTGGCGCAAGGTGTTCACGAAGCTCGCGGACGCGGGGAGGTGACCGTGGGCGACACCGTGCTCTACGAACGCGACGAGCGGATCGGCTACATCACGCTGAACCGGCCGCAGGTGCTCAACGCGATCAACGACGCCTGGATCCGCGACCTGCTCACTGCAGCGACGGCCGCGCGGGACGACCTCGAGGCCCGGGTGATCGTCGTCCGGGGGGCCGGGCGCGCCTTCTGCGCCGGCGCGGACTTGAAGGAGACGCCGCAGCGCCGCGAGCTCATGGAGTACCGGGCGCGGCACATGGACCCCGAGCAGGAGATCGGGCGGCTCCTCCGCCGCACGGGCAAGCCGGTGATCGCCCAGGTCCACGGCTATGCGGTCGGTGGGGGCTGCGAGCTGGCGATGCTCGCGGATCTCCGGATCGCCGCCGAGGGAACCAGGTTCGGCTTCACCGAGGTCCGGGTGGGAGCGACGGTGACGATGGGCGGCCTCTACAATCTCACACGTCTGGTGGGGCTCGGGCGCGCCTTCGAGCTCCTCTACACGGCCGAGCTGATCGACGCTGCCGAAGCACTCCGCATCGGGCTCGTCAATCGGGTCGTGGCGACAGAGCGGCTGGCCGAAGCTGTCCGGGCGCTCGCCACCCGCATCGCGGGCCACTTCCCGCTCGAGGTGGCGCTCACGCGGAACTCCCTTTACCGGGCACTGGACCTCGACTTCGACGCCGCGGTCGAGGACGAGACGGGCGCGGCGCTCCTGTCTTACCTCGGGGGCGCGCGCGAGCAGGGGATGGCACAGGCGATGGAGAAGCTCCGCCAGGAGCGGCCCGGAGCCTGAGCGCGAGGCGACCGATGGCCCCGTGGGTAACGCAGCCGAGGGTCGGGGACCTCCCCGATCAGGCCGCCGGGCGGTTCGGGCCGTGGGAGGCGCTCTGCTTCGAGGACCGTCGGTGGAACTTCATCGAGTTCCGCGTCGACGTGGACCGTGCGGCTCGAGCGCTCATGGCCCTCGGCGTGAGCCCGGGCGAGCACATCGCCCTGTGGTTGCCGAACCGCCCGGAATGGCTGCACCTCTTCTACGCCGTGGCGAAGATCGGCGCCGTGGTGGTGCCCGTCAACACCCGGTTTCGCACCCGTGACCTCGGGTACGTCCTGCACCAGTCCGACGCCACGACGCTGATCACGACCGACCGGGCGGGCTCGGTCGGCTATCTGGACATGGTGCGCGATCTCTGCCCGGAGCTCGACGCCGGGACCCCCGCGGGCTTCCGGAGCGCGCGCTTCCCAGCCTTGCGGCGTATCGTGGCGGTCGGCGAGACCGGCGCACCCGGCGTGGTCCCCTGGACGGAGGCGCTCCGCGCCGGCGATCGCGTCCCGGAAGCCGAGCTCAGGAGCCGCGAAGCGGGGGTCGACCCTCGGGGGACCGTGCTGATCATGTATACCTCCGGGACCACCGGGTTCCCGAAGGGCGCGATGCACAGCCACTGCATCGTCCAGACCGTCGCCGACGGGGCGAGCCGGTGGGGCATCACGCCGCGGGAAGTGATCCTGATGTACCTCCCCCTGTTTCACACCTTCGGACTCTACGAGGGCGTGCTGATGTCTCTCGTCAGCGGGGCGCGGATCGTGCTGATGGAGCGGTTCGACCCCGGCGAGGCGCTTCATCTCCTGGCCCGCGAGCGGGCCACGTACCTCTGCGGGTTCGATACGCACTTCCACGACCTGATGGAGCACCCGGCCTTCCCGGCGACGGACCGCCGAGGCCTCCGGCTCGGCTTCCTTCCGGCGGGGCTCGCGAGCACCGAGCCCATCGCCCGCCGCGCCAACCGCGCGTTCGTCAAGACGGTCAGCGCCTACGGAATGACGGAGATCGGCACGGGGGCGTGCCGGTCGTTTCTCGACGCGAGCGAGGACGAGCGCTGCCTCGGCTCGGGGTACCCGGCGCCGGGATACGAGTACAAGGTGGTCGATCCTGCCACGGGCCACTGGCTAGCCCCCGGGGTGCCGGGCGAGCTCTGCGTGCGGGGCTACGCCGTCATGCAAGGCTACTACCGCAAGCCGGAGGAGACAGCCCAGGTCGTCGACGCCGAGGCATGGTTCCATACCGGCGACATGGCGGTCATCGACCGGGACGGCTTCGTGCGCTTCATGGGTCGGTACAAGGAGATGCTGAAGGTCGGGGGCGAGAACGTGGACCCGGCGGAGGTCGAGGCGCTCCTCGTCGAGCATCCCGCGGTGAGCCTCGCGAAGGTCGTGGGCGTCCCGGACCCGCGCCTCGGTGAGGTCTCCGTAGCCTGCCTCGTCCTCCGGGAAGGGCACCGGGTGACGGAAGAGGAGATGTTGGGCTTCTGTCGTGGGAAGCTCGCCAGCTTCAAGCTGCCCAAACGCGTGCTGTTCTTCGACGACTATCCGATGACCACCAGCGGGAAGGTGCAGAAGTTCCAGTTGCGGGAGATGGCGCTGGCGCGGCTCGCCCGGCAGGCGATCGAGCGCGGATCGCCGGCGGCGTCCGCGTAGGGCGGGGCGGTGCTCGAGTTCTTCGCGACGCACTTCGGCTGGCTCACCGACGTCTCGCTCGTTACGCTCCAGCTGGCGAGCGGGATCGCCAGCGCCATGTTCCTGTTCCTCGTCGCCTCGGGTCTCTCGCTGATCTTCGGCGTCTCGAGGATCATCAACTTCGCCCACGGCTCGTTCTACATGTTCGGCGCCTACTTCGCGCACACGTGGGTCCAGCTCCTCGGGGGCACGCCAGGCGAGTTCTGGGTGATGCTGATCCTGGCGTCGTTGAGCGTCGCGCTCCTGGGGGGCGTGCTCGAAGTGTTGTTCCTCCGGCGGATCTATCACGCGGACCCGATCTTCCAGCTCCTGCTGACGTTCGCGTTCGTCCTCCTGCTGAGCGACGTGGCGAAGATCCTGTGGGGCGCCGAAGGCAAGGTCGTGCCGCGACCGGAGGCGCTGGCCGGCTCGGTCAGCATTCTGGGCACGCCGTTCCCACGGTACATGCTCCTCGTCGTGGCGGCGGGGTTCCTGGTCGGCCTCGCCCTGTGGGTCGTGTTCTACCGGACGCGGTGGGGGCGCCTCGTCCGAGCCGCTCGGCACAGCCGGGACATGCTCGGGGCGTTGGGCACGAACGTGCCGCGGCTCTTCACGCAGGTCTTTATGCTGGGCTCGGCGCTCGCCGGTCTCGCGGGCGCGATGGTCGCGCCGATCGTCACCGCCGCGCCGGGCATGGACGCCTCGATCATCATCGATGCCTTCGTCGTGGTCGTGATCGGCGGGCTCGGCAGCTTCCTCGGGGCCGCGCTGGCCTCGCTCCTGGTCGCCGTGCTCAAGGCGCTGGGCACGGTCAGCTTCCCGGCCATCTCGATGGTCCTCGCCTACGTGGTCATGGCGGTGGTCCTCATTTTCCGGCCGTGGGGGCTCTTCGGACGGCGGGAAGAGTAGCGTGAGGCACGGCGAGCGGGTCGTCGGCGCGCGGTGGGTCTCGGCGGCCGTCGTCCCGCGCGCGACGACCCTCGGGGTGGTCGTAGTGTTGCTCGGCGCCGTGGCGCTGCCTCACGGGTTGCCCGTGTTCTACGCCTTCCTGGCCACCGACGTCCTGATCCTCGCCCTCTTCGGCCTCAGCATGAACCTGCTCCTCGGGTACTCGGGCATGGTGAGCTTCGGGCACGCCGCCTACCTGGGTGTGGGCGGCTACGCGGCGGGTCTCCTTGCGCTGCGCGCCGAGCTCCCCATGGCGGGCGCGCTCGTGCTCGGCGCCGTCGCCGCGGCGGTGGCCGCGATGCTGTTCGGGGCCTTCGCCGTGCGCCTGTCCGCCGTCTACTTCGCCATGCTGACGCTGGCCTTCCAGATGATCCTGCACACGATCGTCTTCAAGTGGCGCACCGTCACGGGCGGGGAAGACGGCTTGCGTGGGCTCCGTCCGGCGGCGCTCGTCGATGGGCCCGTCGCCTACTACTACTTCGCCCTCGGGGTGCTCGTGGTCTCGGCGCTCGTCATGTACGTGCTCCTGAACTCACCGTTCGGATACACCCTGCGCGCCATCCGGGAGAACCCGGTGCGGACCGCGCACGTCGGCGTCAACGTGCGGCTCAACCGGTGGCTCGTCTTCGTCGTCGCGGGATTCTTCGCCGGCGTCGCCGGAGTCGTGCTCGCCTTCTCCAAGGGCAGCATGTTCCCGGAGTTCGTCTACTGGACGGCGGCGGCGGACCCGATCCTGGTCGCGGTCCTCGGGGGCATGCACTCGTTCGCCGGCCCGATCGTGGGCGCGGTCTTCTACCGGGTCATGGTCTACGTGGTGGGCCGGTACACGGAGTACTGGCCCCTGGTCGAGGGGGCGCTCCTGATCCTGGTCGCGATTTCGATGCCTCGCGGGCTCGTCGGGTTCGCGCAGACGCTCTGGGCGTCGGCCGGCCTGCGGAGCGCGGGCCGCCCGGCCCCGCGGCCCCTCGCCCGCGCCTCCGCCCGGCTCGTGGCCGCGACGCCCAGCCGGGCGACGGGCGACGTGCTCAGGCTGGTGGGGCTCCGCAAGCATTTTGGCGGCGTGCGCGCGGTCGACGGCGTGTCGCTGACGGTCGAGGCCGGCCAGATCCATGCGATCATCGGTCCGAACGGCGCCGGCAAGAGCACGCTGTTCAACCTCCTGACAGGCCACCTCCAGGCGGACGAAGGGGAGGTGTACTTCGGCGGGAAGCCGATCGGCCACCTGCCGTCCCACGCCGTTATCTCCAGAGGCATCGCGCGCACCTTCCAGATCACGAGCATCCTGCGCGGCCTCGCTGTCTACGAGAACGTCCTGATCGCCGTGCTGGCCCACCAGCGGCGCGTCCTCGACTGCGTCACCCCCGCCAAGACCCTGGGCGTGGACCAGACGTGGCAGCTCCTCGAGCTGGTGGGGCTGTCGGAGCAGGCCGGGCAGGTCGCCGGGGTGCTGTCCCACGGGGACCAGAAGCGACTGGAGCTCGCCATCGCTCTGGCCAACCAGCCCACGTTGCTCCTGTTGGACGAGCCCACCGCGGGCATGGCCCCACAGGAGCGCTTCGAGTCGGTCGAGCTGGTCCGGAGCATCGCCCGCCGCGAGGGACTTACGGTGCTGTTCACCGAACACGACATGGATGTCGTCTTCTCCGCCGCCGACCGGATCACGGTGATGCACCAGGGGCGCATCCTGGCCGAGGGGGCGCCGGACGACATCCGCAAGGACGAGCGGGTGCAGCGAGTGTATCTCGGGGGCACGCTGTGACCGATCTGCTCGTCGTCGAGGGTCTCGAGGCGTTCTACGGCCAGAGCCAGGTCCTCTTCGGCGTGTCGTTCACGATCGGCAAGGGAGAGGTCCTGAGCCTCCTCGGTCGCAACGGCGCCGGCAAGACGACGACGCTTAAGAGCATCATGGGCCTGGTGCCCCCGCGCGCCGGCCGGGTCCGCTTCGGCAGCACGGACATCACGGGCCGGCCCGCCCATCGGATCGCACGGTTGCGGATCGGGTACGTGCCGGAGGACCGCGTCATCTTCCCCGACCTCACCGTCTGGGAGAATCTCGACGTCGCCCGGCGACCACCGCTGCCGGATGGGCGCGAGGCGTGGACCGAGGAGCGGGTGTTCGAGCTGTTCGCGCAGCTTCGGCCCATGGCGCGCCGGCTGGGCGGGACGCTGAGCGGCGGCGAGCAGCAGATGCTGGCGATCGCCCGCGCCCTCATGGGCAACCCCGACCTCCTCCTCCTCGACGAGCCCTCCGAGGGGCTGGCGCCGCTCGTGGTCCAGACGATGCTCGAGCAGCTCCTCCGGCTGAAGGAGACCGGATTGACGATTCTCTTGTCCGAGCAGAACCTGACGTTCGCGCGACGGCTGAGCGACCGCGTGTGCGTCATCGTCAAGGGCGAGATCAAGTACGCGGGGAGCATGGAAGAGCTCGTGGCGAACGAGACGCTCCGGCGCGCCTACCTGACCGTGTGAACCGGATCGCAGCGTGAGCACGAAGCGGATACGGTTCGGCCTCTGGTACGACTTCCGCAACCCGCCCCAGTGGCGGCGGCCCTCGGATCGTCTCTATGGCGAGGTCCTGGAGCAGATCGCGTGGGCCGAAGGGCTGGGCTTCGAGTACGTGTGGCTCTCCGAGCACCACTTCCTTGAGGATGGCTACAGCCCGGGCCTCCTGCCCATCGCCGCCGCGGTGGCCGCCAGGACACGCACGATCCGCATCGGGACGGCCGTGCTGCTTCTGCCCTTCCATCACCCCGTCCGGGTGGCCGAGGACGGCGCGATCGTCGACGTCATCTCGGGCGGACGCTTCGAGCTCGGGGTGGGTGTCGGGTACCGCGCGGAGGAGTTCCAGGGGTTTGCGGTGCCGATCGAGCAGCGGGCCGGCCGGACTGAAGAGGGGCTCGAGATCGTCCGGCGCCTCTGGGAAGGGGAGACCGTGAAGTTTCGCGGCAGGTACTACGAGGTGCCGGGCGTCAAGCTCGCCCCGGCCCCGATTCAAAAGCCGCGGCCGCCGCTCTGGGTGGGCGGGTTCACCCCGAAGGCGGCGGCGCGGGCGGCCTCCTACGCGGATGGCTACATCGGGATGGGGCCCATGACACCGCTGTGCGACGCCTACCTCCGGGCCCTCGGCGCCGCCGGGAAAGACCGGGCGAACGCGCGCATCGCCGGCGGGTTCATGTGGCTGCTGGCATCCCGCGACCCCGAGCGCACGTGGAGTGAAGCGGCCGACCACGTGCTCTACCAGATCAACCTCTACGCCGAGTGGTCGGCACGGACCCGCGCGCCCCTCGGCCTGCCGCCCGTGGCCGGACGGGAGGAACTCCGCCGGACGGGCCTGCTCAAGGTTGCGACCCCGGAGGAGTGCCGCCGCCTGATCGCCGACTATCTCGGCGAGGTGCCGATCACCCACTTCTACACCTGGACCCTTCCGCCGGGGCTTCCCCCCGCGTGGGTAACTCCGCACCTCGAGCTCTTTGCGCGCGAGGTCATCCCGCACTTCGGGGAGCTGGATGCGGGTCCGCCGGACCGCCCCGCTGACGGGAGGGACCGATGAGCAAGCCTTCGTATGCCGAGGTCTACCGCGCGTTTCGGTGGACTGAGGCGCTCGGCGCGCTCGGGTGGGACGCCACGAGCGACGTCAACCTCGGACACACGATCGTCGACCGCCACCCGCCCGATCGGGTGGCTCTTCACTGGATCGGGAAGGCCGGCGCTGGCGCCCGGTACAGCTTCGGGGATCTCGCCCGCCTCAGCAACCGGTTCGCGAACGTACTCCGGGCGCACGGGATCAGCCGAGGCGACCGGGTGGCCGGCTACTTGCCGCGGATCCCGGAGACCGTGATCGCGATGCTGGGAACGTGGAAAGCGGGCGCCATCTGGGTACCGGTCTTCACCGGCTTCAGCGGAGAGGCCATCGAGTTTCGGGTGCGCCACAGCGGGGCCAAGGTGCTCTGCACCCACTGGGAGTACCGTGCTCGGATCCCCCGCGCGGCCGCCGGGCGAGCGAAGGTCGTCACGGTCGCGGCGTCCGATGGGACCGGCGTCGATCATGACGACCTGAGCTTCTGGCCCGCCACGAACGCGCAGGCCGAGATCTTTGTCCCGGCGCGCTGCCGGCGTGAGGAGCCCGCGGTGCTCCTCTATACCTCCGGCTCGACGGGTCCGCCGAAGGGTGTGAAGATCGCGACGAACTTCCTCGTCGCGGTCTACCCCTACATGCGCTACGCGGTGGACCTGCGTCCAGATGACGTCTTCTGGCCGACGGGCGACCCCGGCTGGGGCTACGGGCTCGTCTGCTACATGGGCGCGATGGCGCTCGGCGTCGCCGTGATCTCGCAGGAGGCGCAGCCCGTACCGGAGTTCTGCCTCTCGCTCCTCAGCGCGCGGGACGTCAGCAACTTCGCGACGACGCCGACCGTGCTTCGCGGAATCATGGCCCTGGGCCAGGACGCGGTGGGCCGGTCCCCGGTGAGGGTCCGCTGCGTCAACAGCGTCGGCGAGCCCCTGAACGCCGAGGTCGTGCACTTCTTCCGCCGCGTGTGGGACGTCACACCGATGGATCAATACGGGGCCAGCGAAGTCGGGCTTCCCATCGGGAACTTCAACGCCCTCGACATGGTCGTCAAGCCTGGGTCGATGGGCCTGGTCGTGCCCGGCTTCGAGATGGCCGTCGTCGACGAGGCGGGGACCGCGCTCGGCCCCGACGAGGTCGGCCACGTCGCGTTGCGGCCGAGCGCCGAGGGCTACTACTCGCTCGGCTACTGGGAAGATCCGGAGCGAACCCGCGAGACCTATCGGACGTGGATCACGATCGGCGATCTCGCCCGGCGGGACGCCGACGGGTACTTCTGGTTCGAGGGGCGGGCGGACGACGTGATCAAGAGTGCCGGGTACCGGATCGGGCCCTTCGAGATCGAGAGCACCATCCTGCGGCATCCCGCAGTGGCCGAGGCCGCCGTCGTCGGCAAGCCCGATCCCCTGCGGGGACAGATCGTCAAGGCGTACGTCGTCCTGCGCCCGTCCGTGGTGCCGCGCTCCGGTCTCGAGGAGGAGATCGTGGACCTAGTGAGGACCGAGCTCGGCAGGCACCTGGCCCCCCGTGAGGTGGAGGTGGTGGATCAGCTGCCGAAGACCGAGACGGGCAAGATTCAACGGTTTCTTCTGCGGACGCGATGAGCGCCAACCGGCCTGGGGAGGATCTGCCATGCCTACTTACGACGTCGTGACGGGCCCGACGCCCTGGCCCGAGCGCTTCACGTTCTCCCCGGCGGTCCGGGTGAATAACCTCCTCTTCATCTCGGGGACGACGGCGACCAACGAGAAGGGCGAGATCGTCGGGGCCGGCGACATGGTCGCCCAGACACGGTACATCTACGAGAAGTTCGGCGCGCTCCTGGCGTCCGTCGGCGCGTCGTTCGACAACATCGTGCAGACGACCGAGTACGTCACGACCACGGAGCACTACCGCCGGACCGCCGAGATCCGGCGCGAGGTGTTCCGGGGCCGCTACCCGGCCGCCACCGGCGTGATCGTCGCGGGGCTCCTGCGCGAGGGGGCCCTGATCGAGATCTCGGCAATCGCGGTGCTCAGGCGTGACTGAGGGCTGTCCTTCGCCAAAACCCGATCCGACTTGACAACGGCTGACTCCCGCGACAGGCCAAGCAGCACTCCGGAGAATCCATCAAGCAATCAAGCCAGGGGGTCGGAGGCAGGCTCCTGCCGGAGGTTGGGATCCGTCGGGCCCATCATGAAAAGACATGGAGCATCGGGTGAGGCGGCGAGCGGCCTGACGGAACGACCGTCCTGGGCGTGGCGGACGGGTGGGGCTGGCTCAGGCCGCCCGCCGGACGTAGCGATGATGCAGGCCACCGACTTCGGGAATCTGGACGACCATGCCGAGGCCCGGCTGCTCGACTGACCGTCGGTCGGGCGCGTCTTTGTCGAGCGTGAGGTGAGTTCGCGACGGCGATCACCGTGGCGCCGCGGCGTTTCGCGGCCTTGAGGTGCATCCACTGGACGACGTCCGACTCGGAGGGGCTCTTGCCGACGACGAGGATGGACCGCGTGCGCTTGACCTCGTTCAACGGGGCGGCGGCGAGCCCGGTGAGCATGGCGGCGGTGTTGCGGCATCCCTGGCAGAGGTCCTGGTTGATCATGTGGTTGGGGCTCCCGAGGGAGCGCAGGAGCAGGGCGACGATGGCGCCGCGACTGAAGTAGGCGTTCGAGACCGCGCCGCAGATGGCGAGCGGCCCGTACCGGCGCTTGACCTCGCCGAGCCGGTCGGCGATCTCCGCGAGCGCCTCGTCCCACGCGACGCGCTCCCACCGCCCCGCGCCGCGCTCGCCCCCGCGCCGGAGCGGGTGGAGCGGACGGTCGGGGTGGTCGAGCGCGGCGAGGGGTGCGTTCATGCCCTTGACGCAAAAGGCGCCCGCGGAGTGAGGATGCGCCGGGTTGCCGGTGATCTTCACGACCCGCCCGTCGTGCACCGTGATCAGCGAGCCGCACTTGGTGGAGCACTCCCAGCAGGTGCTCGCGATGACGCGTTCGGACACGGCTCGACTCCTTTCGTTCGCTCGGAGGAGTGGGCGTTCAGCGAGCGCGATGGCGCGTCAGTCCGGGACGACGGCCAGCGCGGCGATCTCCAGTCTGAGGCGCGGGTCCGTGCCCAGGCGCACGATCTGGACCGTCGTGATGCACGGCACGTGGTCGCCGAAGAACTCCTTCCACACCGCGTTCACCGCGTCCTGGTCCTTCTCCAGGTCGGTGAAGAAGCGCGTGGCGTAGACCACGTCGCGGAGGTTCCCGCCCGCCGCCTCGAGCACGCGCGTGAGGTTTCCGAGCGCCATCCGCGCCTGCGCGGCGGCGTCCGCGGGGATGTGGTCGAACTCCTCCGGCCGGTGGGGATGGTGGTGGTACACCGGCGCCGCCACCACGCCGGAGAGGAACAGGACCTTCCCCCCACGCATCTTGACCGCCGGCACATACGGCATGTTGTACTCGGGTTTGTTGTCCGGCAGGTGCACGACCTCGACGCGACTCCTCGACCGCGCGCGCACCTTGCCCGCCCTGCGCACGCGCCCCCGCCTGCCCTTCCTCGCCATCGCCATGATCTCTCCCGGCGGCCCCGACGCTCGACGCCGCGCCGCCCGGCTCAGAACACCGACGTCCCGGACTCCTTGCCGCGCAGGAGATCGCTCAGCAGCTCGCGGAGCCCCGTGGTGTCGAGCCCGTGGGCCTCGATAAACTCCCTGGCGTCCTCGAGCGCCGCGCTGACCTCGTCGTGGAGCTTGATCCGCTTGTACCGGTCCTCGTGCTCGGGCAGGCCCAGCGCCGTGGCGATCAGGCCCGTCCAGTTCTTGACCTCGAGCGGGTACTGCCCTTCGAACGCGCAGAGGTCCCGGTGGCAGGTGTGGTAGAGCGTGACGAGCATCTCCGCGCCCGCCGCGAGCGCCGACTCGATGGTCCTCCGGTGGGCCTCCTGCCGCGCCTGCTCCACGTTGGCCATGGCGCCCGGACCGCACGTGTACCCCCAGTGGCGGTGCTCCTCGCCCGTGATCACCGTGAGGCCCGGGATCGCCCGGAGGATCCGCTCCACGCTCTCGGAGATCCCGAGCCCGCCGTCGTGGCGGTGGAGCGCGACCCGCCGCGGGATGGGCTGGACGAACCGCTCCCGCAGCCGCTCGAGCTGCCCCGCGAGATAGTGCGCCACGTGCTGCCACTCGAAGGGGTACGGCCGGAAGCCCTCGAGGGTCTCGCCGAACTGGAGGACGCAGGAGGGGCACCAGTGGAGCACGCGCTCGGGCTCGAGCGCGGCGAGCTTGTCGAGGGTCCGCGTGGCGATGACCTCGGCGTGGTCCACCTCGCCCTGGAACTTGAGGTGGATGATTCCGCAGCAGTTCGCGACGCCACCCAGCACCGCGTAGTCGACGCCCAGGTGGTCCAGGATGTCCATCACCGAGAACACGATCACGGGCGTCCGCAGCACGTTGCACCCCAGGTAAAAGACCACCTCCGCGCGGTCCTTCTTTCCCTCCCGGCCGATCAGCCGGCGGTACTGCGCGGGCGTCATCTGCATCCCCACCGCGAGGTTGACGAGCTGGGACATCCGCTTGAAGTACGTCGCCAGCGGGTTCTCGCCGCGCGCGGATCCCGCCGCCCTGATCCGGCTCAGCGCGATCGCGAGCATGAGCCGCGGGTTGATGCGCTCGGGACAGTGGGTGATGCACTCCCCGCTCCCCGTGCACGCCTCCACCCACCGCTTCGCCTCCGGGGTGAGAACGCCCTGGCGCAGGAAGTCGACGACGCCCCCGACGACCCGCACGGGCTCGACCTCCTTCAGGGGGACGAACCCGT
>JACPCG010000140.1 GCA_016179925.1 Candidatus Rokuibacteriota bacterium | reverse complement strand
AGAGCCAGGAATCGCTCAAGCGCTGGTTCGAGGGGCGCCGGTCAGCCCGGCCCAACAAGCGCATCCAGCCGACGGCGCGCAGGGCGCGCCGCGGCTGATACGCAGCGTTGACGACGAGGGGGAAAGGTAGTGAGCTACTGCCCGATCTGCGGAGCAGAACTAGGAGAGATGTTGGAAGGCAAAATGCCGTGCGCGAACCACTAATCCCGCTATGTGTACGTGCGTGAGGGTATCGCGGATCGCGCTGGGTCGGACCCGGGCGGGACGGTATCTGCGCGTCATCTACGTGCCTGACCCGGCCGTGGACTCCGTCTTCGTCATCACAGCCTACCAGCTTGGCCCCAAGGCATTGAGGGCGCTTCCGCGTCGGCGGAGGAGACGACAATGAGGCAGGCGAAATATCCCGCTGGGTGGGACGAGGAGCGCGTGCGTCGCGTTCTGGAGCATTACGAGACGCAGTCGGATGAGGAGGCGGTGGCGGAAGACGAAGCCGCCTACGAGGCGACGACGCATACTGCGATGGACGTGCCGGTCGAGCTCGTACCGGCGGTGCGTGAGCTGATTGCAAAGCGGCGCGCTGGCTGAGGAGCTCGTCCAGATGATTCGCCAGGGACGCCGCGCACGTGCCCGGGCGACTGCCCGCCCTCGCAGGCGCCTGCCGCCGACGACGCGCCGCCGCCCCGCCTGAGCGGCTGGCGGTTAGAGGCGCCGCGCGACCTCGGCGGCGCCGAGCAGCGCCGCGCGCGGTTCCAGGACCAGCCTCACGGGGATCGACGCCAGCAGCGCGGCGAGCCGGCCCTTGTCGCAGAAGGCCGCCGTGAACGTCCCGTCCTCGAGCTTCCGGCGGATCTTCGGCGCGATCCCGCCGCCGACGAAGACGCCGCCGACGGCGAGCGCCTTGAGGGCGAGGTTGCCCGCCTCGGCGCCGTAGATCCCCGCGAAGAGATCGAGCGCCTGGACGCAGAGCGGGTGGCCGCCCGCGAGCCCGACCTCGGAGACGACGGCGCTGGGGTCGCCCCCCTCGATGCGGGCGCGCAGCCACTGGGGCTCCGAAACGCCGCCCTGCTCGCGGAGGAAGCGATAGATGTTGACGAGGCCCGGCCCGGAGAGCACGCGTTCGTAGCTCACGTGGCCGGATTCCTTCCGGAGAAATCTCAGTAACTCCATCTCGAGATCGGTGCGCGGCCCGAAGTCGGCGTGGCCGCCCTCGCAGGCGATCACGACGTGGCGCGTGCCATCCCAGATCAGCAGCGCCTCGCCGAGCCCGGTGCCGGCGGCGATCAGGACCATGGTGCCCGCCCGCGGCGTGCCCGCTTGCAGCGTCGCCAGCACGGAGGGCCGCAGGGCGAGGACGCCGTGGCCCATCGCCTCGAGATCGTTGAGCAGCCTGACCCGGCCCGCGGGGATGCGCGCGGCCAGCTCGCGCTCATCGAGCTGCCAAGGCAGGTTGGTCGTGACGCAGCGCCCGTCGACCACGGGCCCGGCCACGCCGAAGCATGCTGCGGTCACCGCACCGCGCGGCCCTTCGGCGAGGAAGCGCGCGATCACGTCTTCGAAGCGCGCGAAGTCCCGGCTCGGCAGTGCCGCCTCGCGCACCAGCGCCGGCTCCCCGCCGCGCGCCTCGTAGAGCGCGAGCAGCGTCTTGGTCCCGCCGACGTCGCCCGCGAGGAGCACTACTTCCTCGCGCCGGAGTAGATGTCCATGATCGTCTTCAGGAACCGGAGCGCGTCGGGCTTCTTCCGCTGGAAGGAGTTCCGCCCGATGATCGAGCCGAACCCGCCACCGTCGCGGATGGCGCGCACCTGCTCGAAGACCGCCTCGTCCGTGTCCGCGGCACCGCCCGAGAAGATCACGATGCGCCGGCCGTCGAAGGCGGACTGGACGACGTGGCGCACGCGCTCGGCGAGCGTGCCGATGGGCACGCCCTCCTTCTCGTAGACCTTCTTCGCCGCCGCCTGCTCGAGGTGCGCCGTCGGGAGCTTCACCTTGATCAGGTGGGCGCCGAGCTGGGCGGCGATGTGGGCGGCGTACGCGGTGACGTCGATCGCGGTCTCGCCGTCCTTCGAGAGCCCGGAGCCGCGCGGGTACGACCAGACGACGACGGCGAGGCCGCGCTGCTTCGCTTCCTCGGCGAGGGCGCGAAGCTGGCCGTACATCGCGAGCCGGTGCTCGGAGCCGGGGTAGATCGTGAAGCCGATGCCGGCGCAGCCGAGGCGCACCGCGTCCTGGACGCTGCCCGTGATCGCCTGCGCCGGGTCCTTCTCCTCGAGGAGGACGTCGTGGTTGCTGAGCTTGAGGATCAGCGGGAGCTGGCCCGCGAACTCGCGCGCGCCGGCCTCCAGGAACCCGAGCGGGGCGGCGTAGGCGTTGCAGCCGGCCTCGATCGCCAGCTCGAAGTGATAGCGCGGGTCGTAGGCCGCCGGGTTCATCGCGAACGACCGGCCCGGGCCGTGCTCGAACCCCTGGTCCACGGGCAGGATCACGAGCTTGCCGGCGCCGGCCAGAGCGCCGTGATTCATGAGACGCGCCAGGTTGGTCAGCGTCCCCGGGTTGTCGCTTCCGTACCAGCTCAGGATCTCCTTCACTCGCTCCGACATCGGTCATTTCCTCCCTGCGATGAAGTCCTCGGCCAGCGCCACGTCCTCGGGGCTCCCGATGATGAGGGGCACCCGCTGGTGCGGCGTCGCCGGTTCGATGGTCATAATCCGCTCGCGCCCCGTGGAGGCGCTGCCGCCCGCCTGCTCGACGAGCCAGGCCATCGGCGCCGCCTCGTACTGCAGGCGCAGCTTCCCGTCCGACTTCCCCGCTTCCGCCGGGTAGAGGTAGATCCCGCCCTCGAGCAGCGTGCGGTGAACGTCGGCGACGAGCGAGCCGACGTAGCGGGCGGTGTACGGTCGGCCCGTCGCCACCTCCGCGCCGCGCAGGTGCTCGATGTAGCGCCGCACGCCCGGCTCCCACTTGGTGGAGTTCCCCTCGTTCACGCTGTAGATGCGCCCGCGGGCGGGAATCCGGATGCGGTGGTGCGAGCGCACGAACTCGCCGATCGTCGGCCCGAGTGTGAAGCCGTCCACGCTGTCGCCGGTGGTCAACACGAGGAGCGTCGCGGGGCCGTACATGATGTAGCCCGCCGCCACCTGCGCCGTCCCCGCCTGCACCGCCTCCCGACCCTTCCTGATGGAAAAGATCGTCCCCACGATCCCGTTGACGTCCAGGTTCGAGGATCCGTCGACCGGGTCGAAGCAGACGACGTAGCGGCCCCGCGCGCCCGTCTTCGTGAGCGTGAGCGGCTCGTTCATCTCCTCGGAGACGAGCGTGGTGACGCGCCCGGTCTCCTCCAGCGCGCGCACGAGAACACCGTTCGCCCAGAGGTCGAGCTTCTTGACGCTCTCGCCCTGGACGTTCGTCTCGCCCGTCGTGCCGAGCTGCCCCACGAGCGCGGCGCGCGCCAGCTCGCGCGCGATGATCTTCCCCGCCACCGCGAGCTGGGTCAGCACGATCGCCAGCTCGGCGGCCTCGGGGTGGCCGGAATGCTTGACGTGCTCTTCGAGGGTGACCGGCTCGTTCATCGGACCGACCCTACCACGTCGAGCTAGCCGCCGGCCGGCCGCTCGACGTGACCGCCGAACTTGTGGCGCATCGCCGAGAGCACCTTCTGCCGCCATGATCGTCCACCGCCCCTCGCCCGAGTCCTGGACGACGCCGGTGTAGTTGGAGAGGCTCGGGTTCTCGACGAGCGCCTGGGCCGTGAGGTCGAGGAGCCAGGAGCTGACGACGGAGCCGCGGCGCCAGACCTCGGTGATGTCGGCGAGGTTCAGGTCGTAGCGCAGGTCGGGGTCGAGGTCCGGCGAGCTGGCGTTCTTGAAGATGTCGAGCCCCTCCGCGTACGCCTGCATGAGCCCGTACTCGATCCCGTTGTGGACCATCTTCACGAAGTGGCCGGCGCCGGACGGCCCGCAGTAGAGGTAGCCGTCCTCCGCCGTGCCGCTGAGCGTCTCACGCCCCGGCGTCCGCGGGATCTCGCCCCGGCCCGGCGCCAGCGTCCGGAAGATCGGATCGAGGCGCGCGACGACGTCTTTTTCACCGCCGATCATCAGGCAGTAGCCGCGCTCGAGCCCCCAGACGCCGCCGCTCGTGCCGACGTCCACGTAGTGGATCTTCCTCGCGCGGAGCGCCTTCATCCGGCGCACGTCGTCCTTGTAGAAGGAATTGCCGCCGTCGATGATCGTGTCCCCAGCCTCGAACCGCTTCGTCAGGTCCGTCACGACCTGCTCGGTCGCGGCCCCTGCCGGCACCATCACCCACGCGACGCGCGGCGCGCGAAGCTTCGCCACGAAGCCGTCGAGCGCCGTCGTGGCCGCCGCGCCCTCGCTCGCGAGCTGCTTGACCGCCGCCGGGTCCGTCGCGTAGCCGACGATCTCGTGACCGCCCCTCATGAGCCGCCGCGCCATGTTGCCGCCCATCCGGCCCAGGCCCACCATTCCGATCTGCATGACGTCCGTCCTCCTCGCCCGCCCGGTCACTTCATCGCCTGGTCGACGGCGGTCCGCAACATCCCGAGCCCCCGCGCCACGTCCCTGCCGAGGTGCACGCGCAGCGCGCGGCGCCCGCGCTCGGTCAGCACCTGGAGATCACCGCGCGCCTGCGCCGCCTTGACGACGCCGAACGAGTAGGTCTGCCCGGGGACCGGGAGATCGGCCGCGTCGTCGCAGGTGATCTGCAGGAACACGCCCGTGTTCGGCCCGCCCTTGTACGCCTGCCCGGTCGAGTGGAGGAACCGCGGGCCGAAGCCGAGGCACGTGGCGACCCGGTACCGGTCGCGGACGGCGCGGCGGATCGCCTGGAGCAGGGCCTCGTGGGCCGGGGTCATGGCGACGTAGGTGAGGAGCGCGACGTAGTCCCCGGGTGCGATCTTCCCGAGGTGCGCCCGGAGCGTCCCCACGAGGTCTTTGTCCCCCACCCGCACCGGCGACTCGCGCGGCAGCGTCCCCGTCTTCTCGTACTCGTCCGTCAGCCTCCGCGTGGCGATCTTGCTCGCCTCCACGTCGGGCTGGTTGAAGGCGTTGATGCCGAGGACGGAGCCCGCCACCGCCGTCGCGAATTCCCAGCGGAAGAACTCGGCGCCGAGGCCGTACGGGTCGTCCACGGTGATCCTGACGACCGGCTGGCCGGCGCTCTCGAGCGCGGCCACCGCGGCGTCCTGCCCGGCGCCGGGCGCCGTCGCGAGGCGGAGGTAGACGAACAGGCGGTCGGCGCCGTAGTCCGAGGGCGGGCCGAGGGGCTCGCGATCGACCGGGATCAGCCCCTTGCCTTCCTTGCCCGTGGACTCCGCGAGGAGCTGCTCGAGCCACGCGCCGAGGTCGTGGATCCCCGGCGAGGCGACCAGCGTGACCTTGTCGCGCCCGTACTTCGCGAGCACGCCCAGGACGATCCCGAGGACCGCGCCCGGATTCTCCTCGACCGGCACGCAGGAGGCGCAGGCGTTCGCCATCTCGTCCGCCTGGCCCAGGAACCGCGCGACGTCGAGCCCCATGACCGCGGCCGGGACCATCCCGAAGTCGGAGAGCGCCGAGAAGCGCCCGCCGATGGACGGCAGGCCGAAGAAGATGTGGCGGAACCCGGCCGCCTCGGCGACCTGCTGCAGCTTCGAACCCGGGTCCGTGATCGCGATGAAGCGGCTGCCCGCGCGGTCGGCGCCGACGGCCTGCGCGACGCGCGCGAAGAAATACCGCTTGAAGATGTTCGGCTCGAGCGTGCCGACTTCGACGAGACGATGAAGAGCGTCTTCGCGAGGTCCACCTTACGCTCGCAGGCCCGGACCTGAGCGGGATCGGTCGAGTCGAGCACGTGGAGCTCGGGGTACCCGTCGATCCTCCCGAAGGTTTCCTTGAGCACCTCGGGGCAGAGGCTCGAGCCGCCCATGCCGAGCAGCAGCACGTCGGTGAAGCCGCCCATCCGCGCGTCCTCGGCGACGCGGCGCAGATGCTCGAGCCGCCCGAGCTGCTCCTCGGCGATCCCGAGCCAGCCGAGCCAGCTCGCCTCGTCGGCGCCCGACCAGAGCGTCGCGTCGCGCGCCCACAAGCGGCGCACCCTGCCGCCCGCCGCCCACGCCGCGAGCGTCGCCCGGACCGTGGCCTCGAGGTCGGCGGGGAGCGTCCACGTCCGCGGCGATGCAGCCGCGCGGCGCACACGGGGCGTCGCCGTCGAAGATCTCGGCGATCGAGCCGACGCCGTAGTCACTCAGATGATGGGCGAACGGCTCGAGGAACGAGCGCGCGGCCGCTCCATCGCGGTAGACCCTGAAGTGGGCGAGAGCGAACGGGCCGAGGAGCCACGCCCAGACGGTGCCCTGGTGGTAGGCGCCGTCGCGCCGCCACGGATCGCCGCCGTAGCGGCCCTGGTACTGCGGGTGGCCGGGCGCCAGGCTCCTCAGGCCGTACGACGTGAGGAGGTGGCGGGCGCAGGCGTCAACGACGCGCTTCTGGCGCACGCGCGAGAGTGGGCTCTCCGGCAGCGAGACCACGAAGATCTGGTTCGGCCTGAGCGCGTCGTCGGCGCCGCCCGGGCCGTCGATCACGTCGTAGCAGCAGCCGGCGCGCTCGTGCCAGAACAGCTCGAACCCGGCCGCGACGCGCGCGGCGGCCTCGTCCCAATGCTTCGAGGGCTTCCGCAGGCGCTTCGCGAAGAGGGCCATGGTGCGGAGGGCGTTGTACCAGAGCGCGTTGATCTCGACGGCCTTGCCGGTGCGCGGCGTGACGACCCAGTCATCCACCTTTGCGTCCATCCAGGTGAGCTGAACGCCG
>JACPCG010000107.1 GCA_016179925.1 Candidatus Rokuibacteriota bacterium | reverse complement strand
CTGATCATGCCGATCGCGATGGAGAAGGAGCTGCGGTTTGCGATCCGGGAGGGGGGGCGGACGGTCGGGGCCGGCGTGGTCACGGAGATCTCGGAGTAGCGCATGGCGACCTTGACCGCCGATCAGAAGATCCGGATCCGCCTGAAGGCGTACGACCACCAGCTCCTCGATCGATCGGTCAAGGAGATCGTCGAGACCGTGCGGCGGACGGGCGCGCGCGTGTCGGGCCCGGTGCTGCTGCCCACCATCATCAACCGATGGACCGTGCTGCGGAGCCCGCACGTGGACAAGACCTCGCGCGAGCAGTTCGAGATGCGCACCCACAAGCGGCTCCTGGACATCGTGGACCCCACGCCCCAGACCGTGGACAGCCTCATGAAGCTGGACCTGCCCGCCGGCGTCGACGTGGAGATCAAGCTCTGATGACGACGCGTCCGAGCGCCGGCTTTGCCGGCGCAATCGAAGGGGGGAGGTTCGGAAGGGGGGCGTAGCCCCCCTCCGAGGATCATGGCGCGGAAAGAAGGACTCGTCGGCCGCAAGGTCGGCATGACCCAGGTCTTCGGCGACGACGGCAGTCACGTGCCCGTGACCGTCATCGAGGCCGGGCCCTGCACGATCCTCGAGATCCGTCGCAAGGACACCCACGGCTACGACGCCCTCCAGGTCGGGTTTGGGAGCAAGAAGAAGAACGTCACGAAGCCGCAGGCGGGACAGTTCAAGAAGGCGAACGTGGCGCCGATGCGGGTGGTGCGCGAGGTGCGCCTCGAGAAGACCGAGAAGCTCCAGGGCTACGAGGTCGGCCAGGCGCTCACGGTGGAGATGTTCTCACCGGGCGAGCTGGTGGACGTCGTGGGCGTGACGAAGGGCAAGGGCTTCCAGGGGGGCGTCAAGCGCTACGGCTGGTACGGCGGCGACGCAACGCACGGCTCGATGTTCCACCGGGCCCCCGGCTCGATCGGCGCGTCGTCCGATCCCTCGCGCGTGTGGCCGGGCCATCACCTGCCAGGGCGGATGGGCGGCGAGCGCCGCACGACGCTGAACCTGAGCGTCGTCCGCGTGCTTCCCGAGCAGAACCTCGTGCTCGTGCGCGGGGCGGTGCCGGGCGCGAACGGCTCGCTGGTGATGATCCGGAAGAGCGTGAAACTGACCAAGGCGCAGCGGCAGAAAGCCGCCGAAAAGAAATAGCCATGCCGACCGTACCGGTGCTGGACGCGACAGGGAAGAAAGCGGGAACGCTGGAGCTCAAGCCCGACGTCTTCGGCGTTGAGATCCGCGGCCCGCTGCTGCATCAGGCGGTCACCCGCGAGCTCGCCGACCGCCGCGCCGGGACTCACGACACCAGGGGGCGCAGCGAGGTATCCGGTGGAGGGCGGAAGCCGTGGCGGCAGAAGGGCACCGGGCGGGCGCGCCAAGGCTCGATCCGCGCGACCCAGTGGAAAGGTGGCGGCAAGCCATTCGGCCCGACGCCGCGGAGCTACGAGCAGGACATGCCGCGCGAGATGCGCCGTGAGGCGCTGCGGGCCGCGGTCGCGGCGAAGCTCGCGGCGGGGCGGATCTCCGTCGTCGAGGCCGTCGCCGTCCCCGACGGCAAGACCAAGTCGCTCGTGACGCAGCTCGGCTCGCTCGGCGTGAAGGCAGAGCCGACGCTCCTCGTGGTGCGCGAGCTCGGCGAGAACGTCGCCCGGTCGGCGCGGAACGTGTCCTGGCTGACCGTGGAGACACCACTGCACGTGTCTGTCTACCAGCTCCTGCGCGCGCGGCAGGTGGTGTTCGAGCGCTTGGGTCTCCTGGCGCTCGAGGAGGCCCTTGGGAAATGACGCCCCGCGTCCCTACAGCAGCCCACCCGCGGCTGGAGCCGGCCTCGCGGAGGTCGCTACAATGACGCCCCGTGCGCCTTTCTCAGCCCACCCGCGGCTGGAGCCGGCCTCGCGGAGGTCGCTACAATGAGAGCCCCGCGCGAGATCCTGATCCGCCCGCTGATGACCGAGAAGAGCATGCGCCAGAAGGACGAGCTGAACGCGGTCACGTTCAAGGTGCGGCCCGACGCGAACAAGGTCGAGATCCGCGCGGCCGTCGAGTCCGTGTTCAACGTCAAGGTCGCGTCGGTCCGGACCGCCTCGTTCGAGGGCAAGCTGAAGCGGATGGGGCGCCACCAGGGCCGCCGGCCGGACTGGAAGAAGGCGATCGTGACCCTGCAGCCGGGCCACAAGATCGAGCTGGTCGAGGGAGCCTAGCACCGTCATGGGAATCCGAACCGTCAAGCCGACGTCCGCGGCCCGCCGGTATCTCACCTACCTCACGTCCGAGGAGATCACGAAGAAGGAGCCCGAGAAGGGCCTGCTCGAGCCGAAGCGGCGGACGAACGGCCGCAACGTCTACGGACGGATCACGGTGCGCCACCGCGGCGGCGGGGCCAAGCGCATGCTGCGGACGGTGGACTTCCGCCGCGAGAAGTTCGGCATCCCGGCGCGCGTGGCGGCGATCGAGTACGATCCGAACCGCTCCGCGCGGCTCGCGCTCCTGCACTACAAGGACGGCGAGAAGCGGTACATCGTCGCGCCGCTCGGGCTCAAGGTCGGCGACACGGTGATGTCGGGCCCGCAGGCCGACATCCTGCCGGGGAACGCGCTGCCGGTGCGGAACATCCCCCTCGGCACGCTCATCCACAACATCGAGCTCCAGCCGGGTCGCGGCGCCCAGATGTGCCGGAGCGCCGGGACGCAGGCGCAGCTCCTGGCGAAAGAGGGCGAGCGCGCCACGCTGAAGCTGCCGTCGGGTGAGGTGCGCCTGATCGCGCTCGGCTGCATGGCGACGGTCGGGCAGGTCGGGAACCTCGACCACGAGAACGTGTCGATCGGCAAGGCGGGCCGCGTCCGCTGGCGCGGCTTCCGTCCCACGGTGCGGGGCACGGTCATGAATCCCGTGGATCACCCCATGGGCGGCGGCGAGGGCAAGGGCAAGGGCAACCACCCGATGACGCCGTGGGGCAAGCCGACCAAGGGCTACAAGACGCGTCGCGGGGCGAGGCCGTCGGACCGCGACATCGTGACGCGTCGGGGGAAATAGGAGCCGGGCATGGGACGTTCGCTGAAGAAGGGCCCGTTCATCGACGAGACGCTGCTCGCGCGGATCGAAGAGCTGAACCGGAGCCGGCAGAAGAAGGTGCTGAAGACCTGGTCGCGCCGCTCGACGATCGCGCCGGAGTTCGTCGGCCACACGCTCGCGGTGCACAACGGCCGGAAGTTCATTCCGGTATACGTCACCGAGAACATGGTGGGTCACCGGCTGGGCGAGTTCGCGATGACGCGGACGTTCAAGGCCCACGGCACCGCCGAAAAGGCGGCCACCTCGCCGACGGGGAAGACGTAGGGCGATGCGGACGCTCGCCAGAGCGCGGTTCGTTCGCGTGTCCGCCCGCAAGGCGCGGCTCGTGCTGGACCAGATCCGGGGGAAGTCGGTCGGCGAGGCCCTCGCGACGCTCTCCTACACGCCGCGGGCGGCGGCCCGGATCGTCGAAAAGGTGCTGCGGTCGGCGGTGGCCAACGCCGAGCACAACCACCAGGTGCGCAACCTCGACGACCTGCGCGTCGTCTCCGCGATCGCGGACGGCGGGCCGTCCATGAAGCGCGTGCAACCGCGCGCGATGGGGCGCGCCTTCCACATCCGTCACAAGACCAGCCACCTGACGATCGGGGTGAGCGACGAGACCAACGGCGCCGTGCGGGCCGCCCCGCCGCGGCCCGGCGGCGCGCCCCCGGCGCCGCGTGAGGCGCCGCCGTCCGAGACCAAGCTGGCCGCCGCCAAGGCGGCGGCCACGGTGAAGAAGGAGCGCGCCCCGGCGAAGCGGAAGGCGAAACCGGCCGCGAAGGCCGCGGCGAAGTCGAAGGAGAAAAAATAGGCGATGGGCCAGAAGACGCATCCGATCGGCTTCCGTCTCGGCTCGACGCGGACCTGGAGCTCGCGCTGGTTCGCCACGAAGAGCTATGCGGCGCTGCTGCACGAGGATGTGAAGATCCGGCGCTACATCAAGGACCAGCTCTACCACGCGGGCATCGCGCGGATCGACATCGAGCGCTCGGCCAACCGGGCGCGGATCACGATCGCCACCGCCCGTCCCGGCATCATCATCGGGCGGAAGGGCTCGGAGGTGGAGAAGCTGAAGAACGAGCTGCAGGCGCGCACCGCCAAGGAGATCTACCTCAACATCGAGGAGGTGATTCATCCGGAGCTCGACGCCCAGCTCGTGGCCGAGAACGTGGCGCTCCAGCTCCAGAAGCGCGTCGCGTTCCGGCGGGCGATGAAGAAGGCCGTGACGTCCGCGCTGCGCCTCGGGGCCGACGGCATCCGGATCGCCTGCGCCGGGCGGCTGGGTGGCGGCGAGATCGCGCGCAAGGAGTGGTACCGCGACGGGCGGGTGCCGCTCCACACGATCCGGGCCGACATCGACTACGGGCTGGCGACCGCGCACACGACCTACGGCACGATCGGCGTGAAGGTCTGGATCTTCAAGGGCGAAGTGCTCCGCGCCGCGCCCGCGGAAGCGTGAGGCGGACCGCCGATGTTGATGCCCAAGCGCGTCAAGTACCGGAAAGCCCAGCGCGGCCGCATGAAGGGGACCGCCCAGCGGGGCGCGACGCTCGCGTTCGGCGAGTACGGCCTGAAAGCGCTCGAGCCCGGGTGGGTCACGAACCGCCAAATCGAGGCGGCGCGCGTCGCGCTGACGCGCAGCCTGAAGCGCGGCGGCAAGGTGACGCGCAGCCTGAAGCGCGGCGGCAAGGTGTGGATCCGGGTCTTCCCCGACAAGCCGGTGACGAAGAAGCCGGCCGAGACCCGGATGGGCAAGGGCAAGGGGAACCCCGAGGAGTGGGTGGCCGTCGTGAAGCCCGGGCGGATCATCTACGAGATGCAGGGCGTGCCAGAGGACCTGGCGCGCGAGGCGTTCCGGACGGCCGGACAGAAGATGGGCATCGCGACCAAGTTCGTGATGCGCGCCCGGACATTGTAGTGCGAGCCGAGGCGCGGCGAACGCCGCGGCGAGCGGTGAAATGGGGCTGAAGAGGATCGGGCGATGAAGGCCAGCAAGTGGCGCGATCTCTCGGACGACGAGCTCCGGCAGAAGACGCGCGAGCTCAGCGAGGAGATCTTCAACCTGCGGTTCCAGCTGTCGATGGGGGTGGCCAAGAACCCCTCGCGGCTCGGCCAGGCCCGGCGAGACCTCGCGCGGGCCAACACCGTGCTGCGTGAGAGGAAGGGGTAGGCGCGTGGGCGAGCGGAAGAGCCGGGAGGGCGTCGTCGTGAGCGACGCGATGCAGAAGACGCGGGTGGTGGAGATCGAGCGTGTCTTCCGCCATCCCCGCTACCAGCGCGTCATCCGGATGTCGAAGAAGCTGAAGGCGCACGATGAGACCAACGAGAGCCGGGTGGGTGATCGCGTGCTCATCGAGGAGACCCGGCCGACGTCGAAGGAGAAGCGCTGGCGGATCCGCAAGATCCTCAGCCGCGCGTCCTAGCCGATGATCCAACCGCGCTCGATGCTCGACGTGGCGGACAACTCCGGGGCCAAGCGGGTGCAGTGCATCCGCGTGATGGGCGGCGCCAACAAGCGCTACGCCTCGCTCGGGGACACGGTGATCGTTGCCATCAAAGAGGCGGCCCCCGACGGGACGGTGAAGAAGGGCGAGGTCGCCCGGGCCGTCGTCGTCCGGACCGTGAAGGAAGTGCGCCGGAAGGACGGCTCGTACATCCGCTTCGACCGGAACGCCGTGGTGCTGATCAAGCCCGATGAGAACCCGGTCGGGACCCGCATCTTCGGCCCGGTCGCGCGGGAGCTGCGCGAGCGCCAGTTCACCAAGATCATCTCCCTCGCGCCGGAGGTCATCTGATGCGGAGCGTGCACGTCCGACGCGGCGACCCGGTCGCCGTCATCGCCGGCAAGGAGCGGGGCAAGCGCGGCAAGGTGCTGCGCGTCCTCGCCGCCGACGGGCGGGTGCTGATCGAGCACGTCAACATGATCAAGAAGCACCAGCGGCCCACGCAGAAGCTGCGGCAGGGCGGCATCATCGAGCGCGAGGGGCCGCTGGCGCTCTCGAACGTCCTGCTGGTGTGCGGGCGGTGCGACAAGCCCGTGCGGACCGGGATCAAGGTGCTCGCCGACGGCCGCAAGCTCCGCGTCTGCAAGCGGTGCGGCGAGCCGGTGGACAAGGGATAGAGGCCATGGCGAAGGAAGCCTCGAAGCCAGCCGCGCAGAAGCCGCCGGGGGGCGCCAAGCCCGCCGCGGCCAAGGCTCAGCCGAAGAAGGGCGAGGGCGCGCCGCCGGGGGCGCCGGTCGCGAAGGGGCGCCCGAAAGGGACCGGCGAGGTCCCCCCGCGGCTCAAGGAGACGTACCACAAGACGGTCCTCCCGGCCCTGATGAAGGAGCGCGGGTACGGGAACCCGTGGCAGGTGCCGCGCCTCGAGAAGATCGTCATCAACATGGGCGTCGGCGAGGGGCGGGAGAACGCGAAGGTGCTCGACTTCGCCACGGCCGATCTCCGTTCGATCACCGGACAGAAGCCGATCGTCACGCGCGCCAAGAAGTCCATCGCGAACTTCAAGCTCCGCGAGGGCGTGCCGATCGGTGCGAAGGTGACGCTGCGGGGCGCGCGCATGTACGAGTTCCTCGACCGGCTCGTCAACGTCGCGCTGCCGCGCGTGCGCGACTTCAAGGGCGTGCCGCCGAAGGGGTTCGACGGCCGGGGGAACTACGCGCTGGGGCTCCGGGAGCAGCTGATCTTCCCCGAGATCGTCTACGACAAGGTGGACAAGGTTCGCGGAATGGACATCAACATCGTCACGACGGCGCGGACGGACGAGGACGCGAAGGCGCTCCTCGCGCACCTCGGCATGCCGTTCAGGGAGTAGCAGGCGTATGGCGAAGACCGCGCTCATCATGAAGTCGCAACGGACGCCGAAGTACCCGAGCCGCGCCTATCACCGGTGCAAGCTCTGCGGCCGCCCGCGGGGATATATCCGCAAGTTCGAGATGTGCCGGCTCTGCTTCCGCGAGCTCGCGCTCAAGGGCGAAGTGCCGGGCATCGTGAAGGCGAGCTGGTAGGCCCATGCGGAGCGATCCGATCGCCGACATGCTGACGCGCATCCGCAACGCGAGCCGCGCCGAGCACGAGAAAGTCGACATCCCGGCCTCGCGCCTGAAGGTGCGCGTCGCGGAGATCCTGAAGGACGAAGGCTTCATCAAGAACTTCCGGGTGCTCGAGGACACGAAGCAGGGGACGCTTCGTGTGTACCTCAAGTACGGCGCCGCCAACGAGAAGATGATCACCGGGCTCGTGCGCGTGTCCACGCCGGGCCGGCGGATCTACGTCACACACGACAGGATCCCGTCGATCCTCGGGGGCATGGGCATGGCGCTCCTGTCAACGTCGAGGGGCGTCGTCACGGACCGTGACGCGCGCAAGCAGAAGGTGGGCGGGGAAGTCCTCGCCTACGTGTGGTAAGGGCCCGCGATGTCGCGGATCGGAAAGAAGCCAGTCCCCATCCCGCAGGACGTGAAGGTCCACGTCGAGGGCGCCACCGTTCGCGCCGAGGGGCCCAAGGGCAAGCTCGCCCAGCCGGTGCCCGCGGGGCTCACAGCGAAGCTGGAGGGGAACCAGATCGTCATCTCGCGCGCGGGGGACGACCGCAGGGTGCGCGCGCTGCACGGCCTGGCCCGGGCGCTCGTCGCGAACATGGTCACCGGCGTCAAGGAGGGCTTCGAGAAGAAGCTGGAGATCGTCGGCATCGGTTACCGCGCCCAGGTCCAGGGGCGCGCGATCCAGCTGGCGCTCGGCTACTCGCACCCCGTGCTCTTCCCGCTGCCCGAGGGCATCACGGCGGAGATCGACAAGCAGACCGCGATCACGCTCCGCGGCCCGGACAAGGCCGTGCTCGGGCAGACCGCGGCTCGGCTCCGCATGCTGCGCAAGCCCGATCCGTACAAGGGCAAGGGCATCAAGTACGCGGACGAGCACATCCGGCGGAAGGTCGGCAAGAAAGCGGGCGCGAAATGATCACGAAGGAGCGTCGGGCCCAGCGCGACATCCGGCACCACCGGCTCCGGCGGTACGTGCGCGGATCCGCCGGGCGGCCGCGGCTGGCGGTGTTCCGCAGCCTGAACCACATCTACGCGCAGCTCGTCGACGACGACGCGGCGCGCACGCTGCTCGCCGTGGACAGCCGGAGCACGGAGTTTCGCGAGCGGCACCGGACCGGCGGCAACGTCACGGCGGCCAAGGCGGTCGGCGAGCTCCTGGCGCAACAGGCGAAGGCCGCGGGGATCGAGCGTGTGGTGTTCGATCGCGGCGGCTACAAGTACCACGGGCGGGTGAAGGCGCTCGCCGATGCGGCTCGCGCCGGCGGGCTCGTGTTTTAATGGCCGTGCGGGCCGCAGGACGTCGCGGGGCCGCGGTGCGAGCTGCCGCACGGCCTGGGGCGGGGGCCCCAGCGTGCGAGGCGGGCGCACTCCAGGAATCCCCGCCGTGCGAGGCGAGCGAAACGAAAATCAGGAGACACTGAGTGGCAGAAGCGAAGATCGATCCGAGCGTGCTCGAGCTGAACGACCGGGTGGTGTCCATCAACCGGGTGGCCAAGGTCGTCAAGGGCGGGCGCCGGTTCTCGTTCACGGCGCTCGTCGTCGTGGGGGACGGCCGGGGCCACGTGGGGATGGGGCTGGGAAAGGCGCATGAGGTGCCCGAAGCGATTCGAAAGGCCGTGGAGCACGCGAAGAAGGATCTCATTTTCGTGCCGCTCAAGGACACGACGATCCCGTGCGAGATCACGGGGCACTTCGGCGCGGGGCGGGTGTTCCTCAAGCCGGCGGTCCCGGGCACCGGCGTCATCGCCGGCGGCGCGGTGCGGCCGATCCTCGAGGCGGCGGGTGTCCAGGACATCCTGACGAAGACGCTCGGCTCGAACAACCCGCACAACGTTCTCAAGGCAACGCTCGACGCGCTCCGCCAGATCAAGCGATTGCAAGATCTGCACGCGGCGCGGCGGCGCGGCGGGGACGGCGCGGCGGCGGAGGAGGCGGCCGGTGGCAAGCAAGAAGCTTAGGATCGTGCTCACGCGGAGCATCATCGGCCTGAGCCCGAAGCAGGAGGCGACGCTCAAGGCCCTCGGCCTCCGCCGCGTGCGGCAGCAGGTGACCCACGACGACAACGCGACCGTGCGCGGCATGATCGCCAAGGTGCCCCACGTCCTCCAGGTGACCCATGAGGCTTGACGAGCTGCGCCCGGCGCCGGGCGCCACGAAGCGGCGGAAGAAGATCGGGCGGGGCCCGGGGTCGGGCCACGGCAAGACGTCCGGCAAGGGGCACAAGGGCCAGAAGGCGCGCTTGGGCGGCGGCAAGGCTGGCGGGTTCGAGGGCGGCCAGATGCCCCTCTATCGTCGGATCCCGAAGCGCGGCTTCATGCCCTACGGCGGTAAGACCGAGTACGCCGTCGTGAACCTCAAGTCGCTCGGCGGCTTCCCGGCGAACGCAGTGGTGGACCCGGACGCGCTGGTCGCGGCGGGGCTGATCAAGCGGGGCGATCGCGCGCGCGTGAAGGTGCTCGGCGAGGGCGACGTCGCGCACGCGCTCACGGTGCGTGCTCACGCCGTGAGCGAATCCGCGCGCGTGAAGATCGCGGCGAAAGGCGGCAGCGTCGAAGTGCTCGGCGCGCGGGGAACCGGTTCGTGATCGAAGGCCTGCAGAGCTTTCAGAACATCTTCAAGATTCCCGAGCTGAAGCGCCGCGTGCTGTTCAGCGCGGGGATGCTGATCGCGTACCGCCTCGGCGCCCACGTGCCGACGCCCGGCATCGACGGGCCCGCGCTCGCGCAGTTCTTCGACCAGGTGCAGGGCACCCTGCTCGGCATGGTGGACCTGTTCTCCGGTGGCAACCTCAGGCGGTTGTCCATCTTCGCGCTCGGAATCATGCCGTACATCTCCGCGTCCATCATCCTGCAGCTCCTGACCGTCGTCATCCCGGCGCTCGAGCGACTCGCGAAGGAAGGGGAGGCGGGGCGGAAAAAAATCACGCAGTACACGCGCTACGGCACGATCGTGCTCTCCGCGGTGCAGGCCCTCGGCATCGCGTACGGGCTCGAGAGCATGCGGAGCCCGACGGGCGTCGTCATCGTGCCGACGCCCGGCTGGGCCTTCCGCCTGCTGACGATGGTCACGCTGACCGCCGGCACGGCGCTCATCATGTGGATGGGCGAGCAGATCTCCGAGAAAGGCATCGGCAACGGGATCTCCCTGATCATCTTCGCCGGCATCGTCGTGCGCCTGCCCTCGGCCGTGACCGCGTCCTATACCCTGATCACGACGGGCGAGCTCAAGCTCTTCGTCTTCCTCGCCATCGTCGCGATGATGGTCGTGGTGACCGGGCTGGTCGTGCTGATGCAGGAGGGACAGCGGAAGATCCCCGTCCAGTACGCGAAGCGCGTGGTGGGGCGCCGGGTCTACGGCGGGCAGTCCACCCACATCCCGCTCCGGATCAACACCGCGGGCGTCATCCCCGTCATCTTCGCGTCGTCGCTCATCCTGTTCCCCGCGACGCTCACGCGTTTCGCGCCGCACCCGTGGATGCAGGCGATCGCCGACGGGCTCTCGCCGGGACGGTTCACCTATACGATCCTCTACATGGGACTGATCATCTTCTTCGCGTACTTCTACACGGCGATCGTGTTCAACCCGATCGACCTGGCGGACAACATGAAGAAGTACGGGGGCTTCATCCCCGGCGTCCGCCCGGGCAAGAAGACGGCCGAGCACATCGACCGGACGCTCACCCGCGTCACCCTGCCGGGCGCGACCTTCTTGGCGCTCATTTCCGTGCTGCCGGACTACCTGATCCGCTGGTTCAACGTGCCGTTCTACTTCGGCGGCACGAGCCTCCTGATCGTGGTCGGCGTGGCCCTCGACACGGTCCGCCAGATGGAATCACACCTCCTCATGCGCAACTATGAGGGCTTCCTGAAGAGGTCCAAGTCGCGCAGCGGGGCGTTCGCGCGGAGTTGAGCATGCGCCTCGTGTTCCTCGGACCTCCGGGCGCCGGCAAGGGGACGCAGGCGCGCGAGCTCGCCCGCGAGTGGGGCGTGCCGCACCTCGCGACGGGCGACATGCTGCGCGAGGCGGCGGCGACGGGCAGCCGGCTCGGGCTCGAGGCCAGGCGGTACATGGACCAGGGCGCGCTCGTCCCCGACGACGTGATCGTCGGCCTGATGCGCGAGCGCCTGGCGCGGCCCGACGCCGCGCGGGGGTTCATCGTGGACGGCTTCCCGCGCACGATCGCTCAGGCCGAGGCCCTGGCGCAACTCCTGAAGGATCACGGGCAGCAACTGGACGTCGTGATTTACTTCGACGTTTCGGAGGGGGAGCTGCTGCGCCGGCTGACGGGCCGGCGCGTCTGCCGCGCGTGCCAGACGGCGTACCACCTCGTCTTTGCGCCGCCCACGAGGCCCGGCGTGTGCGACAAGTGCGGCGGCGAGCTCTACCAGCGGGAGGACGACGGCGAGAAGCCCGTGCGGATCCGCCTCGACGTCTACGCGCGGCAGACCTCCCCGCTGCTCGACTACTACCGCCAGCGCGGGTTGCTGGCGACGGTGGCCGGCGAGGGATCGATCGATGTCATCCGGCAGGCGATCCGCCAGACGGCCGGAGGGTAAGCCGGTGATCGTCCTCAAGTCGGCCCGCGAGATCGGGCTCATGCGGAAGGCGGGCCACATCCTGGCCGACGTCATGGACCGCCTGCGCGCCACCGTCAAGCCCGGCCTCTCCACGCTCGAGATCGACCAGGAGGTCGAAGCGTTCCTGGCGCAGCGATGCGCCACGCCCTCGTTCAAGGGCTACCGCGGGTTCCCCGCAACGGTGTGCGTCTCGATCAACGAGGAGGTCGTCCACGGGATCCCCTCCGCCGCGCGCCGGATCGCGGAGGGCGACATCGTCGGCCTGGACCTCGGGTGTATCGTGGATGGGTACCACGCCGACTGCGCGTTCACCCTCGCCGTTGGCGAGATTCCGGTCAACGTCCAGAAACTGCTCGACGTCACCCGCGAGAGCCTCGACCTGGCGATCAAGGAGTGCTGGCCCGGTCGGCGGCTGTCCGACGTCTCCCACGCCGTGCAGGCGCACGTGGAGGCGCACGGCCTGTCGGTGGTCCGCGCCTTCGTGGGGCACGGCATCGGGCGCGCGCTGCACGAAGAACCGCAGGTCCCGAACTTCGGCGACCCCGGGCGCGGACCGCAGCTACGCCCCGGCATGGTGTTGGCACTCGAGCCCATGGTCACGATGGGGAGCTGGGAAGTCAGGATCCTCGACGACGGCTGGACGGCCGTCACGAAGGACGGCAGCCTGGCGGCGCACTTCGAGCATACGGTCGCGGTGACGGAGGGCGAGCCCGAGGTGCTGACGCGCCGATGACGAAAGAAGACGCGATCGAGGTCGAGGGCACCGTGGTGGAGCCGCTGCCGAACGCCATGTTCCGCGTGGAGCTGGACAACGGCCACCGCGTGCTCGCGCACGTGAGCGGGAAGATGCGGATGAACTTCATCCGGATCCTCCCCGGGGACCGCGTGAAGGTCGAGCTCTCGCCGTACGACCTCACGCGCGGCCGGATCACCTACCGCTTCAAGTAGGGGAGAGGATGAAAGTCAGACCGTCGATCAAGGTGCGGTGCGAGCACTGCAAGATCGTCAAGCGGCGAGGCGTGACGCGCGTCATCTGCAAGAACCCGCGCCACAAGGCGCGGCAGGGATAAAGACTTCGGAGGGGGCCGTCGAGGCCCCCTCCGCTGCCTCCCCCAGGAACAGATTGCGGCGGCAAAGCCGCCGCTCGAACAGGGAACGGAGACGAAAGATGGCACGAGTGGCAGGGGTCGACCTCCCGCGGGAGAAGCGGGGGGAAGTCGCGATCACGTACATCTACGGCATCGGGCGCTCGACGGCGACGCGAATCCTCGCCAAGGCGCATGTCGATCCGGACAAGCGGGTCAAGGCGTGGACGGAGGATGAAACCGGGCGCGTGCGCGACAGAGCTGAAGGTCGAGGGCGACCTGCGCCGCGACGTGTCCATGAACGTGAAGCGCCTCATGGACATCGGGGCCTACCGCGGCATCCGCCACCGGCGCGGGTTGCCGGTCCGCGGCCAGCGCACGCACACGAACGCCCGCACGCGGAAGGGCCCGCGCCGTGGCGTGATGGTCAAGAAGAAGCCGGCGGCGGTGGCGCCGGCCGCGGCGCCGGCGCCGAAGAAGGCAGGGGCATGACGCATGGCTGACGAGACGAAACCGACACCACGGAAGAAGGGCGGCAAGAAGCGCGAGCGGCGCGAGGTTCGCACGGGCGTCGCGCACATCCAGGCGACGTTCAACAACACGATCGTCACCCTCACCGACAAGATGGGGAACGTCGTGTCCTGGTCGAGCGCCGGGAGCGCCGGGTTCAAGGGCTCGCGCAAGAGCACGCCCTTCGCCGCGCAGACGGCGGCGGAGATCGCCGCGCGCAAGGCCATGGAATACGGGCTCAAGCAGATCGAGGTCTTCGTCCGCGGGCCCGGGGCCGGCCGTGAGGCCGCCATCCGCTCGCTGCAGGCCGTGGGCCTGGAGATCACCGCGATCCGCGACGTGACGCCGATCCCGCACGACGGCTGCCGGCCGCCGAAGCGGCGGCGGGTGTAGGAGGCCAGGATGGCGCGGTATCGCGACGCGAAGTGCCGGCTGTGCCGGCGTGAGGGCCAGAAGCTCTTCTTGAAGGGCGCGCGCTGCTTCACCGACAAGTGCGCGATCGAGCGGCGCAACTATCCGCCTGGCCAGCACGGGCTGAACCGCGGCAAGCTGACCGCGTTCGGCGTCCAGCTCCGCGAGAAGCAGAAGGCGAAGCGGATCTACGGCGTGCTCGAGAGCCAGTTCCGCACATACTTCCAGTGGGCGGAGGCCGAGAAGGGCGTCACCGGCGAGAACCTCCTGCGCCTCCTCGAGCTGCGCCTCGACAACGTGGTGCACCGGCTCGGGTTCGCGGCCTCGCGCCGCGAGGGGCGGCAGATGGTCGCGCACGGCCACTTCCAGGTGAACGGTCGAAAGGTCTCCGTGCCGTCGTTCCTGGTCAAGGTGGGCGACGCCGTCCAGCTGCGGCCGACCTCGAAGCTCCAGGCGCGCGTCGACGACAACCTCAACGCCGGCCGCGGCCAGGTGCCGCAGTGGCTGGAGCTCGATCCGAACGAGAAGAAGGGCGTCGTGCGGAGCGTGCCGCTCCGCGACGACATCCAGATCCCCGTTGCCGAGCAGCTCATCGTCGAGCTGTACAGCAAGTAAGGAAGAGAGCAGGCAACGCATGCCACGGATTCCGTTTCAGAAGCCGAAGAAAGTCGAGTGGGAGATCTTGAGCGACCAGTACGGCCGGCTCGTCGCCGAGCCGTTCGAGAAGGGGTACGCGCTCACCGTGGGCAACTCGCTCCGGCGAACGCTGCTCTCGATCGTGCCCGGCGCCGCGGTCTCCTGGGTGAAGATCGACGGCGTCAGGAGCGCGGAGGCGAAGATCCCCGGCGTCAAGGAGAGCACCGCCGACGTTCTCCTGAACCTCAAGAAGCTGGCCATCCAGGTCCCCTCCGGCGAGCCCAAGACGCTCCGGTTCGAGGCGACGGGGCCGAAGGCGGTCACCGGCGCGGACGTCCCCGAGACGGAGGTCGAGATCGTGAACCCGGAGCTTCATCTCTTCACGCTCGAGCCGGGCGCGAAGGTCGCGATGGAGCTCGGCGTCGGCATGGGGCGCGGCTACGAGGCGGTCGACCGCAAGACCGTGCCGGCGCCCGCGGGCGCCATCCCGATCGACGCGGCGTACTCGCCGATCACGCGCGTCGCCTACAACGTCGAGATGTCGCGGCTCGGGAAGATCACCGACTACGAGAAGCTCGTGGTCGAGATCTGGACGAACGGCGCCGTGAGCCCGGACGACGTGCTCACGCGCGCCGCGACGTACCTCAAGGACCACTTCCGGCCGCTCGCCGCCGGCGCCCGCGACGAGGACGAGGAGGGCGCGGAGGCCTCGGGCGAGGCGTTCCTGCGCGACGCGCTCGCGAAGACGCTGGAGGAGCTCCCGCTCCCGGCGCGCGCCATCAACGCGCTCAAGAACGCCGACCTCAACCTGGTGGTGGACCTCGTGCAGAAGAACGAGGCCGACCTCGAGCATGTGAAGAACCTGGGCGAGAAGTCCATCGATGAGATCAAGACGGCGCTGGCGACCCTCGGGCTGTCGCTCGGTATGCGGATCGACCCCAACGTCCTCGGCGCGCTCGGGCGGGGTGGCGTTGCGAGGTGAGCCGCCGCTGCGGGGCGGAACCGAGCGGTGAAATGACCGAAGGAGTGACGCGATGAGGCATCGTAACGCCGGCTACAAGCTCGGACGGGTCACCCAACACCGGTGGGCGCTCTTCCGTAACCTGCTGGTGGCGCTCTTCCGCCACGAGCGGATCCAGACGACCGAAGCGAAGGCGAAGGCCGTGCGCGGCCTGGCGGATCACATGATCACGCTCGCCAAGCGCGACAACCTCCACGCCCGGCGCCAGGTCCTGTCCATGGTCCCTGACACGGGAGTCGTGGGCCAGCTCTTCGGCACGATCGCGCCGCGCTTCGGCGACCGCAACGGCGGCTACACGCGGCTCATCAAGGCCGGCCGGCGCCCGGGGGACAACGCGCCGCTGGTGCTGCTCGAGCTCGTGGACCGCACGGAGAGGCCGAAGGACAAGGAGAAGAAAGCCGAGAAGAAGGAGAAGGCGCCCAAGGGCGAAGCGGGCGCCTCCGGCAAGCGGAAGAGGCGCGAGAAGGCCGCCGCCGCGTCGGCGTAGCCCTCCGAGTGCGGTGGGGTGGGGAAGCCTTCCGCGACCACGCCAGCACTCGTCGCGTGATCTCGTTTCTTTTGGTCGGCGCCGAAAGCAACCCGCAGAAGCGACGGGTCGCGGAAGGCCTCCCCGCCCCACCGCAACCTCAGGGGCTGCGGGTCGCGGACGGTCTCCCGTCCCGCGCCCCCTTCAGCGCCTGGCGGACGCGTCCCCGCTCCCCGTGCCGCTACTTCAGGTGCTGGCGGAAGAGGGTGAGCGTGCGCCGCCAGGCATCGTCCGCCGCGGCCTTGTTGTAGGCGTCGGCCCGCTCGTCGTTGAAGAAGGCGTGGTCCGCGTTCGGGTAGATGTGGATCTCCGACTGCCGACCCGCGCTCCTGATCGCCGCGTCCACGGCCTTCGCCGTCGCGGGATTCACGAACTGGTCCTTCTCGCCGAAGAGGCCCAGGACGGGGCCCGTGAGCTTCGAGTAGTCGGGCTTCACGTTCGGGTGGATGCCGTAGAAGTTCACGCAGGCGCCGACCGACGGGTTCAGCGTCGCCGCGTAGAGGGCGAGCTGGCCCCCCATGCAGAAGCCGACGGCGCCGAGCTTCTTCGTGGCCGACCGGCCGAGCAGGTAGGTCGCGGCGCCCCTCAGATCCTTCTCGGCCTGGGCGATGTTGAGCGCCATGAAGAGCTTGCCCGCCCCGTCGGGCTCGCTCGCCGTCTGGCCGTGGTACATGTCGGGCGCCAGCGCGGTGAACCCCTCGGCCGCGAACCGGTCACAGACGTTCTTGATGTGCTGGACGAGCCCCCACCACTCCTGGATCACGAGGACGCCCGGCCCTTTGCCCGAAGCAGGCGTCGCGAGGTACCCGGACGTGGTGCCACCGTTGGTCGGGAACTGCACCATCTTGCCAGCCATGGTCAGGATCCTCCCTGGTGGGCGCCGGGACCGGGCGCCGGCGCGATCTTCACCGCTGCGACGCGCCGGACGTCGGCCTCGAGCACCGTGATCGTGTAGCCCGGAATCTGGAACTCCTCGCCCGTTCTCGGAATCCGGTGGAGCGTCGCCAGCACGAGCCCCGCCACCGTCTCGTAGTCCTCCTTGGGCAGGCTCCAGTCGAGCGCCTCGTTCAGCTCGTCGATGTTCGTCCGCGCGGCGACGAGGTAGCTGCCGTCGGGCAGCCGCTCCACCGCGGCGGGCGCCCGGTCGTGCTCGTCCCGGATCTCGCCGACGATCTCCTCGAGGATGTCCTCGAGCGTCACGACACCGGTGGAGCCACCGTACTCGTCCACGACCACCGCCATGTGGGTGCGGGCGCGCTGCATCTCGCGGAGCAAGTCGTCGATCCGCTTGGTTTCCGGCACATAATACGGCTGGCGCTTGAGCTCGTCCAGGGTCGCCGCCGCGGCGCCGCGGCTCAGCAGGTCCATCGCGGCGACGACGCCGACCACGTTGGTCTCCCGCTGGCGGTAGAGGGGGATCCGCGAGAAGCCGCGCTCCCGAATGAGCGCGATCGCGTCGCCCGGCGAGGCCGTGTCCGGCAGCATCGCCACCTCGACGAGCGGCACCATCACCTCGCGGACGGTCGTGTCGCCGAGGTCGAAGATCTTGTCGATCATCTCCGCCTCCTGCGTCGTCACGTCCGCTTCGCCGGGCTCCATCGAGAGCAGCGCCTTCAGCTCCTCGCGCGACACGAACGCGCGCACGTCGGGCTCGCGCCCGCCGAAGAGGCGGAGGATCCGTGCGACCACGAAGCGCGAGAACCCGACGAAGGGGACCAGCACCACCGACGCCCAGGTGAGGGGCCAGTAGAGCTTGAGGATGAGGTTCGTCGCCCACTCGCGCGCGACGGCCTTTGGGATAATCTCGCCGAAGACCAGCATGACCGGCGTGAGCAGCACGGTCACCAGGACAGGCGCGAGCCCGCCGAGCGTAGGCAGGAGCGTCCACGTGACGGTGGAGGAGGCGGCGATGTGGGCGATGGTCACGCCCATCATCGCGGCGGAGAGCGCGCGCTCCGGGTGGCGGAACGCCTCGAGGTAGCGCGCCGCCGTCCGATTGCCCTCTTCCGCCGCGTGACGGAGCCGGAGGCGGTTCGCCGCAATGAACGCCATCTCGGCGGCGGAGAAGAACATCACCGCCACGAGGCAGAGCGCGGCGACCCAGAGCATGGTCACGCCGCCGCCTCCCGGGACTCGGGCTTCCGGAGGGCGACGAGCACCTCGACGACGCGCGTGCGCTCGACCTTCTCGACGGTCACGACGAGCTCGGGCGTCTCCGTGCGCTCGGCCTTGCGGGGCACCCGGCCGAAGAGGTCGAGGACCCAGCCGCCGACGGTGTCGTAGGCCTCGCTCGAGATCGCGAGCCCGGTGGCCGCGTTCAGCTCGTCGATCGGAAGCTTGCCGGCCACGCGGAAGGTCGTCGCGTTCAGCCGCTGGATCAGCCGTTCGGGTTCGTCGAACTCATCGGCGATCTCGCCGACCAGCTCCTCCAGGAGGTCCTCGAGCGACACCAGGCCGGCGGTGCCCCCGTACTCGTCCACGACGATGGCCATGTGGAGCTTCTTCGCCTGGAACTCCTGGAGCAGCGCGTCGGCGCGCTTGGACTCGGGCACGAAGTACGGCGGGTGGAGGTGCGCGCGCAGGTCGAAGTCCGCGGGCAGGCCCGCGATGTACGGCAGCAGCTCCCGCGTGTAGAGGATGCCGATGATCGCGTCGATCGAGCCCTCGTACACGGGGACCCGCGAATGCAGATGCTCACGCAGCGGCGGCAGGATCTCGCCGACCGGTGTCTCGACGTCGAGGCAGAACATGTCGGTGCGGGGCACCATCACGGAGCGCACCAGCGTATCCTCGAGCTCGAAGACCCTGTGGATCATCTCGCGCTCCTCCCGCTCGACGACTCCCTCGCTCGCGCCCACGTCCACCAGCGTGCGCAGCTCCTCCTCGGACAGCTCCGGCCCCGCCGCGCGCTCGCTCCCGATGAGGCGCACGGTGATCGCGGTGAGCCCGGCGAGGAGCGCGCGCACCGGGGTGAGGAGCGCCCCGAGCCAGCCCACCGGGCGGTGGACCAGGGCGAGGAATCGCTCGGGGTACTTGACGGCGAGCGTCATCGGCAGGACCTCACCCAAGGTGGTGAGGACGAAGATCGTGCCGAGGATCTGCACGGGCAGCGCGAGCCGGTGCCCGACGACGCGGTCGGCGACCAGCGCGGCGATCGCCGAGGCGGCGATGTTGATCACCGTGATCCCGACGAGCAGCGTGACGAGGAGATCGTGCGGCCGCTCGATCAGGGGCTTCGGCGCGCCGGCCTCGGCGCCCTCGGCGGCGACCCGCCGGAGCCGAGCGCGCCCGAGCGAGAAGTACGCCGCCTCCGCGCCCGTCAGGAGCGCCGAGGCGAAGACGAGCGCGCCCAGGACGAGGAGCATCAGGAGGAGCCGGTCACCCACGCGCGCGCCCCGTGACGAAGTGCTCGAACCCCGGGCCGACCGCGACCTCGCGGCCGCCGGCGTCCGTGTAGCGGACGCCATCGGCGGCCGGCACCATCTCGCCGATCGCGGTGAGCCGCGTGCCGGTGGCCGCCAGGAGGCCGTCGGCGAGCCGCGCGAAGGCTCCGGGTTCGCAGGTGAGCAAGAGCTCGTAGTCCTCGCCGCCGCCCGTCGCCCAGGCGAGCGCATCGCAGCCGAGGGCTGGCGCGACGGCGCGCGTGCCCGCGTCCACCGGTACCCGATCGAGGCCCACGCGGGCGCCGATGGAGCTCTCCTCGGCGATGTGGCCGAGGTCGGTGGCGAGGCCGTCCGAGAGGTCGATCATCGCCGTCACGGCGCCCGCGGCTGCGAGCCAGCGGCCCTCGCCGATGCGCGGCTGCGGTCTCAGATGGGCCGCCGTCAGGTCGGCGAGCGTGTCCGCGGGGATGCCCGCGGGCGCGGCGCCGCGCTCGAGAAGCGCCAGCCCCGCCGCCGCGCGCCCGAGCGAGCCCGTCACGGCGATCACGTCGCCGGACCGCGCCGTGGAGCGGAGCACCGGCGCCCGCGGCGCCTCGCCGAGGAGCGTGACGTTCACGATCCAGCCCCGGGGCGACGCGGAGGTGTCGCCCCCGACCACGGCCACCGCGTGCTCGGAGGCCAGCGCGAGCGCGCCCTCGAAGAACGCCTCCGCCTCCTCGACGCTCGTCGCCTCCGGGCAGGCGAGGGCCACCAGCGCCCAGCGCGGGCGCCCGCCCATCGCCGCGATGTCGGAGAGGTTCACGGCGAGCGACTTCCAGCCGAGATCGGCGGGCTCGGCCCAGCGGCGGCGGAAGTGGACGTCCTCGATCAGGAGGTCGGTGGTCGCGAGGAGCAGGCCCCCCGGGTCCGGCTCGAGCACCGCGCAGTCATCGCCGATGCCCACGCGGACACCAGGCCCGCGCGCGGCGGCGCGCCGGATGATCTCGATGAGTCGCTTCTCCGTCGCGCGCTCGGGCGTCATCCCGCGAGGAAGTTCTTGAGCAGACGCTTGCCCTCGACCGTCAGGATCGACTCCGGGTGGAACTGCACGCCCTCGACGGGATGGCGGCGGTGGCGCAGCCCCATGATCTCGCCGTCCTCGGCCGTGGCCGTGATCTCAAGGTCGTCGGGGACGGTCTCGCGCAGGACGGCGAGTGAGTGGTACCGCGTGGCGACGAGGGGGTTCGGGAGCCCCGCGAAGACGCCGCGCCCGTCGTGATGGATCTCCGAAGTCTTGCCGTGCATCTGGGTCTTCGCGCGCGCGACGGTCGCGCCGAAGGCTTCGCCGATCGCCTGATGGCCGAGGCAGACACCGAGGATCGGTGTCGTCGCGCCGAGCCGCCGGATGACCTCGAGCGAGACACCCGCCTGGCTGGGGTTGCCGGGTCCGGGCGAGATCACGACACGCTCCGGCTTCATCCTGACGATCGCATCCGCGTCGACGGCGTCGTTGCGTACCACCTCGAGCGTCGCGCCGAGCTCGCCCAGATACTGGACGAGGTTGTACGTGAACGAGTCGTAGTTGTCAATCACGAGGATCATCGCTGCCCGACCCCCACCGCCATCCGGAGCGCCAGCAACATGCCCTGAGCCTTCGAGCACGTCTCGAGCCACTCAGTCTTCGGGTCGGAGTCGGCGACGATGCCGGCGCCCACCTGGACCGAGGCGTGCCTCCCGTGGCAGACCACCGTGCGGATCGTGATGCACGAGTCGAGGTTGCCAGAGTAGGAGACATAGCCCACGGCGCCCCCGTACGGGCCCCGCTGGGTCGGCTCGAGCTCGTCGATGATCTCCATGGCGCGGATCTTCGGCGCCCCGGTGAGCGTCCCCGCGGGGAAGCAGGCCTGGAGCACGCCGAGCGCGTCGGTCCCGCTCCGGAGCTTGCCCGTGACGTGGCTCACGAGGTGCATGACGTGGGAGTAGCGTTCGATCGCCATGAACTCCGTCACCTTGACCGAGCCGAGCTCGGACACGCGCCCCACGTCGTTCCGCCCGAGATCCACGAGCATGACGTGCTCGGCGCGCTCCTTCGGGTCCGCCAGGAGCTCCTTCTCGATCTCCCGGTCCTGCGCCTCCGTGGCTCCCCGCGGCCGCGTGCCGGCGAGCGGGCGCAGGGCCACCTGGTCGCCCTCCACGCGGACGAGCACCTCAGGCGACGAGCCGACGAGCGTCGTCTTGCCGAGCCGGAGGAAGAAGAGGTACGGTGAGGGATTGATCGTCCTGAGCGCCCGATACACCGTGAAGGGATCCGCCGTCAGCCGGGCGTCGAGCCGCCGTGACAGCACGATCTGGTAGGCGTCCCCGGAGGCGATGAACTCCTTCGCGCGCTTCACGGCGTCCGTGAACTCCCGCTCGCTCATCGTGGACGCGAAGCCCTCCTCGCCCAGCGCCACCAGGGGACCCGGCGCCGTGAGAACGAGCGGCGTGGGGACGCGGGTCGGGCGCGAGAGCTTGGCGAGGGTCATCCCGATGCGGACGGCCGCGCGGTCGTACGCGCGGTCGAGCGATGCGGGATCGCGCCGGTCGATCACCGCGTTCGCGATCACGAGGAGCCGGTGGCGGAGGTTGTCGAAGACGAGGAGCGTGTCGGTGAACAGGAAGACCGCGTCGGGGAGTCCGAGGTCGTCGTTCGTCGTCCGTGGCAGGCGCTCCATGTGGTGGACCATGTCGTAGGCGAGGTAGCCCACGGCGCCGCCCTGGAACCGCGGCAGGCCCGGCACCGGCACGGGCTGGAACTGCCGGAGCAACTCGCGCACCGCTTCGAGCGGGCTGCCGTCGGGAAGGCGCTCGGTCCGGCTGCCGCGCCTGAGCGTGAGCCGGCCGTTCTTGGCCGTGAGGACCATCAACGGATCGGCGCCGAGGAAGGAGTAGCGGGCCCAGACCTCGCCGCCCTCCACCGACTCGAGCAGGAACGCGTAGGGACCGGGCCGGAGCCTCAGGTACGCCGAGAGCGGCGTGTCGAGGTCGGCCGGGAGCTCGGCGAACACCGGGACAAGGTTCCCCCCTGCCGCGAGAGCTCGGAACTCGTCACGGGTCGGAGAGAGTGACGGGATCCCTATGCCAGAGGTACGAATGCGGTTCCCGCCCGGGGGCCCGTCAGGCGAGAGCGTCTAGCTTCTCTTTGAGCTTGGCGCGGGGGACGGCCCCGATGACCTGGTCGGCGACTTTGCCCTGCTTCACGAACAGGATCGTGGGGATCGAGCGGATCCCGTAGCGGGCGGCGAGCCCGGGATTCTCATCCACGTTGACCTTGGCCAGCGTGACCTTGCCTCCCGACTCCTTCGCCAGGGTTTCCAGGGTCGGGGAGATCGCCCGGCAGGGGGTGCACCATTCGGCCCAGAAGTCCACCATCATGATTCCCTCCTGCCGGCCCAGCGCCTCATCGAAGTTCTGCTCGGTCAGGTGGATGGTCGTGGTGTCAGCCATGAACGATCTCCTCGATAAAAAGTCAAAAGCTACGCTAACATGGCGCTGCCCGAGGCGCAAGGCAGCCGTCTAATACCTTGTCAGTTTGACATTCACTCGTGCTAAAGTTTGGGGACCATGGACGCTGCGAAGATCCTGGTCGTTGACGACGAGCCCTCGATCCTGCGCCTCCTCGAAGAGGCGCTCACGCGGTGGGGTTATCAGGTCAAGTGCGCCACGAGCGGCGATGAGGCGCTCGCGGCGCTCCGCGGCGATCTCTTCGACGCCGTGCTCACCGACGTCCGCATGTCCGAGATGAGCGGACTCGATCTGCTGCGCGAGATCAAGCGGCACGACGACTCGATCGAGGTCGTGATGATGACGGGCTATCCGACGATCGCCTCCGCGGTGGAAGCCCTCAAGGAAGGCGCGTACGACTACCTCTCGAAGCCCCTGATCCTCGACGAACTGCGCCACCTGATGGCGCGGATGACGGAACGGCGGTTTCTCCGGGGCGAGGTGACCTCGCTCCGCGAGCGCCTGGGCGAAGAGCTGACCGTCACCGAGCTCGTCGGCAACTCGCAGCCGATGCAGCGCGTGAAAGAGGTCATCGCGAAGGTCGCCGGGACCGACTCGCCCGTGCTGATCGAGGGCGAGAGCGGCACCGGCAAGGAGCTCGTCGCCGCCGCGATCCACCGGCTCTCGCCGCGCGCCAAGGGGCCGTTCATTCCCGTGAACTGCAGCGCGATCCCCGAGGACCTGCTCGAGTCCGAGTTCTTCGGCCACGTGCGCGGCGCGTTCTCCGGCGCCGTGTCCGACGCGCTCGGCCTCTTCCGCGGCGCGAACGAGGGGACGATCTTCCTCGACGAGATCGCCGAGCTCTCGCCGGGGCTCCAGGTGAAGCTCCTGCGTGTGCTGCAGGAGATGCAGGTCCGTCCCGTCGGCTCGACCAAGGCGTACGCGGTGGACGTGCGCGTGATCGCCGCGACCAACCGCGACCTCGACCGCACGATCGCCGAGGGCTCGCTCCGCCAGGACCTCTACTACCGCCTGAACGTGGTGCGGATCAGCCTGCCGCCACTCCGCGCGCGGCGCGAGGACATTCCCGCGCTCGTGAACCACTTCGTCCGCCGCTTCAACCGGCGCTTCCGCCGCGACGTCCGCGGCATGACGCCGGACGCGCTCGAGGCGCTCCACCCCTACGACTTCCCCGGCAACGTGCGGGAGCTCGAGAACTTGATCGAGCGCGCCTACGCCATGGGCGCGCGCGACCAGATCACCCTCGGCGATCTGCCGAGTCTGGCCGCGGGCTCCGCCGCCCCTGCGGTCGGGAGCGGTGCCATCCCCCAGCTCGCGGAGGTGGAGAAGGAGCTGATCCTCCGCGCGCTCAGCTTCTACAAGGACGACAAGGAGGCCGCGGCGCAGGCGCTCGGCATTTCCCGGCGGACCATCTACCGTCGGCTCAAGGAGTACGGGATGCTCTAAACGTCACTGCTCTTGACGGACTGACACCCTAGCCGGGTAGCCTACCCAAGAATTCATCGATTTTCAAAGCACTTACGGTTGGCATCCCCCCTGCACCTTCCCGATCGCATGATCGAAACTGCACCTGTCGACGTCACAGCGAAGGCTCTCCAGATCGGCGTGGGGTTCGCGTCCCACCCGGAGGCGCTCTGGGCCACGATCCGGGCGACCGCCATGGCCCGCACCGGGCTCCACGGAGCCACCCCGGACACGGTCCTGCTCGTCACCGCCGGCATTCCGGGCCAGGACGCGGTGCCGATGATCCGGAACGTCCTGGGCCCGGTCGGCGTCGCCGGCGGGACAGCCTCCGCGATCATCACGCACAACGGAGCGGTAGGTACCGGCGCGCTCGTCGTCTGCCTCGCCAACGGCGAAGGCGCGGTGAGCGGGGTCGCGGCGGTCGGGGGCGTCGACCTCGCCGACGCGGCCCACGGCGCGGCGCGCCTCATCCTGTCAGGCTGGCCGTTCAGGATGCGGTACCCGCGAGGCCTCGGCTTCGCGTTCGCCCAGCCGGGCTTCGGAGCGCCGGCGGAGACGTTCCTCCCCGCGTGGCGGCTCCTGATGGGGCCCAAGATGCGGACGGTGTGCAGCGTGCTCTCCTCGTCCGCCGTGTACGGGACCTCGACGGTCGAGCCGATCGTGAGCGCGGCGTGCCTCGAGGCGCCGTACTCGACGGGGCTCGGCTGGGTCGACGGCTTCGAGGCGGGCTCGATGCCGGACCGCGAGGCGCTCATCCAAGGCTCGGTGGACGCGACGGTCACGGCGGTCAAGCGCCTCGAGGGCGACGCCGCGCGCCTCGTGCTGGTCATCGAGGCGAGCGCGCGCCACCGGGCCCTGGGCTCGGCCGCCGCCGACGAGTGGGAGGCGATCCGAAGCCACATCCCCGAGCGGACACCCTGCGTCGGCTGGCTCTGCGAAAGCGTCGCGGCCTACGGGCGGGGCGTGCGCCCGGTGGACGCCCACGGTTCGCTCGTCGTCGTCGCGCTCGGCGACGCCCCGCGCCGCTAGTTCGTCGGAGGGGGCCTCGGCGGCCCCCTCCGAAACCTCCCCCAGAACCGGTTGCGCCGGCGGAGCCGGCGCTCGAACGGCAGTGACTCCGACGCGCTCCTCGAGCTCGCGCGTCTCCTATCCGGAGGCTCCGCGGATCCCGCTTGCCGCCCAGCTGTTCTCGTGGTGCCAGCGGAGCGACTGCAGCGTCAGCCCACCCTCGGCGAAGCAGCGCTCGACGTGCGCACGCGGCATGTAGTGGGCGACCGGCGCGAGGAGCTGGTCGAACGCGATCGAGTGCACTTCACGAAAGGGGAAGGGCAGGAGGTCGCTCAAGTAGCTCTGATACGGGAGTAACCGGCGGAGCCACGAGTGCCCACGCGTGGGAGCGTAGAGCAGGCGGAGGGCGATCCAGAGTGGCACGGTGATGACCCAGGCGAGGGCGCTCACCAGCGGCAGAGGAAGCCGGCTCGTGAGCCGCCCCGCCGGATCCACGAGCGCCATCACCCAGCCGTTGCCCTCCCGGGCGTAGAGCCACGCGACAAGCCGCCCGCCCGGGACGAGGAGCGGTGCCAACGCGCGGAATCCCGCCTCGGGCTCTCCCAAATGGTGGAGCACGCCGATCGAGTAGATGAGGTCCATGCTCCCGGGGCGGAACGGCGGGCGCGTGAGATCGCCCTGAACGACGTGGACGGTGTCGAGGTCGGCAGTGTTCGCCGCGGCGGCGTCCACGGCGTGGCCGAGGTCGATGCCGATGACGTCCTTGGCGCCGAAGGCTGCGGCGAGACGCAGGTGGCGGCCCTTGCCGCAGCCCGCGTCCAGCACCCGCCGTCCCACGAACGCCTCCCGTCCGACGGGGGCGATCCAGCCGAGCATCTGCTCCTCGTACTCCGGGCGGATCTCCGAGAAGCGCGTCCACTCGTAGCCGAAGCGCTGGGCCGTCGCGACGGCCTCTTCAGCGGGCGCCTTGGGGAGCAGGCGGGGGACCCCGCGGGTGATCGGGTAGCGGGCGGAGCAGTGAGGGCACGCGAGCTCGCCCTCGACGATAACGCCGGCCTCCGGCAACGCCCGCGTCGGGGTGAGCGCTCCGTGACACGCGGGGCAGGCGCGGAGATCGAGCAGTCGCCGCTTCAACCCGGACGGTACCGCGAGGCCCAGAGCTGGAAGGCCAGCAGCGTGTAGAGCTTCTTGCGGTGATCGCGGCGCCCGGTTTCGTGCTCGCCGAGCAAGCGCTCGACGGCCTCGGGACGGAAGAGGCCGGCCCGGCGGATCGCCTCGGGCGCGCACACCTCGCGCAGGAGCGGCCGGAGCTCGCCGCGGAACCAGTGGCCGAGGGGGATGCCGAACCCCTTCTTCGGCCGCTCGATGATGTCCCGGGGCAGCATGGCGCGCACCGAGCGCTTGAGAGCCCACTTGGTCGTGAGGCCGCGGAGCTTGAGGCTCATCGGAAAGCTTGCGGCCAGCTCGACGACGCGCCGGTCCAGCAGCGGCACGCGCACCTCGAGCGAGCAGGCCATGCTGGCGCGGTCCACCTTGGAGAGCACGCCCTCGCCGAGGTAGCCCTTGAGGTCCAGGTAGAGCATCCGCTCGAGCCCCTCGGCCGTGGTCGCGTGGGCGATGGTCTCGTGGAAGGCGTCGTACGACGGGGACGTCTCCATCCGGGCGAGCGCGTCAGGCGTGAAGAGCTCCCGCTGCTCGGCCGGCGCGAACGAGCCGAGCCACGCGGCGTGACGCTCGACACCGGCGTACTCCATCCCCTCGACGAAGCGCTTGAGCTTGAAGTCGAGGCTCAGGTTGGCGAGCGACACGGGCAGCCGATCGACCACGGGCCGGATCAGGCCCCGGCGGATCCAGCGCGGGACCAGCTCGAACGCGCGCGCCAGGCGGTGGGCCTGGTAGGTCGGGTAGCCGGCGAAGAGCTCGTCGCCGCCGTCGCCCGAGAGGGCGACCGTCACCGAGCGCCGCGTGAAGCGCGACAGGAGATACGTCGGGATCAGCGAGGCGTCGCCGAGCGGCTCGTCGAGGAGCTCGGGGAGCCGCGCGACGAGGTCGAGCGCTGCGCGGGGGCCCAGGATCTCCTCGTGGTGGTCCGTGTCGAGCGCCCGCGCGACGCGCCGCGCGTGGGCGGATTCGTCGAACGAGGCGTCTTCGAAGCCGATCGAGAAGGTCTTGAGGCGTCCCGGGGCGTGGCGCGCGGCGAACGCGGCGACCGCGCTCGAGTCGATCCCACCCGAGAGGAACATGCCGAGCGGCACGTCGCTGATCAGGTGCTGGCGGACCGAGAGGTCGAGCGTCGCGCGGAGCTCCTCGAGCGCCCCGGCCTCGCTGACCGTCCCCCGCCGGTGGAAGGCGACGTCCCAGTACGGTTCGACCTTGAGCCGCCCTTCGGTGTAGGTGAGCCAGTGGCCCGCCGGGAGCTTCCGGATCGAGCGGAAGATCGCGTGCGGCGCGGGGACGTACTCGTGGGCGAGATAGCGCGAGAGCGCCGTGAGGTCGAGCGTCCGGTCTACCGCCGGGTGCTCGACGAGCGCCTTCAGCTCCGAGGCGAAGACGATCTGGTCGGGGAGGACCGCGTAGTAGAGCGGCTTGATCCCCAGCCGGTCGCGCGCCAGGACGAGCGTGCGCGTGGGCTCGTCCCAGATCGCGAACGCGAACATGCCCTCGAGCTCGGCGAGCACGCCGAGCCCGCGCTCCTCCCAGCCGTGGACGATGACTTCGGTGTCCGAGCGCGTGGCGAAGACGTGGCCGCGGGCACTGAGCGTCCGGGTGAGCTCGCGGTAGTTGTAGATCTCGCCGTTGAAGACCAGCCAGACATGCCGGTCCTCGTTGCTCATCGGCTGATGCCCGGTCGCGAGGTCGATGATCTTGAGCCGGCGCATCGCGAGCCCGGCCGGGCCCTGGACGAAGAACCCCTCGTCGTCGGGGCCGCGGTGGGCGATCCGGTCGTTCATGCGCTTGAGGACCGCCGGATCGGGCGTCCGGTCTGCGCGCGCCAGCACGTTGCCGACGATGCCGCACACGGGCGTTACTCCTTGCCGTCCAGCCCCACCGTCTCGCGGACGTAATACGTGGGCTTGCGCTGCGTGTCGTAGAAGCCGCGGATCACGATCTCGGCGAGGAACCCGATGAAGAGCGAGAGCGCGCCCGTGATGAAGAACAGGACCATCAGGAACACGAGCGGCGTCGCCTCGAGCCGGCGCAGGACGAACACGCGGTAGGCGACGACGTCGAGCGAGAGGAAGCCGAGCACGAGGCTCAGGAGCCCGAAGCCGCCGAAGATGTAGTTCGGGCGCGACGAGAAGTCGCCGACGAACTTCAGCGTGATGAGGTCCACGAGCACCTTGTAGGTCCGGAGGAGCCCGTACTTCGACACGCCGCGCGTGCGCGGGTGGTGGGTCACCTCCAACTCGGTCACCCGCCCGCCGACCCACGCCGCCAGCACCGGCAGGAACCGGTGCATCTCGCCGTAGAGGCTGACGTCCTGGACGATCTCCCGCCGGTAGGCCTTCAGCGTGCAGCCGAAGTCGTGGAGCGGCACGCCGCTGACCTTCTTGATCAGGAAGTTCGCCGCGTGGGAGGGCAGGCGCCGCGTGAGCCGGGAGTCGTTCCGGTGGCGGCGCCAGCCGGAGACGACGTCGTAGGAGTCGCCGAGCCGCTCGACGAGGCGCGGGATATCGTAGGGATCGTTCTGGAGGTCCGCGTCGAGCGTGATCAGGATCGGATGCCGCGCGTGGGCGAAGCCGGCGGCGAGCGCGGAGGTCTGGCCGAAGTTCTTCCTGAGACGCACGAGGCGGACTCGCGCGTCGGCTTCCGCGAGCTTCTTCAAGACGTCCCACGAGCCGTCGGTCGAGCCGTCGTCCACGTAGATCACCTCGTAGTCGCGCCCCATCGGCTCGAGCGCCTCCGTGAGGCGCTCGTGGAGCAGCTCGAGGTTGTCCCGCTCGTTGAGGACGGGGAGGATGACCGAGAGCGCGTCGCCGTCAGCCATGCTACGGGCGCACGACGCCCACGGCTTCGCACCTCACAACGTACCGGAGCGGCAGCCATCGGAACGGAACACGCTCGACGTGCGTGACTCGAAGACCGGAAGGAATCAGCGCGAGCAGCGTCGCCAGATCGAAGGTATGAAGATGCCACTCGTCGTCCATGCGGTCCGGCATGGCGTACTTGCTCGTGCCCTCGCGAAGCAGCGCGCGGTAGAGACCGGTCTTCCGGAGAGCCGTCTTGAGCGCATTGATCAATCGCTCGTTGGGTACGGAGACCACGGTGACACCGCGGCGTTCCACGACGCGACTCATCTCGGCGAGCGCGGCTGCGGGCGAAGGCACGTGCTCGAGAACCTCGGAGCAGTAGATTCGGTCCCATGCGCCGTCGCGAAAGGGAAGGTGCTCGGCATCGCCCTGCACGAACCCGCCGTACCCGCCCAGGCGGCGCGCAGCCTTGGCGAGCAGCGTGTGGGCGAGGTCCATCCCGAAGGGGCGACCCGAGGGTACTTGTGCCAGAAGGTGCCCGGCACCGCACCCGATCTCGAGCACTCGATGGTCGGCCCGCGGAGCGAGCAGCGCGAAGATCCGGCGGATACGCTTGTGCTCGACGTAGCGGACAAACGGGCTCGGGTGGTTGTGGAACTCCTCGAGGTCGTACTTTTCAACCATGGCATCGTTCCACGCCTTGAACTCGCTTCGATCGCGAAAGGTACGTCCGCTCATGGTCGGGCTGTCACGGGCAGCGTGTAGATCTCGGTCTTCGCGATCCGCTCCTTCAGGGTATAACCGTTCTGCACGAGATGCTCGCGAAGCCAAGCCCAATCGGGAGCCGAGTTGCCGACCACGATGACGTCCACGCTGTGGTGCTGGAAGTGCCACAGGAGCCCGGGGTAGGACATGAGCTTGAACCGCGCGATCTCACTGGCACTGACGCGCTGGGCGAAGACCGGCGCGTAATGGTTCTCCGTTCCGGGCAGGATGGCGGCCTTGGTCTCGACGAAGTAGCCGGGCCAGAAGCTGATCGCGAACGGTCGGTTCGGCCGGAGCTCTCGGTCGATCGCTTGTCCGACGGCACGGATCGTCGGGAGCTGCCAGTTCACGGCATCAGCGTGAACAAAGCTTCCCGGAATCTGCTCGCCACCAACCGTGTATCGGTAGAAGTCGTAGGGTGACAGCGACACGTAGAGGGTGGCGAGCGAGGCGAGGAAGTGTCGGAGCTGCGGCGCTGAGACGTCGCGAGTCAGGGATGCGCAGAAGACAACGGCGTTGACCATGAGAAACGGTAACGGCATGCAGAAGTACTGCGTGTAGACCGGTGTCGGAATGAAGCTGGCGAGGATGAGGAGGATCGCGATCGAGGAGGCCAGCGTCAGCCGCTCCCGCGAGACGGCACTGGAAATCCAGGAACCGAGATTCAGTGGGAAGAGGAAGAGGAGGAATTGGCTGCTCACCACGCCTTCGCCGGACTTGATGGCGAGGAGCGTCATCGGCGCGGCGATCTTCTGGTGCCACCAGCTCACGGCCGTGTACTCGGTTCGGATCACCTGGCTGCCGACGACATTGAAGATGAATGTTTCGGGTCCGATAAGGAAGAAGAGCTCTGTGGGAAGAAGCGCGATCACGAGGCCGATCGTGAACCCCGCAAGTTTCATGAGCCTTGGCTTTGGCGCCTTCTCGGTGAGATAGATTTCGAGGAGGAACGCCGGAGTGACGGCGATGACGTACAGGCGGCATGCGACCGCGAGCCCGAGCAGAAATCCGCATGCGACCCACTTCCAGCGCGTCGAGTGCGACGAGACGACAAGATACGCCGCGAAGAGCAGGAGCGTTGGCAGGACGAACGTCTTGATGAGTGGATACCAGCCGAAGGCGAGGCTCGTGAACGTGAGCAGCACAGCGGCCAGCACCCCCCACGCCCGCGCCCCAGCGAGGTGCGCGGTCTGGCGACAGACGAGGAGCCCCAGCGCGATCGAAAGAAGCGCCGACAGGACGCGCGCCCCGTACCATGAGTAACCAACGAGCTTCATCCAGGCGCCGTAGACGTAGGGCAGCAGGAACATCTGCGGGTAGTAGAAGTCGTGGTAGGGAAGCTGGCCCTCCGCCACAAGCCTCGAGACGAGCAGGTAGGTGCCCTCGTCGCCGTCCACCAGACGGAAGAGGGACATCGGGACGAACACGGCCGCCATGAGGACGGCGAGCAATCCGTAGACGACGGCCGGATGTGCCTGGTTGATTCGGGTGATCACGTGACAACACCAGCCATTATA